>JAFWMI010000028.1 GCA_017513965.1 Atopobiaceae bacterium
CCGACGGGGCGGCGGAGAACACCGTGGCCGTCGTGGACACGACCTCCCCGCCTATGGCGCCGAACGCTCGCGTGCCGAGGTGCGCCATCGACGATATGGCGTGCCCCTCCAGTAGCTTCTTCCTCATCCTCTCGTAGCTGCCGAGGAACATCCACGACTGCATGGTTATCATCGCGCTCGAGCCGTGGTCGCCGCAGAGCGAGAAGCCCCTCTCGATGAAGCACGTGCACAGGTCGCGGCACTCCTCGGGGTAGCGCCTCTTGACCCATGCGCCCATCCACCTGTTCATGCTCGAGCTCCCCATGTACGGCGGGTTGGCGACCACCACGTCGTAGCGCGCGGCCAGCGGCGCGAGCTCCGCGCGCAGCAGGCGCAGCTTGGCCTCGGCCGCGCCGGCGAAGAGCGAGGCGCCGCCGGCAAGGGACGCGAGGTCCCTTTCTTCAAACGAATGCTTGGCATGAGAATGAGCGGTTACCGGCTCTGGTTGACGCCAGGGTTCATCCTGAGGAATCAATAGGCAGGGAAATGGGGGACACACCTCCCACGTGGCGCTCGTTACAATCAGAAGCCCTGTGAGGTATGTCTCCCATTTCCTAAGTCCTCCAAAAGGGCCATCGAGCTGGGTAAGGATGCACCTCCCACGTGGCGCTCGTTACAATCAGGAGCCCTGTGAGGTATGTCCCCCCATTTCCCGGCGCCAAAGGACCATCAGTCAAGCATGTTCAATGAAACCTCCGTAGGACACAGAGGAGGTAATGATGAAGACAGAAGGCACATCCACAGCACTTTACTACCGGGACCTGGTTGAGCGCTGGGCCGACGAGCGTGAGCTGCTCGGTGAGGTACAACCATATACGGCGCACAAGGCAGCACAAAAGGCGCTCCTGTTCGAGAGTACGTTCAATGGCATTGAGGTGCGGCAGATCGACTCGCATCGGGTGATAGACGCACTCATCAACCTCACACAGCACGGCGGGCGCAAGGGTAGGGGACTCTCATCCACCACGTTGCGGGCGGCCCATCTTGCGGGCACTCAGGTCTTTGCCTGGGCGATTGCTAAGGGATTGACAAAGAACAACCCGTTCGTGGGCGTGAGGCGGCCGAGGGAGGAGAAGCGCCGAACCAGGTTCCTTCTGCCGGCGCAGGCTGCCACGCTCGTGACTAAGGCGGTCAACCAAATGCGTGCACACCTCCACAAGGGCCAGCTGCAGCGCGCATCATTTTGTCTTGCCACATGTATTGCCATGGCAACCGGCATGCGGCGCGGCGAGATATTCGCACTCACCTGGGCGGACGTAAACGAGCTCACGCTGCGCATCTCGGTGTCGAAGGCTATAAAGGCGGGCGGTTCGTTGGGTAGTCCAAAGAGCCCAAGCAGCGTGCGCAGCGTTGCCATTGGCATCAATCTTGTGGAGGTGCTCAATGAGGCCCGAACGGCACAGCGTCTGCATTGCCCAAATCGTGAGGACGACCACGCGTGTTCGGTTCTGTGCAACGAGTCGGGTGAGATGGCCAATCTGAGCACCTTCGAGCATTGGTGGCGAAAGTGGGCCGACGGCCTGGGGCATGAGGGACTTAGGTTTCATGATTTGCGACATAGCCATGCCACCATTCTCATAGCCAGCGGTGTTGACGTCAAGACCGTGCAAACGCGCCTCGGTCATTCGTCGGCGGAGGTGACGATGTCCATCTATGCGCATGCCATACCGCAGTCGGACAGCATGGCTGCGGCGGCGCTGGATTCCGAGCTGTTTGGATAGGCTGCTGCTCAAGAGATGCTTTCTCGGGGAATGGGGGCACACCTCATGCGTGGCCCGCCCCTCAAGAGCGGTCAAAAAACCGTGAGGGGCAACCCGTCGCCTCTCACGCGACGCCAGCCCGGCGTGCCGTCCACCAGGCCGCACTTTGCGATGGGGCAGGGTGCGCATCATGCGGCGGGCCAGGGTGCGGGTTCTTTTCGTGCAGGTCTTGTACCTGCGGCTTTGCGGCCGTCGCGTAGCGAGCCGCACCTTGTGGCTGGCCAAGGTGCGCATTTTGGCAGGGGTCAGAGTTCCACGGGAGTCGAAGGGCCGCTCGGGCGCAACGCCCTCCTAGCTGTTGGAGGAGCTTGACCCTTCCTTACGGCCAGGCTGCGTGGTGCTCGCTGCATCTGGCAGCCCTGTGTGGCATGCCCCCATTTCCCGCCTGCGGCCTGTGGCCGAGTAATGGCGAGCGCGTGCGGATGTCTCTTACGGAGAGCTCGAGTTGCGACGATTCGTTTTGCTATCGTAAAAAACTGAATGCACGTAACAAGTACAGAACTGATTCGACAGAACTGATTCGCAAGACGTGAAGCGAATGGATGCCAACAATGGAATCAAGCGACATAACAACGATGCTCAAGGAGAGGCTGTGCGCCCCTCTTCAGCCGTGTGCCGTGCGCAGGATCGTAATATGGCACGATGCAGACGGCTCGTTTGAGGCTGAGTTTGACAGGTTTTCGGTCTTTGGCCTGGGATTCGAGGAACAGCTAGAGCGGCCGCTCGAGTTTGTTAAAGCAGACGAGGGGTCCACGTTTGCCTTGAAGCGTCTCATCTATCGCGAAAAGCCGCAAGCTGACTTCTTGGTGTACGCGCGTTACCAAAAGGACTTATCTCCGCATGCGCTCGAGGACAATTGGCTGGCGGACGTGGAGCTCGTGGCAGAGCACTTCCAGGCGGACTACGCCTCAATGCTTGTTGAGGAGTTGGGGGCCGTTGATTCGGCGGTGGATGGTATTGAGCGGTTTACGTCGTTCTTCCGTGCGGCGGGGCGCAAGAAGAAGTTCGTGCGACTTATGCCCCATGCCCAAACGGAGGGGGATGTGGTGCTTGGCGTTCTGGGCACCTTGCTCAACGCGACCGGCCTCTCAACATCGCAGATCATGAAGTCGTACCTGGTCGCGCTCCTTGCTGAGGAGAACCCCCTTGCCAAGCTGGCAAAGTATGGGGCAGATGGGCCATTCGAGTCGTATGTGCAGAGTCGCTTAGGGTATGCGGGCGACTTGCAGTTTGCAGACGAGATTGCATCGCACATATTGCTGAGCGCGCTATCGTGCACGCTTCCCGATGGGGCCCTGAGCGGACTTGAGGGACGCATGTCGTTGCCACACGGGCAGTTTTGCCTCAACGTGGTAGACGACTGGATGCACGACGAGGCGTTTGGTGACGACTTCTACGACCTCTGTCGCCGCGTGGAGCGTGTGTGCAATCTGGAGCAGCGGTTCTCGCAGATCACCTCATCCGACTTGGCGGAGAGCGACGCGTTGCCTTGTCTCAACGAGAGAATCCTGGTAGACCTCATGGGCAGTTTGGCCCAAGGGGCCGATCGCGTGGCCGAGGCGCTGAGTTTGGCGAAGCGTCGCAAGGACTTGGCGTGGTACAGCCGTGTTGCCCCTTACTTCGATGCGCTTACGGCTGCTGCCGTTGCCGCGCGGTTCTTCCGTGAGCACGCCCAGGGATTCCATCATGCCACTCCCGCTGACGTGTGGAAGGCCTACACCAGCGACTGGTACCTTATGGACACCTTCTATCGGCACTTCTGCAGAGCGTGTGACGCATGCCTGCACAGTACGGCGGATGTGCCTATGACGATAGAAAACGCCTTGGATGAGTTGGCCTCATGGATCGAGCGCGTGTATACCAACTGGTTCCTTGCAGAAACGAATGGTTGCTGGGTAAAGGCCTGCAAAGAGCAGTGGCTGGACCAGGGATATGCAGAGGGCATAGATCGGCAAAAGCACTTCTACGACGAGCGGGTGGTTTCCGGTGCCGGTGGCGCGAAGCGATCGCTCGTGATTGTGAGTGACGCCCTGCGCTACGAAGTTGCCGTCGAGCTTGCCGAGCGGCTTGAACGCGACACTAAAGGGACCGCAGAGCTGCGCAGCATGCAAAGCGTGTTCCCCTCAATAACCGAGTTTGGCATGGCGGCGCTCTTGCCCAACCACACGTTGTCATACGACTGGAATACGGGAGTGGTGAGCTGCGACGGCAGGCCCACCGCAGGCACGAAGGAACGTGAGCTGGTACTGCAGGCTCGCACACCAAGTAGCCGTGCCATACAGTCAAAGGACCTCATCTCCACAAAGCGCGCCTTGCGCAAGCAACTCGTAGGCGATGCGGGCATCGTGTACGTGTACCACAACAAGATTGATGCGACTGGCGAGGACTATGCCACCGAGCACGACGTGTTTGCGGCATGCGACACGACGGTGGACGACCTCGTGGCGCTCGTAAAGATTGCCGTTAACGACCTCAACATCTCACGCGTGGTTATTACCGCCGATCATGGTTTTATTTACACGCGCGAGGCGCTCGAAGAGCGCGATAAGGTGAGCAAGGCGGACATTGGCGCCGAGCCAGTGCGGCTGGGACGTCGTTATGCCATCCTTAACGTCGCAAACGTGGACGACCACCTGTTCATACGTATGAACATGGACAGCATGCAAGGCGGGACGTATGTGGGGCTCTCGCCTCGCGAGTGCGTGCGCATAAAGAAGGCAGGCCCGGGTGAGTCCTATGTGCATGGCGGGGCGAGCATGCAGGAGATGTGCGTGCCCGTTATCCAGTTCCGCAACCGCAGGGGAGGCTCCAAGGGCTTTGTGGACCAACAGAAGGCGACCCTCAGGCTGCTCTCTACCGGAAGGCGCGTCAACGCCATGATCTTCCGCGTTGAGCTGTTCCAGCCAGAGGCAGTGGGTGGCAAGGTGCTGCCTGCGGAGTATGAGCTGGTGATGACCGATGCGAGCGGCAACGAGGTGAGCAACGTAATAAAGGCACATGCGGACATGGTGGATGCCGACGACACCGCACGCGTAACGCGATCCAAGTTCAGCCTCAAGGCTGGCCGTCAGTACGGTGCAAAAGAGACGTACTACCTGGTGTGCCGTGAGCGCACGACGAAGCAGATGGTTTGGAAAGAGGAGTACACGATTGACATTGCGTTTGCGCCAACGGATGACTTTGGGTTCTAGCGGGCGTTCGCAACGGACGATTTTGGATTTGGGCAATAACGGAAGCATTCGGAAAGCTTGGACAAGAGAGGCGTGATCATGGCACGGGCACAGTCGATGGCAATACCCCATCTGGAGACCGATGAGCTTGATGCAAAGGCGGTTGAATGCTTTGGGGGGAAGATCGTTCGCAAGGACCTCACGGCAATGATGAAGCGTGGCGCAAACGTGCCCACGTTTGTGCTCGAGTACCTGCTGGGCATGTATTGTGCCACCGACGACGAGGAGATGGTGGAGGAGGGCGTTGCGCGCATCCGCAAGATTCTTACCGACAATTATGTGAGGGCGGACGAGTCGGAAACCATCAAGTCCAAGATCAGGGAGCTCGGCCAGTACACCATCATCGACAAGGTGCATGCCAAGCTCGACGAATACAAAGACATCTACGTTGCGAGCTTTACCAACCTTGCCATAGAGCCCTTCGTGATGCCGGCCGAGTATGTGCGCAACTATACAAAGATTCTGCAGGGCGGCATATGGTGCATCATGCGCATAGAGTACCTGCAGCCTGGCAACGAGGACGAAGATGCCTTGGCCGACATCTTTGACGACGAGCCTAAGGCCAAGCCCAAGAAAAAGGGTGGCAAGCGTGGGCCTGAGGACAGTCCGTTCCATGTGGTAAGCCTCAAGCCCATCCAGATGCCCAACTTGGACCTGGAGTCGATGATTGAGCTAAGACGCGAGTTCACCACAAAAGAGTGGATGGATCTTCTCCTGCGAAGCTGTGGCTATGAGCCTGACGCGCTCACCGACAAGCAGAAGATGCACTTCATAGAGCGTATGGTGCCGCTTGCTGAGCGCAACTACAACCTGTGCGAGCTTGGCCCGCGTGGCACGGGCAAGAGCCATGTGTACAAGGAGATCTCGCCTTACTCCATCCTGCTCTCTGGCGGTCAAACCACTACGGCAAACCTCTTTGGCCGCATGAACGCGACCATTCGGGCTGGCTCTATGGAACGCGTGGGCTTGGTGGGCAACTGGGACTGCGTAACGTTTGACGAAGTGGCGGGCATGCGGTTTAAGGACATGAACGCCATCCAGATTCTTAAGGACTACATGGCGTCTGGCTCGTTTGCGCGTGGAAAGGATCAGCTGAACGCCGATGCCTCCATCGTGTATGAGGGCAACATCAACGACACCGTTGGCAACGTGCTCAAGACCACCCATCTCTTCGATCCGTTCCCGCCTGAGTTCAACGACGACTCTGCCTTCTTTGACCGCATCCATTGCTATTTGCCCGGATGGGAGGTCCCCAAGATGCGCTCGGACCTTCTTACCGACCACTATGGGCTCATTACCGACTGCTTGGCCGAGTTTTGCCGCGAGATGCGCAAGCGTGACTTCACGCATCTCATAGACCAGTACTTCCGCCTTAACAGCGACTTCAACAAGCGCGACGAGATTGGCGTGCGCAAGAACTTTAGCGGCTTGGCAAAGCTGCTGTTCCCCGACGAGAACATGAGCAAAGAAGACGCCAAGATGCTCCTTGAGTACGCGATCGAGGGACGCCGTCGAGTTAAGGAGCAGCTCAAGATCATGGCGGGTGTGGAGTTCATAGACGTGAACCTGGGCTACATCGATGCGGACAACCCCATGGAGACGCGTGTGGTTCCCGTGCCCGAGCAGAGCGAAGACACCTTGGTGCCAGACGGCACGCTCATGCCCGGCCACGTGTTTGGCATTGGGCGGGCGCTCAACGGTGACTACGCCATCTACAAGTTGGAGAACAAGGCGGTTGCAGGCGAGTGCAAGTTCGAGATCGAGGGCATAGGCTACAACAAGCGCGTGAAGGACACGATGGAAGCGGCGTTTAGATTCTTCGAGAACAATGCGGACAGGGTGGCCGCCGGCATGCGGCTTGCCGAGAAGGATTACCTCATGTTCTTTAACGACCTGCAATCCAAGGGGCTCTCGGACGAGGTCTCGCTTGCGGAATTCATTGGCCTCTGCTCTGCGGCTTGCAATCGCCCCGTTACGGCATCTACGGTAATACCCGGCATCCTGCGTCTCTCGGGCACCATGGATGAGCTTGGAGGGCTTGAGGACATTATGCGTGTGGCAAAGAACGCAGGCGCCCGCAAGGTCCTCCTGCCTCTGGGCTGCATCCGCGACATCCAGAGCATAAGCCCTGAGCTGCTGGCAAGCGTGAGTCCGGACTTCTACCCAGACGGCGATGCCGTAGCTGCTGCCCGCAAGGCGCTCGACATCTAGGAGGAACCATGGACTCAAACGAGTTGAGAGACGCGATGCAGTTTGCTGGCATGGCGTTTGCGGACGGGCTTGCCAAAAACGAGGATCGTCGCCGCGAACAGGAAGGGGCACGCCTCGTTGCGGAGTTGCGCTCGGTTGTCTTGGGAGAGGTAAAAGAGGTTCTAACCGGCGAGCGACGTGCCAATCGCGAGAAGGTCGTTTCTGCAGTGGGAACGTATTGTTCCAAGGCGCGTGCTGACGCTCTGGACAAGCTCAAGGATGACAAGAGGATGCCCCGCTCGATAAACTATCTGGAGCGATACAACGCGCTTCTTGGCATGGAGAATCGCAGTGAGGTTCTGAGGCGGTTGGACCAAACCATTGGGAAGGCTGAGCTCATAATTGACGAGGCGGGCGAGGTGGACGTTGACTCAGCTCTGACGGAAGCCGCGCATGCGTATGCGGATGTGGTGCGAAAGCTCGACGGCATTGTGGTGAGTGCCGCAGAGGAACAGGTTGAGGATCGCACGAAGAAGCTGCCAAAGACGCTTCTTACGGAGAAGCTAGAGTCGGACGAATCGCTCAACAGGGTGATTGACGATGCGTTTGACATGGCGTTTGATGCAACAACGGATGCCGAGACCGAGCAATTGACGCAAGTTGTGGATAGAAACCAGAGGATGGAGACACTTAAGGAACAGATCTTGAAGGCCGCGCTATCCGCTGAAGAGGCGGTAAAGGGTGCGATGCGTGCGGATGCGGAGTCTGTGGCAGGAAATGTGCTTGCACTCCCAGAGATTCCTGAGTTTGAAGGGAGCTCGGTCCTTTCTGCCGAGTTGGACGTGGAGGAGCTCCGTGAGCTTGCGGCGGAGGTTCGCAAGTCGTTCCGCACGTTTAAACAGGTTGTGCAGGACAATGGGCTGTTTGCGGCATTTGCCTCGGAGGGTACGTTTGGGGCCTGCAATGGTTGGCGCTTTGGGTATTGGTTCGACGACTTCCTCTACGACATGAGCGAGTACGAGGGTGCAATACCGGGTCGTAACAAGGTGGCGGGCATTGCCACCGATGTGGAAGAGGACGAGGGAGGCGACAGTCTTAAGAAGAGCATCGAGCGCATGAGGGACTTCAACAAGAAGCGGTACTGGGGCATGCTCGATGATGAGTTCGACGAGCACGTTGACGCGTTCTGGTACGGCTTCAAGAAGCTCATGGAAGGTGTGAACGGGCTGTATCGCATGAATCCGTCTGCGTTCAACGAATACTGCAATAGTATTGCCGAGGATGCCAAGCAAGCCACCTTGGACGTTGGTGCGGGCTACATGGACTCACATCAGGCCAGTGAGTTCGTGAAGGAGATCGAGAGACGCGCAAGGGAGTGATTCACGGAACGAGGGGACTGTCCCTCCGTTCCGGTTCATACCATGCTTGAATGCATAAGTATCCCATAACAAGGAACAAAAAACTTGCACAGGTTTTTGACCTGCGAGTCCGCTCGGGCATATGACATGTGACCCATACTGGAGCTATGTGCGTACATATAGCGAGGGGGACCACATCGTGCAACAGGTAAAAGCAACTGCCGAGACAACGAGTCTGCACCCAAGAATGGACAAGACATGGCGCAATACGGCGTACGACCTTACGAAGATTCCGTCTGAGGCCTCCCACGTTTTTTATCGTGCCCGGCTGGAGGTGACGCCTAAAAAGGGTGACGTCGAGCCAGTCGGAACCGTGCTGGAGCTCCTACGGAATTGGTTGGCGTCAAAGGAGGAGTGGAGAGGGCGTAACGGTTCGGTAAGCTTGCGGGAATATCTGCCTGCGTGCGACGAACTCGCATCGTCTAGCTTCGCGAAAGGTGCCTTCAGCCAATCCTGTTGCGATTCTTTTCTTCGTACCGAGGCTGTTGCAAGCAGCGAGAACGAGCTGCCAGCATATTGGGCCATGGAGTACGTTGAGCGCGATCGCGCACACGGCTACCGGTTTTGGATCACCGAGATAGGCATTTCGTTCCTTGAAGACAGTACAACTGAGTGCGTGGTGGTTAATGCCCGAGTCCGTTATTACGATGACGCAACATACATTTATAAGACGGATGCTCCACAGCGAAATTCACCTCGGTTCGTGCGTGACATCATCCTATCTTCCGAGCTTGAGGTTACCTGCGGTGGTGTTCCTCTTAAGACCTATGCCGTCATTCTTACGCAAGACAACTTTGACCTCTTTGTTGAGCAGCTCATTGACGAGGGGAGAACAACGCCCATCGTGGTCGTATCGCGTCGTGATGCCAATGGGGAGTCATACGACTATCCGGTTAATCCGTTGCAGCTCGCGCGGCTGCTCACGGGTGTTGCTGTGGTCTATGCGCTTGATAGGGGAGATGAAGATCTAGAGCGTTCGTATGGGTATGTATTTGGTAATCCGGCAAAGCCTGCGTACAAGTATCGACTTGAGCCGGGATGCCTGCGCATATACTGGGGTGGCGTTGACCTCGACGAGCCAACGGAATACGACTACGCCAGGCATCGCTTCTTTACGAGCGAAGCGCTTGAAGCCTTTGGTGTGGACAGCGTATTCCAACATCTTTCCGCAGGAATGTCTCGTATGTTCACTCTCAAACAGGGCGAGGTCCTTGGCATACGGAGCGTGAGATACCAGGCTTCTCTTGCGCGTGTGGAAAAGCTGCAGGAAAAGCGCAAGATAATCGAAGCTCGTTTGCGCGAGACGGAAGAAGAAAGAATCGCCCTTGAGCAAGAAATGGAGAGCTTTGGGTCCAGTGACTCAATAGACGTGTATCGAAGGCAGGCGGATGAGTATGGCGAGCTCTTGGAAATCGCCTTCAGTGAGATTGACGAGTATAAGCAAAGATTGGCTCAGAGCGATAGCCAGGTAACCACGGATGAATACGAGCAGCTGTTGCAGGAGTGTGCGCAATCTCAAAGACAAGCTGAGGATGCGCAGGAGAGAGCGGGAGAACTGCAGAGGGAGAATGGTCAGCTAAAGTATCGTGTCGGTCAACTTGAGGATGAGGTGCTCCAGGCGGAAGCCCTTGCGCAGAGGGATCATGGTATGGAAGAGCTGCTTCTGAGTATTGGAAGCGGCTGCAAAGGCGTGCGTGAGGCAATGAATATTGCTGAGGTTGTTTTTGCCGATCGCATGGTGTTTTTGGACGACGCAGTTGAATCGGCATACGACTTCAAGGGGCAGGCGAGCGAGTTGTTTAAGGGCCTGGCTGCCATGTATGAACAGTTGTGGCCGATGCGGTTTGGACCCAATGGTGTTATGAATATTAACGAGGGTGACTTCAAGTCGCGTACTGGATTTGGCGTTTCGTTCCATGAGGGCAAGCAGACCAACAGAGACGTTCGTCTTATGCGTCTGCGACAACACGAATACCAAGGTAAGGTCTGCGATTTCATACCGCATGTTAAAGGTGGAGACAAAAAGCGCGGACACCTGCGCATACACTTTATCTTTGATCCAGAGCGGGAGCTCATCGTTGTGGGACATTGCGGCGAGCATCTGGAAACATATGGCACGCATCATCAATAGGCTGTGATGCGGTTGGCAACGATTGCCATTCGCAAAACGCCATTCCCGTCCAACACGCATGCTGTTGTCACGCAAATGGTATCGGGCCTCAGGAAGGGGAGAGAACATGGACGCTGATGCAGACGAGCTGCGCGACTATCTTATGGACTATTGCGGCACGGCCGCCTTTGGCGTCGGCGCTGCCGCCATGTTCCAGATGCAGGAGATTGAGAGCGCTGACGACGAGGGGCTGTTTGGGATTGCCAGGGACCTTGGTGTTGACGCAGAGCGATTTGGCTTAGAGGAAGACTAGTGTCCTCTCCCGCTGGTGAACTGTCATCGGGAGAGGCTGAGGAGTTGCTGGAGTTCGCGCTGAGGGGGATTAGCAGTGCGGAGATATGGCTGACGGCACCCGCTGGCGTTCAAAGCGGAACTCTATTCGCTTTGAACGCCTTACTGAGCCGCTTGTTCAAAGGCGTGTCCGATTGTCTCGGCGCTTATTTGCTCAAACAGTCGCTCTCGCCGTTCTCCCGAAACGGCGTTGCCGTAGAATGAGTCCCACAAAGTGTCGCTGGAATCAGCGCTCTCCACCTGCACATATCGGTTCGCAGGGTTGTTCGTGGTGAACCGAATATAGCCCTTGTCAATCGCTTCGAGCGGCTGTAGGTGGCTTGACGTAAAGACCAGTTGCCCCAGTCCGTTTGATGCCAGGCTACTCAACAGCTCGCCGAGAAGGTGCTCAAAGATGCCGGCGTCGAAGTCATCGATGGCAACGAGCGTGCGTGGGTCGTTGTACATGAGCACCAAGAGGTTCACCAAGGAGAAGAGACGCTTTACGCCGCTGGACTCACAGGAGAACGGGATGGTCTTTCCGTTGCGATGAGACATCAGGCGAATGTATTTGCAATGCTTGGGCTGGTTCGCCTCACTTGTCTCCACCTGCTCGATGGAAATGGTGAGCCCGGAAATGATCTGGCTTATCACGGGGTTCATCGTCTTAAGCATGTCCCTTGCAGAGTTCACCGCAAAACAGCTTACCCAAGCGGGGCCATCGATGGGTAGGTCGAAGCTGACGGCGATCCCGAGCTTCTCAAATGCGTCCCCCAGTCCCTCTAGGCTGTGTCTTGTAATGCTGAGGTCATGGTCAGCCATGGGAAGCGCAAGTGTGCCGGCTATGGCACTTCCCGCATACGATGAGTCAAGGATAAGCATGTGATCTTTTGCAAAGTGAGATAGCGCGTTTATGGATGTCGCAACGACTGAAGTCAGTTCGTCAATGTCTGCTTGATCTGTGGTCGCGGAAAGGACAAGGTCGTGTCTATGCGCAAGAATCGATTCGTACAGGTCGCGTGAGAAGATGAATGACCGCGATTTCTCGTATGCCAACCGCTTCGCAGTCGTCAGCTTAGTGCATAGGCTCTCGGCGGCCGTCGGGCTTTCCTCAGAGTGATTGGCCGTAGTCTTCCCGATGAGCCTCTCATAGTTAAAAACGGGACCAAAAACGGTTCCAGCAGCAGTGTCTATAACGACCGACATGCGCTCGAGCTCTTGCATGGATTTAGTTGAGAGCGACAGTTTCTCGTCGGATATCCGCACCTCTTGGGAGATATCCCCGCTTTCGCTTTGTCCGCCGTTGTTATTGGCGGACGAATCGCGTGACAGGGTGAAGGAGTAGATGGCGTGGGTCGGTGCGCTCTCTCTAACGCGAATGTTGAATTCGCACGCGATGGTTGCGGTCTCTGCTTCGACGTCTATGTATTGGGCCACGTGTTTGTCCACAGACTGTCCGGACATGCAATGCTTAAGAATATCGAGGGCGTCGATGAGTGTGGACTTACCGGAGCCGTTCGCCCCATAGAGCCCCACGATTCGTGGGCCGTTGGGGCGTTGAGGATTCCGGAAGCAAACCTCCCCGCGTCCGACGCATTTGATGTTTTGGATTTCGATGGTTTCGATGCGAACAATGCATGCGGTACTCATGTCGTAGAACAAACGCGATAGCATCATCATTTCCTTTCAGCTGTAATTGTTTTCTCGAGTATACGTAGCCGAGGGGACACAAATAACCGTAGGGGGACAGTCCCCTTGACGACAGGGGGACTGTCCCCCGAGCGCCAAGGGGACTCTCGCGTCAACCGAGCAGTTGGCATGGACTTCTAGTCTGGAGGTAAGGCACTATTAACGCAGATTATTGTGTTTAAAGCAAAAGATTCTGCGTTAAGGTTGCCTTCATTGTCCTGTTGACCAAAAAAGAGGTGGACGTGGGACGATTTGACTTCGAGGAGGACTGGTAGGGTAGAGACGGTTGACATGCCGTTGGACATTGGTTAGTGTGACGAATGAGAGCAAGTTAGCGTTTTAGCGTTACCTCATACATAGGATTTGGCTCCAAAGACTGCGCCTTTGCATCGTGCAAACAGGCGCAGTCTTTGCGTTTGTATGGGGTTCCTGAGCGCGCGGGTGATGGGGAGGTCGGTTATGCGTGGTGCTACAAGAGCTGGTCGCGTGAGTCTCGTGCAGGACGGACTGGACGAAAAAGTCGTGGCAGCGCTCGGCGACGTATCGATGCGAGTCGGTGCCTTGGATGGAAAGTGCGCGTCGCTTGGTGTGCCTGCCTACGTGGGTGATTATCTGTTGGCGGAGTATGGGGACGACGATGACGGTTCGCGCAGGGCCGTTGACGTGCTGGACGCCTCGGCTCCCATCCGTGCTGGCTTGCCTCCTGCGGGGAGAGACGTCGTATGCAGGGTCTACGGCGCTCGAAGGATGGACGACGACGTGTACGGCATTTCCACCGCCTGCCCGCTGTTGCACATGCTGGGCGTTGGGGGAGAGGATGTTCGCGCCGCGAGGTTGCTGGACGGATCGTGGTGCCATCTCTCGGTGCGTAAACGCCCCTTGTGCGAGGGCCCTGCCTGCGAAATCTTCGACGTAACATCGTCGGATGGCGACCTCCGGCGCTTTGACATGGTGAATTACGAAATTGAGGGTTTGAACGTGGTGCGAGGAGGTGCCGGGCTAGCCCAGAGGCTGCTTCGCCTGCGCTTGCGACTCTCGACTGACGAGTGGACTCGTCTGCTCATGAGAAGCTATGGCCTGGGAGGAGAAAACCTCGACATGTGGGGGAGGATTCGCCTCTTGTGGTTCCTTGCGCCGCTCGCACAGCCGGGGCTGCGCGTGCTCCTTGTGGGTGACGCCGATTGCGCCGGAGCGCTCGAGGCGTCTCCCTACGAAGTGCCTGCGGGCCAGCTGCAGTTGGACTTTGAGAGCTTTCCCGGCAGTTGGGACTGCGTGGTGGCGGAAGGGGAGGTGGATAGAGGCATGCTTGGCCTTTCGCTGCTGCTGGACAGCTACGAGGGCATTGCGTCAGGACTCTCGCTTGCGGCCGTCTCGGGTGGCGACGACGTGCGGCTCCGAAGGCTCAAGAGGCTCTTTGGGCCATTCCATATTGAGGTGCCTACTCCCCGGGTCATGAGGGCTTCCGCGGACCAAAGCGAGGGGCATCTTGGCGTCAATCGCTGCGTGCTCTGCGAGCTGTGGCATGCGCTGCGTGACAAAGACCTTCCCGCGGATGTTGAGGCGTTGCTTGACCACGCCACAGGCATTCGTGGCGAGGGGAGGGAGGCGGCGCGCCTCGCGTTCGCCGGCATCTACAAGGTGCTCTCTCCCGACGGCGCGATGCCGGCGGGAGAGGCCGAGGAGCTGCTGGAGTTCGTGCTGAGAGCGTGCCTAGTTACTGGGGCGTAGCTATCGCTTCCCGCAGCTTCTCCCACACACGCACCATCGCGAGCGTGTCCAGCTCGCAATACCGCAGGAGCTGCTCGCGCACGATGGCGGCCTCGCCGGGATCCATGCCGTACAAGTCTTCGAAGGCGCGCATGGCCTCGCCGCCGTTATGCACGCCCTCGAGCGCGTGGTAGTCGAGCTCGGGGTCATCGGGGAAGAGCGCCGGCAGCACGGCCTTGATGGAGTTGGACCCGCCCATGGCGCGCACGTAGTACCAACCCTTGGAGAACGGCACCATGAGGTCGTGCATGTTCTCGGCAATGTTGAGCAAGTGTGGCGCGAGGTCTGGGAAGGCGTCCGCCAGCTCGCGGATGCGGCCCTTCTCAAAGCCCATGTTGTAGGCAAGCGTGCACGCGTTTAAGGGTATGCTTGCCACCAGATGCTCGGCGACGGAGCGCCGCGGGTCTCCCTTGGCCTCAGCAAGGAACTCGTAGTGCTCGAGCTCCGCGTTTGGCGCGCGCAGCACGTGCAGTGAGTACTGGGTGGGGATTTGCTGGTATGGCCATGTGCCATCGAACGGCGGGATGGCGGGCTGCATGGTCTCGAAGTCCAGGAAGTAGAGCGGGAAGGTGAGCGTGTCGAGGAACTCTTTGACCTTGGGCGCGTCGATTTTGAATTCAACGTCCTGCACCTCGCAGGCGACCTGCGCCTTCTGGCGCTGGTTGGTCACCATGCCCTTGCCCGTGGCGTCCTTGAGGGAGACGACACCCTGGGAGATTAGCTTGAGCGCCTTGTCCATGCGGATGCGGCAGAGGTCGAACACGTTTGGGTTGGGCAGGTGCCGCCAGCACCACGCGAGATAGCCGCACTCATAGGGGCTCTTGCATTGACGGCCAATCGCAATCTTAGGCTCGTCGTCTTGTGCCGCAACCTTCTTGAGCGCAAGGGCGGTACGCTCAACGTCCGCGATCATTTCTGCGACCTGGGCCGTGCAGTCCTCTACCACAAAGAGCTCGTGCAGGTCGAGTTCTCCCTTGCGCACGTACCTGCTGTTGAGGTGCATGAGTGAGATACTCTTTACGGCCATCCCGCACTTGTCCAGGACCCAGGTCTGGTAGGCCATGTCGTGAAAGTAGATGTCGTTGATGTGCGTGGACGACTTCACCTCCACAATGTGCACGCCGTCTGCCTCCACGCGCAGGATGTCCACCATACACAGGTTTCCGTCGTACGCGAACGTGGCCTCGCATACGTTGGGGACTCCGTTGGCGATGAGCTCCTCGGTTCGACGAATCATGCCGTCGAAGTCCGCAGGATCGTATGGCACCTCCACATAGTCGCCGAAGTAACCCATGGCGAGGTCACCCACCTCGTTGCCCGTATCGAGGACGTCCTGATTCATAACGGACTCGTCGCGCATCTCGGACATGTGGCAGTCCATCCACAGCATCTTGGGGCATTGTATGCCCTGTGTGTATGATGACTTGGAGAGCCTCATTTCCATCCCCCCGTTCCCTTGTGGTTGTTGCCTTAAGTATACGGAGTGTTTGGGACACGCATTGGCAGCGAGGGGATACACCGCAGTCAGTGGACAGTCTCCCCGTTAACGGCATACCTCTCATCTGGCAATCGCCTATAATGGATAGGGAAGTGTGGTCGCAACAAGATTGACAAGACAGGCTTGCAATGACCTATTCGATTATTGGCATACTCGCGTCCATCGTTCTTGTAATCATCAACAAGGACGTGCTCTGGAGTGACGACCGGGAGCGGCTCACCTCAACGCAACAAAGCTATCGCAATTTTATTATAGGCGTTCTGGGCTATTACATAACCGACATAATCTGGGGTGTCTTGGAAGCCCAACACCTTACTCCGCTCCTTTATGCCGACACCGTCGTCCACTTTGTGGCCATGGCGCTCGCGGTAATGCTGTGGACCCGCTATGTAGTGGCCTATCTGGAGGACAGAAGCGCGTATGGTGCCATGCTCTACCGTGCCGGTACGCTCTTTTTGGGGTTTGAGGTCGCTGTCGTGGCAATCAACTTCGTGCAACCCATCCTGTTTTGGTTCGACAAAGTCGGTGCCTATCACGCGGGATTCGCCCGCTACATAACGCTCGCATTCCAGATTCTCATGTTCTTCTTTAGCACGGTATACACGTTGCGTGTGACGGCCAAATCTGAGGGAACCATACGACGGCGTAACCTTACCATTGGCCTTTTTAGCCTCGCGATGATCTTGCTCATCGGCATTCAGATGGTCTACCCGCTGCTTCCGCTCTATGCCATGGGGTACATGCTGGGCACGTGTTTGCTTCACAGCTTTGTGGTGGAGGACGAGAAGAATGAGTACCGCAAAGAACTCGAGAACCTGCTCACACGGGAACAGCAACAGCGTAGGGAGCTGAGCGAGAGTCGAGAGGCGCTCAAGGATGCGCTGGCAGCTGCCGAGGATGCGAGCAAGGCAAAGACGAAGTTCCTCTCCAACATGAGTCACGAGATCCGCACCCCCATGAATGCCATCATCGGCTTGGACAACATCGCGCTCGCCGACCCAGACCTGAGCGATGAAACCAGGCGAAACTTAGAGATGATAGGCACCTCGGCGCACCACCTACTCGGCATCATCAACGATATCTTGGACATGGGCCGCATCGAGAGCGGACGCATGATAATAAAGAGCGAGGAGTTCTCGTTCATCAACATGCTTGCTCAGGTAAACGACATCATTAGCGGGCAGTGTGACGACAAGGGGCTGCACTACGAATGCCACGTGCTCACGTTCGTGAACGATTACTATGTGGGCGATGATCAAAAGCTGCGCCAGATACTCGTTAACGTATTGGGCAATGCGGTTAAGTTTACGCCGACGGGTGGCTCCGTAACGATGTCGATTGAACGGCTGGCTCACTACGAGGGCAAGTCCACCATTCGGTTTTCGATTGCCGACACTGGCATTGGCATGAGCGAGGATTATCTGCCCAAGTTATTTGATGCCTTTAGCCAGGAGGATTCCTCCGCGAGCGGTTCCTATGGCAGCACGGGTCTGGGCATGCCCATTACCAAGAGCATCGTTGAGCTCATGGGCGGTACGATTGAGGTGGAGAGCGAGAAGGGAGTTGGGACCACCTTTACCATAACGGTGACTCTTGTGGACTCCACGCGCACTGCTGCGACCCATGAGGAAGAACTCGACCTTCGCAGCCTGAGCGTGCTGGCAATCGATGACGATGAGATCGACTGTGAGCATGCTCAAGTGGTGCTAAGCCAGTTGGGTGTTGCATGCGATACGGCTTTGAGCGGTGCCGAAGGCATAGAGATGGCTCAGATGCGCAAGGCGCGCCGAGAGCCGTACGACCTCATCTTGGTGGACTGGCGCATGCCCGGCATGGATGGCGTGGATACGACCCGATGCCTTCGAGAGACCGTCGACAGCGATGCGCCTATCATCATTCTTACCTCCTACAGTTGGGAGGACATTGTGGACGAGGCGCGTGCAGCGGGTGTGGACACGTTTGTCTCAAAACCACTCTTTGCGGATCGCGTGCTAGACGAGTTTATGGAAGCGTTTGACCGCAAGAATGCTCATCAGGAAAATGACGTGGTGGAACTCGCCGGCCGTCGCGTTCTGCTCGCCGAAGACATCGAGATTAACGCCGAGATAATAGAGATGGTGCTCTCGATGCGCGAGATAGAGGTGGAGCACGCGCAGAACGGCAAGGTGGCCGTCGATATGTTCCAGGCCAGTGAGGTGGGGTATTACGACGCCATCCTCATGGACATGCGCATGCCCGAGATGGATGGCCTGGAAGCCACGCGAGCCATTCGCGCGTTGGATCGAGCGGACGCGCGTGACATTCCCATCATTGCGCTTACCGCAAACGCCTTCGACGAAGACGTACGACGTAGCATGCAGGCAGGGCTAAACGCGCACTTGAGCAAACCGGTGGAACCGGATACGCTGTTCCAAACGCTCGAGGAGCTGGTGCACAACTAAGTTGGAGGTGACAGTTCGTCACACCCCGTTTTATGTGCATCGCGGTTTTATATAATGATAATGGTTTAGTGTGCGGTGATTTGTAATAGCGAGCGTTCAAGGGGCCCTTACCGTGAAGCAACTAACCTATACGTTGAGCGATGCATTCTCACCTGAGGATATGTGTCGGCAGGTAATGGCACATCCGGCTTTTGCTGCCGCCCGCACTCGCCTCCTGTTGGTGTTTGAGCCACATGGCGACTTTGCCTTGATTCGCGATCGCGTGCGCAGCGGTGTGCGTGAGCTTGACAATACTACCATCGTGGGTATGACCACCATGGGAACAGTGGCTGCAAACATTAAGGTGCCTACGAGAACTACGTGCACGTTCCTTCTCTTTGAGGAGTCGGATGTGCACGTAGACGTGTACGATTGCAACATCATGACCCCTCAGGAGGCGGGTCTGGACTTTTGCAAGCGCCTCGACACTTATCAAGACGTTCGCGGAATACTGTGTATGCCCACGCAGGTAGATCTCAATCCAAGTCCCTTTGTGTCAGAGGTCGTGAATCATGGCGTAGACGTACCTTTCTTTGGCGCCCAAGCTGGTGTTGACACCTTGGACAACGATAGCTCGGCGGTTTTCGTAGATGATGAGTTGCTTGAGAAGGGCATTCTCGTTGTTACGTTTTGCGGTGAGAACCTTTGGGTTAAGCCTGCCTATAACCTGGGCTGGAACATCATCGGCAACGATCATGTAGTTACCTCGTGTGACGACCACGGTCGTGTGTACACCATAGATGGAAAGCCGGCGGTCTCAATTTACCAGCATTATCTCAACGTTGCGCTAGACGGTAACTTCTTTGATAACGTTTGTCCTTTCCCGCTCGTGATGAAGAGCGGCGAGGAGCTTATTGCGCGGGTTCCCTTGAACTTCTATGAAGATGGTTCTTTGCAGTTCCCTGGAGCATTTGAGATGGGTGCGCACGTGTATTTGTCGTATGCGCATCCCAATGTGCTGCTCCGCGAAACGACGGTCTCGGCAAACGAGATGGCTGCGTTTTGTCCACAGGCGCTCGTGCTCTTTGCGTGCGTGAATCGTCGTGTGTTCCTGGGCGATGATCGGGCTGACTATGAGATTGCCTGCTATAGGTATGCTTGCCCAAGTATGGCTTGGGCATATGGCAACGGCGAGATCATGCACATCGCCGAGGGCGGAGGAATGCTCAACAGCACCATCGTGGCGCTTGGTATGCGTGAGGGGGACCCCGCATACACCCAACCTCAGCCTCTGTACGACCCCATTTCCGGGACGTCCGATCATCCCATTCCGCTTTCTGAGCGCTTGGCGACGTTTTTGAATGTTACGACGGGTGAGTTCAACGCAACCGTGAGCGAGCTGGAGATGATGGCGAAGCGCGACTCGCTCACCGGTGCCTTCAACCGTAGACGCATGGACGAGATTTTGCACTACGAGATGTCCAAGCGGCGCAGGGACAAC
Organism: Atopobiaceae bacterium; assembly: GCA_017513965.1. GTDB lineage: Bacteria > Actinomycetota > Coriobacteriia > Coriobacteriales > Atopobiaceae > RUG440. Next base: position 19,953 of record JAFWMI010000028.1, read on the forward strand.
GACTTCGTGCTGTTGATGTACGACATCGACTTCTTTAAGCAGATCAACGACACGTTTGGTCACGACACGGGCGACATAGTGCTGAGGGACCTCACACGTTGCGTGCAGGGATGTATACGCGAAGGAGATACCCTTGGCCGTTGGGGTGGCGAAGAGTTCGTGTGCTTGCTTACCGAACTCACAAAGGAGCAGGCCTATAATGCGGCCGAGCGCATTCGCAAAAAGGTAGCGCAAACAAACTTCCTGCGTGTGGGTCACGTTACCATTAGCATCGGCATAACGGAAGCGCGTGTGGGCGATACCGCCGAGAGCATATTCCAGCGGGTTGACAAAGCCCTCTATGACGCAAAGCATGATGGACGTAACTGCACGCGCATGCGGTAGGACTCGCTTTTACACTCGGGGGTGGGTGTGTGGAAGAGTTCGATTTGGATGACCTTGCCTGGCGTACTCCGTTCAGGGTACAGCTCCCCACCGCCCAGCAGGTAGCCGCAGCGCTTGCGCTGCTCTCGCTTGTGGGACCAGCGGCATTGGGCGGCATGCCTGTAATTCCTGTTACCATTCAAGACGAGCAACGGCGGCATCAGGAAGAGATTCAGCAGACAAGTGAGTCGACGGTTGGCGTCTACCAGAACTCGACCGAAGCCGAGACGGGTCTTGCCCTGTCTCAACAGCGCTTGGCTGCCGTAACACGCGAGGTCGACGATATTCACACGCACGACGTGTGCGAGCAGGACGTATATCATGCGGCAAACCGGGTCTTTTCTGGTGAGGTAGAAGTCCAGCTGAGCGGTCGGTTTAGAAGTGCGTTCAACCGTGTGGTGCGCGACAACGTGGATTTGTACATTTTGCGCGACAACGAGATGTACGAACAGAGTATGAGCACCGTTCTTTGAACCTGAGTTCCATAAAGCGTCTTCGCATGTGGGCTGACCTCACCAGCGGGGACCATGGGGTATTTCCATTGCCAGGCGAGACAAAGCGATGCGCCTGTGGGGCAAAACCCTACAGGCGCAATTGGTGCTCATGAACCTATGGCCCGCGTAACCTACTTCATGAAGACGGCTGCCTCGTAAGGTTGAAGCGTGCCAGCCGTTGACGTGCCATGCGTGCCAAACGCGAACGTCAGCTCGTCCACGACTGACGCGTCGTAGGTGGCTTCCGACTCTTTGAAGTTGGCGAGCACGACGGCGCGGGTGTCGCCTTGCGTGCGCTCGAACGCATAGATCTCTTCGCTGTCGTGCAAGAGCTCATTGTAGTCGCCAACAATGAGCACCGGTGTCGACTCGCGCTTCTTCGCGAGCTCGCGGTACCACGAGAGCACGGAGTCGGGGTCTTCTCCCAACACCTCGGCATTGCAGGTCTCATAGTCGTCATGCACGGGCAGCCACGGGGTTCCTGTGGTGAAGCCTGCGTTCTCGGTCGTGTCCCACTGCATGGGCGTGCGCGCGTTGTCGCGACTGTGCTTGTGTACGCACGCCAGCGCCTCTTCCTCAGTCTTGCCAGCTTTAAGCGCCATTTCGTACTGGTTGTGCGAGGACACGTCGTCGTAGTCGTCGATGGAATCCCATGCCACGTTGGTGTAGCCCAGCTCTTCCCCCTCGTACATGAACGGCGTGCCACGCAGCGTCAAAAGTACGGTTCCGAGCATCTTTCCGCCTGCCACCGGGTCTTTGCAACCGGGGAGGAACTGGCTTACGGAGCGAGCTTGGTCGTGGTTCTCGAAGTAGATGGGATACCAGCCGTTTGTGGCCGTTGCCTTCTGGCTTGCGGTGAGGGCGTCCTTGAGCTGGGTGAGCGTCCAGTCATCAGGCTCGTACCACGTCTCGTTGCCGCCCTGCGGCACCAAGATGTGACTGAACTCAAATATCATGTTGAACACGCCGTTCTCGCCGACCCATGACCCCAGCTCGCTCGCTGCAACGCCGTTGGCCTCGCCCACGGTAAAGGCATCGCTGCCTTCCATGACCTCGGCCTTAAACTCGTTGAGGAAGTCGAGGATGCCCGGGGTGTTTGCCGTGGCATTGTGAATGGCTGACATGCCGTCGGGCGCGTCGGATTCGCCGTCTTTAAACTCGGGCTTCTTGATGTAGGTGACGGCGTCGATGCGGAATCCGCCCAGGCCCTTGTCGAGCCAGAACTTGGCCATCTTGTAGAGCTCCTTGCGCATCTCCTCGCACTCCCAGTTGAGGTCGGGCTGGAAGTCTGCGAACGTGTGCAGGTAGTATTGCTGGCGGGTGTCGTTCCATGTCCATGCCGAGCCACCAAAGATGCCGCGCCAGTTGGTGGGTGCGCTGCCGTCTTCCTTGGCATCATGCCAGATGTACCAGTCGGACTTGGGATTATCCTTCGAGGAACTCGACTCGACGAACCATTCGTTCTCGTTTGAGGTGTGGTTCATCACAAGGTCCATCACGATGCGAATGTCGCGTTTGCCTGCCTCTGCGATAAGCTCCTCCATGTCGGCCATCGTGCCAAAGCGCGGGTCGATGTCGTAGTAGTCGGCAATGTCGTAGCCGTTGTCCTTTTGCGGCGACTTGTACACGGGCGTGAGCCAAATGGCACCCACGCCAAGCTCCTTGAGGTAGTCGAGCCGCTGCGTGACTCCGGCAAGCGTGCCCGTACCCTGGCCAACGGTGTCTTGGAAGCTCTTGGGATACGCCTCGTACACGATGGTCTTCTGCCACCAGGCGAGGTCGTTGGGCTCAGAGGTGCCCGCGGAACTGGAGGTGGCGTTTTCGGTTGCGGCGGCGTTATCTGCTGGCGCGCTCTGCGAGCATCCGCCCAGTGAGGCAACACCCACCAAGCCACTTGCCCCAATGAATGCTGCGATTGCCGAGCGACGTGTCATAGACGTGTTTTGCATAAGACCACTCCTTTTTCAAAAGATGATGGGTCAAGTTTCGTTCTTTGTATCGCTCATGTGGCCGAAACGTCGGCGCATGGTACCAAAATGCGCCTGTACTGCAGATGAATGCTGCGAAGTTCCATGATAAAGGGTCATTGTTGTTGACTGTAATGACTCCAGCCCCATTGGATGTCGCATCAGGTCCAAAGGTCGGTGATGAACAGAGGCGAGGCGTCCTGTGCCTTGCTAAAGCCGCAGTTTTCATAGAAGCCCGTCTCGCTGTTGTACGCAATGACGACGATGCGCAGGAAGTCGGCATAGCGATCTTTCACCTTTTGCACCAGTTGTCTGCCAATGCCCATACCGTGATACTCGGGCCTCACCAGTAGGTAATGCACATAGGCGGTCATCGACCCATCGTCCATCGCGCAGATGAGTCCCACGAGCATGTCATCGTCCCAAGCGGCATAGACACACTCGAAGTTACGCATGGCCACAACAAGCTTCTCTGGGTAGTGTCCCGACGACCATTCCACAGAAAGAAACAGGTCCTGTAACTGCTCGGCTGTGAATTCGTGACATTCGCGAATCGTTACTCCGCTCATGACAATTCCCCTCCTCGATTCATGAGTGCCTCCCGCCGAGGATATGCCCCTGCGGGAGACGATGCGTGAAGAGGTGCTAGCTCTCATGGATGGCGTCGGCGGGGAAGGCAATGCCCGCGTCGAGACGTGCTTCGGTGAGCACGTCGGCAACGGCGAGGCTCTGCTCAAGGTGCTTTTCGCAAGCCTCATAGTCCTTACGGTTGATGTAGTCCACGAAGTGCTGGAACTCGGGGATTACCCGTCGAGCGCTGCCATACGCCTCGACGACGTCTTCCTGCGTGCCGTCGTTCAGGCGCAGGTGTGCGGTGCCCACAAGGCCAGGATTGAGGTCGAGGTTTATGTAGCCGTCGATGCCTTGGATCGAGAAGAGCTTTGGTCCCGCGCAGTCCTTGGCAGCTATGCAAGTGGCCAAAAAGCCGGGATAGCGCAGCACTACCGTACCAGACGTGTCGATGCCACGGTCCACGTTGGCAAAGTAGGTCAGTCCTTCTGGCTTCCCAAACAAGTCGATTACCCAGTGCAGGTTGTACAGGTTGAGGTCCATGAGTGCGCCGCCCGAGTGCGCAGGGTCGAACGCCGGTGCGATCGTCCCGGCGCGAAACGCGTCGTAACGGCTCGAGTACTGCGAGAAGTTCGCGTTTACGAGCTTGACGGTGCCGATGCGCGGCAGCCAGTCCTTCACCAACTGGAAGGAGGGAAGATGTGCGGCGGTAATCGCCTCAAACAGGAACGCGTTCCTCGATCGGGCGATTTGTGCGAGCTCGTGTGCCTCGCGAGCGTTGGATGCCATGGGCTTCTCTACCACTACGTTAAGACCAGCTTCGAGCGCTTGGCGGCAATAGCTGTAATGGATGGCGTTGGGTACAGCGACATATACCGTGTCGATGCCGGTTGCGAGCAAGTCGGTAAAACTCGTGACGGCGTTGGGCACATCGTTTGCCTCGCATACGGCACGCACCTGCTCCATGCGCCGCGCCTGCACGGCCACGACCTCAAGTCCTTCCACCTCCCGCAGATGCGGCAGGAACTCTTTTACGATCATGCCCGAACCGATTATGCCCAGCCTCATGCGTGCTCCCCTCAATTGAATGCGTAGGTCGATTGTAACGCGAATAGTCGCTCTTACCATCGATTACCGGCGGGGGGTTGTTTCGTAAGCAATAGAGCGTCATTTCTGTCCCATTCGCCTTGTACCATGGTCGCTAGGCAAGTAAGAGACGAAAGGGGATGCCATGTACGAGATGTCGAGAGATGTTAAGCTGTAGGGACTTGAAAAAGATGAACGTCTCGAACCGTCAAGATGTTCACATGGCACGCGATGAAATCGTTGGAATGGGCTATAGTCCTTGCGGACATTGTCATCCGTAGCAGCTTAATCACGTTCATAACGTAAGGGACCGGTTTGCTCGTTGCGTCCTATGTCTACGAACGCGACCCTCACCCATTGGGTGGGGGTCGCCCCCTTTATATGCGGTCATGAAAGGATCTGGTAACGACTGATGCTTGTGGTATCACCTAAGAAAGTGACGCTCGTGAGAGAATGGTCAACGTTCTTCCGGTCCTATGTTTGCGGAATGCTGACCAAGACATGCATGTAATCTTTGGTCTTTGTGTTCTGCAGTTCAACGTACACGTCATAGCATTTGGGCAGTTTAGACCCGTTCTTGATGCGCTTGTAGTTGAGATGGCTGTCAGCCAAGAAGTGCTTTTGTGGGAAGGCGTAGATGCATGAGATCTTCCAGCCCTTTTTTGCCTTAACGGATATGGTCTTACCCGTTAGATCATAGGTTGTGTATTGGCCATTACGTATGGCTGAGGGGAATGAATAGCTATTAACGTGTTTAAGCTTGTTTGTGAGGTTCTTACCGCCAACCTTTAGCTGTTTTATCGGTGAGGGGTACTTCTTCACGACCACCTTGAAGGTTCGCCTTTTCCCCTTGTATGTGTAACTGACCTTGGAGGTGCCGGGCTTCATGGCTGTTAGGGCAAGGCCGCCTTGGTTCCAGTAGGTGTACGCCTTCGCCTCAACAACCTTGGGATTGCTTGACTTTATCTTCTTAAGCTCGTCGGGCTTCTCGCATGCGTATGGCATATCGTATGAGTAGCTGTTTTTGGGCTGGCCATTGAGGAACAGAGTGATGGTGCCCTTGCAGTCCTTAAGGTCACCAATGATGGTCTTTGGTCTTTTGGTCGCCGCATGCGCCGTCGCAGGCATTGCAAGTAAGGCAGTTACGGCGATGGCGAGTATTACGATGGCGTGGACTACAGCCGGTCTTCGTGCGTGATTGCCTGTTGCCATCTCGTGCTCCTCTCAATGAAAGCAACTTAATAGGATATGAAACAGTATATCAGTGAGATGTAAGATTCATCCTTTTATGGCTGCCACTGGTAACGGTTGCGCATGGCTGAGGCATGGCTCATATCGATTCCGTTTTGACTACCTCACATCGGGTGTGGGTAGCGAGTGTCAAGCGTGGCGCTAGACGATACCCTGGTCTTTGAGTGCATTGACAACGAGGATGTCTGCAGGAAGCCAGTCAACCGAGTCGATGTCGCGTGGCTCGAGCCATTTGGCGGCCTCGTGCTCGAGCAGGTGGGGTGTGCCATCTACAATAGAGCAGAGGAAGCAACCCATTTCCAGATGGAACTGCGGATAGTCATAGGAAACGTCCACCACGTGACTGTCAACGCTGATGGTCATTGCAAGCTCTTCCTGAATCTCGCGTATGAGGGCTTCCTCAGGCGTCTCATTGTGCTCGATTTTGCCCCCGGGAAACTCCCACCCATCCTTGTAGTCACCGTAACCGCGCTGCGTTGCAAGAATCTTATCGCTTTGCTTGATGATGGCTGCCACAACATGGTAGGTCTTCATGGGGAGAGCTCCTTGAGCGGGTGACGTTAGGTTCAGGTTACTCGAGCTGTGCATGGCGTGTGGTGAGGTAGAACAGTGCTGCGCATGCCACGCAAATCCCACCAATGATGAGGACGGCTATGGCATCGGTAGCTCCAAGCAGAGCGCCCAGAATGAACGGTTGTGCGGTGAGGGCCATACTCCGTACGGCCAACAAAGCCGCTGTGGCGAGACCAGCGGGGACGCCAGCGGCGCTCGCGGCTTTTGGCCACAGCGCCTTCCAATCCTCAGACGACTTGTAGAGCACAGCGATGAGTACGACAACGGCTACGGACCACGCAAGCGTTGTGTTGATGCCAAACAGCAAGAACACCACGCCAATAAGCAGGACCGATATGCCAGTAACGCGCCATCTGCCGTAGCGCGCATTCACGCGGTCGATGATGTTGATGCAAACAAACACGACGAGTTGTCCCAGTACGACGATGTTGTTTATGTCTGCCTTCGAAAGCCCAAGGTCTGAGGAGAATAGTGGGAAGAGAAGCGAGGAGTATCCCGTGGCAACGGCAGCAGGCAGTACGACAAAGAACGTAATGGCAAGAATGGAGGGACTTTTCGCAAGGTCTTTGAGGCGTCCGGTTCCCTGGCTCGGTTGTGCGAGTGCCTCGAGGGGTTGCATGCCCTTGGGCAGCAGTCTCAAGGCCATGGAGATAACTGGTATGCAGGCTGCGGCAACAATGGCGTATACCCAGGCGTTGCCGAGTGCTTGCGCTGCATAACCACCCAAGACGGTACCGAGCGCCGCCGCGGAGGTGTTGGTTCTGTTCACGCCGTCTGCGGCAAATGCGCGTGTCTCCTCGTTGGCCGCCAGTCGGGGAAGCGAATAGCCTAAGGCATAGAGCATTCCAAAGGGTGCGGCCATGGCCAACTTTGCAGCGCAGTATAGCCAAAAGTTACTCGAGAGGACCGCTACGTACGTAAGGCAGGCACACAGCAACATGGCGACCGCACCGCTCACCATGAGTCGGCGCAGTCCAACACGTGATCCCCTGACGCCATATATGCCTTGGCCAATGATCGTGCCAACACCAAGCATGATGGCAGGAAGCACCAAAAGAAGCCCCGAGTCACTCATGCCCGCATGCTTGAGCAAGTCGCGAGCGATGAGGACCGTCATAACCGAGTCGATGCTCGTGAGCATGGTGATAGCGAGCGTAAATGGGCGTGTGAGGACTGCGGCTGAGCGCTCCTTTTCTTTCGCCTGACGCTGGCGATATTTGAGCAAGCAGCTTGCGCATGCGCGGATTTCGCAGTATGCGAGGTACACGACGAGCACCATTACGAGCAGGCTTAGGACCTGACGTATCAAATTGCCCACCACTGCCGACTCAAACGAACGAACCTTGCTACCGATCTCGACGACGCCAGCTATGCTCTGGCCGTCTGTAGAGGGAATCTGTACGAAACGATATAGCGCAATGTCGCGAAGCGTTCGGCCTTGGAGCAGCTTGTCTTTTAGGGGGTCATTCACTAAGAATGCCTCTTCTATGCCGTCACTACCAGAAGCGCGTATCGATGATCCCATGACGTGTTCGTTGGAACTGCCAAAGAGATAAAAGGAGCCTCTATCGTCGCGACCATAGAGCGTGAAGTATACGCCGATGTTGTTCTTGTTTGCAGCTTCAACAAGCAATAACGTCGTCTTGGTCGCGTTCACAAGATTGAGCAAGGTATCGCCTAGCTCAGCCTTATCACCTTGTAGTGCATCACGGTTGTCGACACGCTCCATAGCTTCGCTCAGATCTGGCGCAACACCCTTTAGATAGTCGGCGTAGGCGTTGATCTGGTCGGTTCTATGTCCGAGTGAAGTTTGGTAGGAAGAGAGCGAGAGGTTGCCGATAACGATGACTACGGTTGCGACGACTGCTACCGAAAGTAGGATCGGGCTAATGCTCGAGAAGTTGCCGCTGGATATGAGCGAATGGATTTTGCGACTCGCGAAGATAAGCGCAAGAGCTGCAAGGTAGATGCCACTTGCCCACACGATGGTCATGCGAGCCGAGAAGCCGAGGCTTGGTTTGACGACGGTGAGCGTGTGAGTTACTTCACCTGATGTCGTGCAGAGCTTAATCTCATTATTCGCGCTGGCACAGAGGCTAATCACACCATTGTTCTCGTGAACATTGCTGTAGCCCTCGCCATCAATGAGCGTATGGATTTGTGTGGTGCCTGAAGGACTGACGCATAGATGCCCTGTCTCATCATCGCAGACGTATAACGTTCCCGCGCTATCAATGTCGACGGCAGTAAAAACGTGTCCTGAATATGCCTGCGACTCGTATTCGTTGGATCCATCGTCGTTAAGCTTCCCGCGAACGCTGAGCGTAACGTAGTGGTTTACGTCGCCCATCGAGAATGCGATGTCATGCGTGGCAGTTTCTGATGCATCCTGCGAATTGAGTTCGTGCGGCCCCGTTCCATCGATGTAGGCGAATCTGATGCGTCCCGTCTGACTTGAGGTCTCTTTGGCGTTGGAGAACGATTCGAGGTCCAGTTGCTCCTCGTAGGCCGCAACAACCCCACCCTTTACATCGTTGAGCGATTTGATGGTTGTTATCACGTTGCTTGTGCCCGCTTTTTCGTAGACGATGTCTTTCAAGTTGCCGCCTTTGTCGTAAGTGGCAACACGTTCCTTAACAATGATGTCGCTGTCTGGTGCATACTTGACGCCTAGCAGGTAGATGATTCCGTTGGAGACGCATACGTCGGTAATGGCGTCGAAGGGAGCGTCGATGGTCGTGCAGTCTACGATGCCCGTGAGGTTGTTGTCGGCGTTAAGAATGAGTGCTCGGCGTGACTCCGAGTCGGCGATGGCCGTCATGTTCCCATCGGAATCAACTACAATTGGCCCCGCGATCTCAATTTCGGAGAATGGGGCAGATAACAACACCGTGCCATATGTGGCAAATAAGACGGCAGCGGCTAGAGCGGCGAGTATTGCTAAGACGATATGAGATTTGCGTGCCTTCTTCATGGCATCACCACCGTCCCGGGTTGTCTACTCGTTGGCACCTGAGAGTGTTTCGTTGGATCCGTACCACTCGCATACATGATAGCCATACAGAGTCCGCCGATGCCTTCGCGATTGTCATTTCCGTTGGAATCGGCCGGTGGCGCTATTGCCGCGTTGCTTGCCGTCGCTCGAGGCCTCGTTGGAACACCGCTTTGCTCAACGGTGCGTACCTGCTATTATGCAAGGTAATGCTGGGCACCTGAAGGGAGTGTCTCGTGAATACTAGGGCAGAGATTGCGCTTGAAGGCTTTTGCGTCCGTCTTGACGATTTCCTCGTGGCATGTCACGAGTTGGACGCATCGGGTAAGTGGGACATAGACACGCATGGTTACATGGCGGCATACTTCCAGTCGGATCTATTCGCCGTCCTGTTGCAGATTATGTCTGCGGACGGCGTGTTCGAGCGTACCGAGGCAGAGGTGCTCAATCGCATGCTGTCCAGCTCGTATACGCCACGTGAACTCTCGAGCATGTACAAGTCTCTGGGTCCTGTGGTTGATGACTATTGCGACGACGAGGCACCTGACGCCGTTGAGCTTCTCGCAAAGATTGACGAGAAAATGTGCGAGGAATATCGCGGACTCATATTGGACGCATGCAACATCGTATCGCTTGCAGATGGTGTTGCCGAGCGCGATGAGCGTGCGCTCATAGAGAAACTGCGCATCGCGCTGGAGCGGTAACAGCGATTAGGTTCGTTAACTGCGTACGGTGTTCGCTACGGCGAAGTAATGCGCACCTATGCGCTCGATGTCGGAAACAATGGCCAGGTAGCTCGATCCGGCGTCGGGCGAGCATGCGCCATCTGCAATGCGGCGTACGTGGCTGGCAGACATCTGGTTCGCTTTGTCAGTAACCATGAGTTGGGTTATGCCCGCGTCGAGTGCCTCTTGTTCGTCGTCCTTGTCGTATGCGCGAATGGTTTGTCCAAAGAGCGTTTCAACTGCGCTTGAGAGGTGGGCGATCTCTTCAAGCGCAGTGTTGGAGAAGCTGTCGCCATTGGCAAGGAGCTGCTCTCCGTGCTCCACGATGAGCTGAGCGTAGTCACCAGCCTGCTCGAGGTCGGATATGCTCCTCAATGCCTGCGAGAGATACTCGCTGTCATCCGCACTGAGCTGTGCGCTGAGGAGCTTGGAAACAAAGCGCGAGATCTCTCGGTTGAGGTAGTCAATCTCGGTTTCCGTCTCGTCAAACTGTGCTCGACCGCTATAGTCGTTGTGCTCAACCATGTGTATTGCGGCCTCAAAGTTGCGATGGGCAAACCCCGCCATTCCCACAATCTCGCTCTTGACCATCCGCACGGCTATGGGTGGCGTGCCAAGGAGGTTGTCGTCAATGTAGAAGGTCGTGCATGCTTCCTCCCGCATAGCATCGTCTGGCACCATACGCGAGACCAGCGCAACAAGCACGTTTGTGAGTGGAAGTATGAGGATTACGGTGACGACGTTAAACACCGTGTGGAACATGGCGAGCTGGATTTGAGGCATGCCGGGAAAGAGGCCATCAAACAG
>JAFWMI010000304.1 GCA_017513965.1 Atopobiaceae bacterium
ACGAGCAGTACGGGGCCGGCGTATCCGTCGATGATCTCGTCGATGTGAAGGTGCTGGGCAATACGGAAGTAGTCGCCGCAGAAGTAGGACGGTTTGGTACCTTCTTCGGCGAGCTCTGGATCACCCATGTAGATGCGGTCGGGGATGTGTTTGGGGTCAAAGCTCATGCCAAACATGCTGCCGGTTAGAGCGCTGTTGACAATAACGATGGCAGGCGACATGGGGATGATGGCCTTGAGGTCGTGCGGGCGAAGCGCGCCCATAATCATGGTGAGCAAGCCGCCTTGGCTGTGTCCGCACAGGTAGAGGTCGGTAACAAAGGGGAGCTCCTTGGCGTAGTCGATAACGTCGAGCATGTTATCTACCCATTTGAGGAGCGTGTGGCGCTCAAAGCGGCCACCGCTCTTGCCGTGTCCGTACATCTCCACCCGCAGGGTTGCTACGCCTACCTCGCGAAGCGCGGCCGCCACGCCAACGATGTGGACCTCCTCCATATGGCCGGTGAGGCCATGCTGCACGATGCAGAGGGGACACTGTTTGGGATTGCCTTGGGGCATCTCGAGCTTGGCATGAATCTGGATACCGTCACTGTCGATAAAGAACTCCTGCATGGCACGCTCCTTTGGCCGTTTTTTTGCGATTGTAGCATGCGGACGCCCGAAGACGGTCCCTCGGCGTTGCAGATCCTAACGGAGCCATGACAAGACCCAGCGCTATTGTTGCCCTGCGTCAAGTTTGTATCGCAGGTCGTCGGTATTGGCCATGTCGTGTGCCTTGGGTGAGACCTTGTACCCTTTCGCCCATTGACCAACATGCCCATTGACCAACATCAATAACGCCTGTACCGTACAAATAGCGGATGATCCCAAGGGAGAGGGGTAACCATGGAAGCAACCGAGCTGGTACTGCAAACGATGCGTGAGGCAGGCATGCCGCTTAACGCGGGCAAGATCGCCGAGCTCTCTGGCCTTGACCGCAAGGTGGTGGACAAGGCGATGAAGGAGCTCAAGAAGACGGGCGCCATCGTATCGCCCGTCCGCTGCAAGTGGGAGCCTGCGGAGAAGTAGCCGCGGACGACGTCCGGACACCCGAGCTCGGAAGGTGCCTCTTCGGGCCTTCCGAGCGCACGGCGTTGTTACGACCGCACGTACACGACCTGCGTGGGATTGAAGAACCGGGGGGCCGGAGCGGTGTTGCTCAGGCCTGCCGAAACCACCTGTCGGCCGTCGTAGATTCCCTTGGTGAGCTTGGGCCAGATGCCTTGCCCTGGTGCATACACCCCATGCCCGAAAAAGCGCCACTGACCGCCGTGGGCGTGCCCAGACAAGATGAGCTCTATCTCCTTGGGCACGAGCCGACGGTACTCGGGATGGTGCGATAGGAGGATGTGGTAGCCGGGTGTCGACGCGAAGGACATGAGCCAGTCGTCATCTGGCACGCTCTCCATCAAGAGTTCCGCTGCCGTCTTCATGATGTCCTTTACCCCGCCTCGTTTGGGGTACCTATGCTCGCCTCGCTCGTCCTCCGAAAGGTTGCTCAGCGCACGTCTGTGTCGCATAACATGCCCGGAGGTTAATCCGCCAATCACAAAACCGTCGTGCTCGAACCAGCTGTTATCCAACACAACGGCCCCCGTGGCACGCATGGCGTCCAAGTCTTCCTCGTCCAGCATCCATTCGTGATTGCCAAGGCTTACGAACGTGGGGGCGATGTTGGCGCATGCCTTGAGCATTCCGAGTGCATTGGGCTGCGCTACGAGCGGGGAGATGTCGTTTTCTGGCATCGTGCCATAGATAATGTCCCCAGTAACACAGATGAGCTCAGGCTTGTGGCGCAGCAGGCTCTTCTCCACAGGCTGATGGTCCCTGTTGTGCAGATCGGAAAGATGTGCCAGGAACGGGGCACCGGGAATGGTGTAGAAGGAATCGACCATGGAACAACCTCTGCTGGCGTAATGTTGGCGATTGCATGCATGATAAAGCATGGGACAACGGGTGACAACGAGAGGGGGGAGCGTTGTCACCCCATTGCCATAAGACCGGACATCGTTAGGCGTGTGCAGGTCCGCACGTTTTGCCATTCCCTCGGCAAGGACTCCCGCAGCTCGTTCTCGAGGAATCGGTTGTCCAGGAGCAGCACCGTACCGTGGTCGTGTTCGGTGCGCATGAGCCGTCCCGCAGCCTGAAGCACCTTGGACAAGCCCGGATACGTGTAGGCGTAGGCGAACCCGTGTCCTTCCTCGGCGTCAAAATAGTTGCGTATCACCTCGCGCTCGTCGGAGGCTCTGGGCATGCCGGTTCCCACCACCACGACCCCCACGAGCTCCTCGCCGGGCAGGTCGATGCTCTCGCCAAAGATTCCTCCCAAGACGCAAAGGCCCACAAGGCTCGTGCTCGCGGCGTGCGGTTGGCGAAACTGGGCAACAAACCGCTCGCGGTCGTTCTCGCGCATGCCGGGTCGTTGCCGTACGACCACGGTCCTGTTGTCCACGAGCGGACTCAGGGTTTGTGCGACCTCCTCCATCATGGCGTATGAGGGAAGAAAAACGAGGTAGTTGCCTGGACGGGCGTGTGTTAGCGTCACAAGGTAGGTGGCGATGTGAGCATAGAGCTTGGGTCCGCGCTGCGAAAAACGAGCGCTTATGTCCGATGCTATCAGGACTTGCTGACGTCGATGGTCAAAGCTGGATGCCACATACATGGACGCGTCGCTGTCGCGAGCCGCAAGTAGCTTGCGGTGATAGTCCATGGGGAGCAGCGTTCCCGAAAAGAACACGGCTGCCTTGGCTTGTTTGAGACGTTCGTCGAGGTCGTGGCTCGGATCCACGCAGTAGATTCTGAGTGTTGTGCCGCCGTTTCTCGTTTGGCTCAAGAACGTGACGTAGCCGATTTCGCTGCGTTGCAAGGCGCCGAGAAAGGCGCGTATTGCAAAGCTCGCATCTCGTACGGTGAGGAAGGCCTCAATGGCCTCACCGCTTGATGCTCCCGCGCGCTGGTCTTGTCCATGCACGTCGCTCGTGGAGGGGAGAAGCTGTTCGAGAGCTGCGTCTAGGCCGTCGGAAAGCGCTGTGAGCGAGTTCACGAATGCGTCGCTCACATGGACTACCTTGTAGCTCGGCTGTCGTTCCTTGCCTTGGGCGCCTGGGCGCCCATTGACTGGTAACGTCTTGTCCCAAGTGGGAAAGGCGTTGACTGCGGCACGCACGGTCTTTGATAGCTCGATGAGCGTGTTCCGCGTGCGCAGCAGACGATCCAGTTCCTTGAGGACTGCCACGGAGAGCTCGGCGCTGTACATGCTGCGCATACGCTCCACCAGGTTGTGCGCCTCGTCCACGAGAAACACGGTGTCGCCGCCTGGTTCGTCTGCAATTCCCAAGAGGCTTGCCGATGGGGCAAACGCATAGTGGTAGTCGCAGATGATGACGTCGTACCATCGCGCAGCGTCGCGCTGAAGCTCGTAGGGGCATACGTGATGACGCGCGGCCACCTCTTCCACATGGGCGGCATCAAGTACGTCGCAGGTTGTTATCGCCTCGTAGAGTGCGTCGTTGACCACATTGAAGTGACCGCGGGCAAGTGGGCATTCAACGGGATTGCAGAGCGATGACAAGGGGCGGGAACGCATATGCGTGGCATGCGTATTGCTTTTGAGCGGACAGATCTTGCCACGCGCGGTCATTACCAGCACGTTTGCTGTGATGCTCTGTTGGCGAAGCAGCTCGAGGCATTCGAGGACGGGACCACGCGTCATAGTCTTGGCCGTTAGGAAGACGATTCGAGAAACCTCGCCCGTTCCCATGGCCTTAAGAGCGGGGTATATCGTTGCGATGGTTTTTCCTGAGCCGGTTGGCGCTTGTGCATAGAGGCGCTCGCCCTCATGGATGGCAGAGACGACGGCGTCCATGAGCTCTTGTTGGCCATTTCGTGGCCTAAAGGGAAAGGCGAGCGCGGCGAGGGACGTGTTTCGCAACTCGTCGTGGGCAACGCGCCACGCGGCCCAGCGTTGGGCCTTCTCGAGCAGCGAAAAGAACCATGCCTCGATGGCGGGCAGATCGTACGTGCGCTCGATTTGGCGCACCTCTCCTGTGGTCATGCTCGCATAGGTGAGTCGAACTACGACCTGTTCGCCATAGGCAGTGGAGAGCCTAGCCGACCCTCGCGTGCTCCGGAGGTAGAGATAGGCATAGCAAAGCGCTTGTGCCTCGTGGACGGGGACGGGTTCGCCGATGGAGGATACGTCGTTCGACACGCCCTTTATCTCGTCGACGATGAGCGGATGTTTGCCGTCGTCGATAATACCGTCGGCCCTTCCCTCCACGCGGAGGAAGAAGCCGTCTTGGTTGCCCACCATCTCTTCGCGAATCTCAAGACGAGCGGCATGAGGACTAAAGACGCCGTCGGGAAAGAAGATGGATCCTGCCAGCGACACCTCCGCTTGGTAAGCCTTGCCACCCGAGGCCTGGAGCATGCGGTGGATATCACTGCCGGCCAGCATGGCCTCGATGCCACCGTGTCCGTCGCGCTCCGCATCTATGTCTCCTGAGCGCAGGAGGAACTCGACGAGCCTGCGTACGGATATCCACAGCGTTCGCATGTTGCCTCCCTACGCTCGGATGTAGACAAAGCCTTTACTGCTCTGACCCTGTTCCTTCTGCATCCTCCTGTATGGGGTTGGCAACGTTTTCCGCCGGTGCCTCGGGCTCGGATGTTGGCTCTTGCTCGGGCGTGAACTCGCCCGAAGGGGCGGATTCGGGTTCGGGAGTGG
>JAFWMI010000029.1 GCA_017513965.1 Atopobiaceae bacterium
CGAGCGTCTCCGCCTTTGTGACGGCCCTCAAGCGGGCGGCCAAGAGCCTCGGCGCCTTCGACCAGCTCGACCGCGGGCAGGGCGAGAACACTCTCTTTGGCGCCGATGGATAGGGGAGCTGGCGCACGCCGGCTGAGAGGTGGAACCCAATTCCACGACCCTCCAACCTGATCTGGGTAATGACAATGACCCATGAATGTAATGACGGCGGCCCCTGAGCTGCCGTTTTCTTTTGCGGTCCACGAGAGTGCACGGAGGGCAGCCCACGAGGCCAAAGGGCAGTGCACGAGGCCGTCTGGACTGGATGCCGAATCGGCGAACGGTGCCTTGCAGGACATGACTGCGATGCGGAAGCCAGCGTCAGTCACCAACTTCGGTACACTGAGCCAAAGCTTGTAGCCAACGTCGGGCGAGGTACGCGCATGCGAGAGCTTAAGAAGAGCGCCCTCATCAACGGGCAGGCCTTCAGCTTCGAGGCGATAGTGGGACACGTCTCGGGCGAAGGTGCCATTGTCCTGTGCCGTAACGAGTCCGATGAGCTGAGGTATGTCACTTCCGAGGAGTGGCATGCTGCCTCAGTGCCATCTGTCGACAGGGATTCGGGTGGAGCCGCTGATTTATCTGTCGATCCTCCTGTCACGCAGGGCAGCACGCTCGACGAGAAGGTGGCGCTCGTCATGTCGCTCTTTCGGGGCCGCACCGACGTCTATGGCGAGGGCTATGTTGGCAAGACCACGAAACCTGGCAAGCTGAGCTACTGGCCGCCATGCCGCCTGAGGTGGGTGCGCGGCGCGTGCCCGCGGCTTGCCGACCCAAAGACCAGGTGCCGGGATTGCGACCACCCGAGCTACATGCCGCTGACGCACGAGGTCGTGAAAGCACACTGCACGGGCCGCCGCGACGAGCGCAGGCGCATCCAGGCGGTCGGCATCTACGTCGTCGACGGCGATGTCTGCCATTTCCTCGCGGCGGACTTCGATGGTCCCGGCTGGCAGGAAGCCGCCTCTGCGTACCGCGATACCTGCAGGAGGCATGGGCTGTCACCCGCGGTTGAGCGCTCCCGCTCCGGCAACGGGGCCCACGTGTGGGTCTTCTTCGACGGGCCGGTCAAGGCATCGCTCGCTAGGCGCGTGGGCGAGGGCCTCGTCTCCGAGGCGCGCGATGCCTGCGCTGTCGTGAGCTTTCGTTCGTATGACCGGCTCTTCCCCCTGCAGGACTCGGTGGCCGAGGGTGACCTCGGCAGTCTATTCGCTCTGCCGCTCCAAGGAGAGGCGGTCCGCAGGGGCAACAGCGTGTTCGTCGACGACCGCTTCGAGATGTTGCCTGACCAGTGCGCCTTCCTGAGTACGCTCCCCAAGGCGCGCGTCAATGCGATCGCCGAGCTCGCCGATGAGTTCGGAAAGGATCCCGTCGGACTCCCCGAGGGGACGAGCAGAAGGATTGCGCCTGTACAGGGGAGAATGCCCAAAGATTCAGGTGTCCTTGCTCGGCAGGAGGTGCCTCCCGCCGTTAGGGTCACCCTTGCGGACGGCGTCCGCATCGACTGCAGCGGGCTTCCTGCGCGCATTGTGAACCGTCTGCGTTGCCTTGCCGCCTTCCGCAACCCCGAATACACGAAGAAGCTCAGGATGCACTTCTCGGTGTGGGATACCCCGCGAATTGTCGATTTGAGCAGGCTTGATGGTACCGAGCTCGTCCTGCCAAGGGGCTGTGCGGATGCGGCGCTGTCTGCCCTGGGGGATATCGGTACGGAGCCCTTCGTCGCCGACGGGCGCACCGAGGGCAAGCGCATCCACGCGCGCTTTCTCGGCAAGCTCAGGGACACCCAAAAGCCGTGCGGGGACAAGCTCGCCAGACACGACATGGGCGTCCTTGTCGCCCCGACGGGCTTCGGCAAGTCTGTGATAGCGGCATCCGTCATCGCGACCCACCAGGTGAGCACGCTCGTCATCGTGCCCAACACGGCGCTGCTCAGGCAGTGGCGCGAGAGCCTGGCCAGGTTCCTGCATATCGAGGATGAGCCGCCCGTGCTGCTCACGCCGACGGGGAGGAGGGCGAAGCATCAGCCGGGGACCGTCGGAATCGTTGGCGATGGGAGGAGCCTCAGGAGTGGCATCGTGGACGTCGCGCTCGCGGGGTCGCTCTTCGAGAGGGGAGGGATTGCCGGTGAGTCAGTCGTCAGCCCATTCGTTGCCGAGTACGGCATGGTAATCGTGGACGAGGCTCAGCACGTTGCTGCCTCCAAAGTCCTGGAGGTGCTCGGGGCGGTGCGAGCCCACTACGTGTACGCCATGACCGCGACGCCCAAGCGAGACGATGGGCTCGACCGAATCCTCTTCCTCGAATGCGGGCCACTCCGGCACGAGGTGGCAGTCACCGACCAGGTCGAGGAGCAGGGGATGAGGCGGCTGCTCGTGCCGCGCATCAGCGCCACTCACCCGGACCTCGAGGCGCGTCCGACCTGGCACCAGGTTGTCGACTACATCAGTGCGAGCGAGGAGCGGAACCACTTGGTGGCGACAGATGCTGCCCGTGTCATGAGGTGCGGCAGGACACCGCTCGTGCTGACGAGGCGCGTCGAGCATGCTCGGACGCTCGCGGGCGCCATCAGCAGGCTTGCTGACGTGCACGGCGCCTCGGTGATTCTGCTGGTGGGGAGCGACGACGATGCGACGAGGCGTCAGCGCCTCGAGGAGCTCAACGCCGTGCCGGCAGACCGGCCGCTCTGCGTGGTGGCGACGGGGAGCTACGTGGGCGAGGGCTTCGACCTGGACAGGCTCGACACGCTGCTCCTCGCGGGGCCGGTCGCCTTCGAGGGGACGCTCGCCCAGTGGGTCGGACGCCTCCACCGCGTACGGGAAGGCAAGTCCGAAGTCATCGTTATGGACTACGCCGACCTTGCAATCCCCATGCTCGACAGGGAGTGGCACAAGCGCGTGAAGGCGTACGGGAAGCTTGGCTACCAAATGGCGGTGGAGGGCGATCTCGGGGTCGTCGGACTCGAGGGAAGGTCGGAGCCGGTGGGGCACCTGTTCACAGGCAAGGAGATCTCGGATGCCCTGCTGACGGACCTAGCCGACAGCTCCTCCCGTGTTACTATGGCTAGCTCTTGGGCAAGATTCGCGCGCGTGAGGGCAATGCGCAAGGTTCTTGGCGCCGCCATCGGGAGGGGCGTCGCCGTGAAGGTCGTGCTCAGGGAGCCGAGGAAGACTTCTTTGGAGTGGCAGCAGGTGCTCGCGGCGCTGCGCGACGCTGGCTGTGCGGTGCAGCTTGCGAACGGGGGAGAACCGCTCGATGTTGTCCTGATAGACGGCTCCCTCGTGTGGTGTGGGGACACCGCCCCTCTCGCGTACCCGCGACGGGACGACTGCACGCTGCGCTTCGTGAGCCGCGAGGTTGCCGCGGAGCTTGTGGAAGCGCTCAAAGCCCAGGGCTGAAGGAGTCTCTACAGTGGAC
Organism: Atopobiaceae bacterium; assembly: GCA_017513965.1. GTDB lineage: Bacteria > Actinomycetota > Coriobacteriia > Coriobacteriales > Atopobiaceae > RUG440. Next base: position 3,457 of record JAFWMI010000029.1, read on the forward strand.
CCCTGCTCTGCAGCTAATCCCGTAACGATGGGCCAACGACGCGCCCGTCGTTGCATGCTTGCCTTGCGGGCTGGTCCATATTACCCTACAATTGATTCATATTGAATGGTTTGTAGGGTAAGGAGTGTGGTCCGTGTCGATTCTCGAAGAGGTGCTCGTCGAGGAGTACGAGCGGTCGGAGAGGGTGTCACGCGCCCTCACAGCCGAGCTCGCCGGCCTCCCGCGCGGCAGCGTGCGCGAGCGCACGATCAACGGGCGGCCATATTATTACCTCCAGTACCGGGAGGGGAGTCGCGTGAGGAGCGACTACGTCCCGCGCGAGGACGTCGAGGCGTTGCGAGAGAGGCTCGCCCGACGCAAGGAGGTCGTCGCCGCGCTCAAGGAGCAGGAGCGGTCGCGCAGGCAGATCGAGAAGGCACTGGGGATGGGGTTCGTGGATGAACACACAGGAGCGTGAGCTGGTGAGGTTCCTGCGCCTCTTGGACGGGCTTGGCTGCCTGCGACACGTGATGCTCATCGGCTCCTGGGCCGAGCTCCTCTACGAGAGGGCGGGCCTGCTCGAGGGGTTCGAGCCGAGCATAAAGACGATGGACATCGACTTCCTCGTGCGCAACATGCGAAGGCCGGTTCCCGAGGTGCAGGTGGCGGCGGAGGCGAGGGGCCAGGGCTACCTCGTCGAGAGCGACCGGATCACGGACGTGACCAAGCTGTACTCGACCGAGGGCCTCGAGATTGAGTTCCTGATCGGGAAGGTTGGGGCGGGACTAGAGGCGTCGCTCAGGACCAACCTCGGGGTAACCGCGCAGTCGCTCAGGCACATGGAGGTGCTCGCCAGGCACATGGTGACGGTCCCGTACGAGGGGATGGCGGTCAACATTCCAGCTCCCGAGGCATACGTCGTGCACAAGATGGTCGTGAACAAGGAGCGCGGGAGGAAGCAGGAGAAGGACGCTCAGGCGATCCTCCGGATGTGGCCATTCCTTGACACAGGGGTGCTTGGAGAAGTCATCGCCGGGCTCACCAGGAAGGAGCGCTCGAGGGTCACCTCGTTCCTAGAGGCGCACGGGCTGCGCATATCTTGACCCGCATGACTTCGGATGATGTGACGATTTGCCGGGGGCGCACGCTCCTTCGCCCTCTCCGTCATTACCCCGTCGGGTGTTTTGGCCCAGAATCCACCTAACAGTCCTAATATGCTTGTGAACCTAGACTCTCGTCTCGAACGAGGCAGACGCTCACCTTTCGACCGTTCCGTACTCTGCGAACAAACTGAACGGGTTCGACTGTGGGCCTTTTACCTGCAGTTTTGCAGTCTCTTGAGGCTCTGCTATAATGGATACACACGGGGAGCTGGGGATTTGGCCCGGCTGAGAGGAATGACCCAATCATTCGACCCTAGAACCTGATCTGGGTAACGCGCATTACCCAACCTTGTAGTTCAGCCGCTGGTAGGGCGGTTGTTTTTATGCGGAATCCAAGAGGGTCCCGAAAGGCGATCCCAAACAGTCCTAGGGGCAGGTTTTGCCTGATGGGAGGGCATGCGGCGAATCGGCGAGCGGCTGCCTTCTCTCACGATAGGCTCCCGCCCGTCCTCCGCGGTTCGCAGGCCTCATGTGGGCTTGCCGCTACGCGAGCAGCTCGCCCTCCACCCAGCCGTCGAGGTCGTCGTCGATCTCCTTTACGGCGCGCGCGGGGACGCCGGCCACCACCGTGTAGGGCGGCACGTCCTTCGTGACCACCGCGCCGGCAGCGACCACGGTGCCGTTCCCGATGGTGACGCCCGGCAGGATGGTGGCGTGCCCGCCGATCCACACGTCGTCGCCGATGTGCACGGGCTTCGCGACGCCCAGGCGGTTGCGCCTGCCGCGCGGGCTGAGCGGGTGGTTCACCGTGGAGATGAGCACGTGCGGGCCGATCATCACCCAGTCGCCCATAGTGACCTCGGCCACGTCCAGGATGGTGCAGCCGTAGTTGATGATGAGGTGGTCGCCCACGTGGATGTTCCTGCCGCTGTCGCAGTTGAAGCCCTGCTGCACGGAGGCCCCCACGCCCGCCGATCCGAAAAGCTCCTCGGCCACGAAGCGCTCCTGCTCGGCGAAGTCCAGCGGGTCTATGGCGTTGTAGCGCTCCACTGCGGCGATGGCCCTGCGGCGGCGCCCGCCCAGCTCGCGGTCGGTGAAGCGGTACTCCAGCCCGGCTTCCATCTTCTCTGCCTCGGTCATATGCGTCACGTCTCCCTCTCGGTCGTCCTTGTCTTCATTATCTGCCAGCATGAGCGTTTGCCCGTCTACCTGCGCAGTTCCTCGGGCAGGTGGCGCGGGCCCCTCACGTGGGTGATGCCGTTGCGCTCGAGCTCCGCGCGCCCGATCGGCGGGTCAACGCGCCCCAATAGGCGCAGCCGCATGAGGCGGTCGACGCGCACCTCGTAGGTGCCAGTGGCGGGGATGTCGGTCTCCAGCACCGCAAGCCGGTAGCGCACCTCCGACGCCGGCGCGGTCACGTAGAGGTACACCTCGTCGCCGGGAAGGACGGCGGTGCTCTGCTTCCAGAGCAGCTCGTCGGTGCCGGCCAGGTGGGCCTCCAGGTCGAAGTACTTGGGGTTCGCGGGAACGAGCCAGGCGATGGGCTTGCGCGGCTTGCCGCGTCGGTCGGTGCGACCGCCGCGTACGGGGCCCGACCCCATGTCGAGCAGCTTGGAGAGGCTGCTCTCGGGCACGTCGGGCAGCGCCGCCCCCAAATGCCCGAGGATTCGTCCGCGCGACTGCTCGGCCGAGCGGCCCTCCAGCGTCTCGTCCAGGTCGAAAGGCATCATCTGCTCGGCTAGGGCCATGCGCGCCACGCCCCAGCCGTACGGGTTGCCCTCGCGGTCCATCTGGTACTCGATGTCGGCGGTGGTCACGTAGCCCATCATCTGCAGCTTGGTGAGCGCCGCGTCGAAGCCGGGGCGCTGGCCGTGCTTGCGCGTGCCGAAGCCTCCCATGCGTCTTAGCTCCTTGGTGAGCAAGGGTCCATTGTCCTCAAGCAGCTCGTAGATGACGCGCATGCCCTCGGTGGCAAGCCCGTAGTCCCAGCGCTCGTCGAAGGCCATGAGCCCGCCGCGCAGGTTGGCGAGGTCCGCGAACCATTCGGCGCTCACGAAGCCGGCCTTGCCTCGGAAGAACTTGCCGTAGGCGGCGCCCGTCTCCTGGATGATCGGCCCCTTCCACTCCCAGGGGCCGTCGCTGTCGCCGAACCACTTTTCGGGCGCGCACAGCTCCTCGATGGAGAATCCGTAGCCCGGCATCGCGTTGTTGAAGAACGGCAGGAAGCCGACCTCGCGCACGAGGTCGGCCACGTCCTGCATGCTGCGTATGGTCCTGAGTGCCACGTTGCTCACCCGTTCCTTTGTGCGGACGAAACCGGGTCTCGTTGTATCTTGCCACACATCAGAACACGATTCCCAAGATGAGCGTGACAAGCTCAATCGCCACGGCGGGAGGGTCGATGTGGGTGGAGCATTCCTCGTTGAAGTACTTCGCAAAGATAAGGTAGATGAAGTTGGAGAGCAGGCCGAAGGCTACCGACACTGCCACGTTCCCACCAGTGAGTCCCATGGTCACACCCACGATGTTGGTGATCTGGTGGGTGGTGGGCACCTTCTGGCCGCCTCCGGCATAGCCGAATATGAGCAGCGCCGCGGACACCGAGAACCCCAGCCCGTAGAACTCAGGACCCGCCTCCTTGAGAAGCAGTGCCGTGACCACGGCCATCGCCGTTGCGTTGACGGTCTGGAAGACCCAGTATTCGACGCCCTGCTCGCGGTAGTATTCCGAGGCGTTTGGGTTCCACTTACGTCCCGTTCCCAGAAGCATGCGCCCAACTACGCCCACGACGATTACGCTGAACGAGCCCGCGTCTGCCGGTAGTCCGAGCTGGCTCGCAAGCGAGAATACGACGTAGCCCACCGCCCCGCCGAGCCCTCCGGTGAGCATGACGGGGACGTCGTGCAGGAAGATGAGGGACCTCGTGATGTCCCAGCCGTCCAGCTCGCCGGGATGACGCATGGCGGCCAGAGCCGTGGAAAGTCCGGCGCCGTTGAATATGATGGCAGGCAGCAGGAGCGTGTTCAAGACGTCCTGACCAAGGAGCCCGACCTCGGCTCCTGCAGCCCGCAGCACGAACACGACTATACCCGCAAATCCCGTGCAGATGAACGTCTGGATGCCACCGAACATCGCCCCGAGTATGCCTATGCAGAACGCGAGCGCCACCATCGTGGGGTCTATGAACATGCTGTGCTCCAACCACTTGGATCGTCGATTCTCAGTCAGGGAAAGTCTAGGTTGCAATGAGAGTCGACGCTTGCAACTTCGTTAGGCTTTTGTCACAGGCTTTCGGTGGCAGTGCCTGCCTTCTCAGCACGGATGGTCCACATCACCTTTGGACGGGAGTAGTACGGCTCGGGACGGGTCATCGCATCCTCGAAGAATTGAAGGCTCCCGATCCTCCCGAAGAAGCGTCGCACGTCGTGCTCGGTGAGGTAGCGCTGTGCGTAGCCACCGTGGTCGAAATAGCCTGGCTCCACCTCGTGCCCGCTCCCGGCGCCGTAGCTCACGTCGTTCACGCTGGATACGCGCGCGAGCAAGATGCCACCCGGCATGAGTATACGCCGGATCTCATCCGTGAGGGCATGCGTGGTCGCCTCGTCGAAGTAGTGGAGTGCCATGCTGCTCACGACAACTCCGAACGCATCGGCTTTGAACGGGAACGGCCGACGCATGTCCACCCATGCCGTTTTGCTTTCTGGCAGGTGCTCGTCCACCGACCTCAAGGCCTCGCGGGAGTAGTCGGAGGAGAGCACGCCGTATCCGCGCTCGAGCAGCCACCGGGTGTCGGCTCCGATGCCGCAGCCGAGGTCGAGGATGGGCTGGCCACGGCGGGCCTCAAGGTCAGCGTCGAACTGGTCGAGCCAGGGGTCGTTTGCAGGGATGCCAGCCCTAGCGCGTGACCAGCCATCCCACATGCCGATTGCGGCGTCGCCGAAGTCCGTCGCCCTTGCCCTACTCACCGTCGAACTCCTGAGCTACCTGCACGAGCAGGTCGGGGATGGGCAGGTGCTGCGGGCAGCTCATCGCGCAGGCGCCACAGGCGATGCAGTCGCTCGCGCGGCCGTGGTCGCCTGAGGTGGCCTGCTTGTAGTGGCCGCGCGGGCGCATGCCGTTGCCATAGAGCGTCGCCGCGTTCATGGCGCGGAAGAGCTCGGGGATCTCGATCTGCATGGGGCATCCGTCCACGCAGTAGCGGCATGCGGTGCATCCGATGGTGGGCTTGTCGAGCAGCTGGCGAGTGACCTCGCCGATGGCGTCGCGCTCCGCCTCGGAGAGCGGCTCGAGGTTGTGCACGGTAGCCAGGTTGTCCGCCATCTGGGCCTCGTCGCTCATGCCGGAGAGGACCACCAGCATGCCGGGCCGGTCGAGCGCAAACCGCACGGCCCAGCTCGCGTCGGAGGCGCCCGGACGCACGGCCTGCAGCAGCTCGTGCTGAGCCTCGGGAAGCTCGGCTAGCGTGCCGCCCTTCACGGGCTCCATCACCGTAACGTGCACGCCGTGCCTGCGGCACACCTCGTAGTTCTCGCGCGAGCGCACCACGGGGTTCTCCCAGTCGAGGTAGTTGAGCTGCAGCTGCACGAACTCGACCTCCGGGTGCTCGGTGAGCACCAGGTCGAGCAGCTCCGGGCCGTCATGGTACGAGAACCCGAAGTGGCGGATGAGTCCCTGGTCCTTCATGCGCTGCGCCCACTCCCAGCAGCCGTATTCGGTGTAGACCGGGTACCACTGGCTCTCCACGGAGTGGAGCAGGTAGAAGTCGAAGAAGCCTGCGCCCGTGCGCTCCAGCTGCTCGGCAAAGATGCGCTCCACGTCGCCCGGCTGCTTGAGCGACCACGCGGGCATCTTGTCGGCCAGAAGGAAGCTCTCGCGGTCATGCCGCTTCACCAGGCATTCTTTCACCGCACGCTCCGACCAGCCGCCGTGGTAGGGGTAGGCCGTGTCGAAGTAGGTGAAGCCTGCGTCCAGGAACGCGTCGATCATGTGGTTGAGCTGCTCGTAGTCGATACTCGTCTTGTCGTCGGCGTCCAGAACCGGAAGCCTCATGAGCCCGAAGCCGAAGTGCGGCACCGTCGAAAGGTCCTCGATGATCATACGCGTATCCTCTCCCTCTGTTCGTGTCTGAAGCGAGCTGCCTGCCTCCCCAAGGTGGGCAGCTCATTCCCTATGAACGATTGTCGTTGGCCGGCGCTTGCGGTTCTTGCGCGGCGCTTGGGTATTTGTCACTCGCTTTGGTTCATGGCGGCTTCCAGGTTGGAATCTGCGGGCTCTCGCAACACAACCACCAGCAGGACTGCCACGGCTATGCAGACGAAGGCGAGGGGAATGAAGGGGCCCGTTGCAGACGCATCGCCCACGACATCGCCGATCAAAGAGAGAATGGCGGGTGTCACGCTCGCCCCGGCGAAGCCGCCTGACACCATGACCGACGTCGCCAGCGTGTTGGAGCCGGCGGGGCACACATCGCCCACAAAGTCGGTGAGAAAGGCAATGACCGTCGTGCCAGCCGCGCCCGCGAGCAGCGCCGAGACGAGCATGAGGGGCAGCGATCCTGCGACACGCGCAAGTAGCATGGCGAAAGCCATGAGGGCAAGGCCCACCACTGGGGTGCGAAGGCCCAGCGCGGCGCGGATGCGTCCGAAGGCCAGGCCGCACACCATGCCGGTGAGCGCCACGAGCGAGATCACGAAGCTCGACTGCGAGGCCGTAGCAAATCCGCCCTCGGTGACCACGCTCGAGATGCGCACGTTGTAGCCGCAGTTGCACACCACGAAGGTGAAGTAGAGTGCCAGGAGTCCGAAGACGGCGGCGTTCAGGCGCTGACGGGGAGCCTTGCCACCAGCGCTAACCCTGCCAGCCTTCTCCTCCTGCGGCGTTCTGGAGGGAACTCCCAGCGCGAAGAGCGCCACGGGCACGAGGAGCAGACCATACACGAGGAAGCACCACTGCCATCCCAAGCCGAGCAGAGCTCCGGCGAGCGTGGTGCAGGCAATGTTGCCGATGGTCTCGCACGATGACCGGACGCCCATGAGGGCTGCGCGCTCCCGTCCCTCGAAGAAGTCGCCCACCATCGACATCGCGAGGCCGCAGTCCAGGCCCACGCCTGCCCCGAACACGAGGCGTGATATGAGGATGGCCGCATAGCTTGTCGTGAAGGCCGGCACCATGCCGGCAATCGCGGCCGTGACCAGCGCGAGCAGCACTGAGCGCTTCTTGCCCAGTCGCGCCGAGATCCACGGGCACGCGAGGATGAACACGAACCCAGAGAAGTTCTGCACCGTCGTGATGGACTCGATGGCCTCGCGCGACATGCCCGAGAAGAACTCGCGCATGGCCGGGATGGCCGGGGAAATGGACATCTGCACGCCAATGAGCATCGATGCCGAGAGCAGACCTACCTTGAGCAAGAGATTGCTGCGCTTTTCCACGGACATGTTCGTAACCTTTCTCCTCGTCTTTTGTCCAGACAAAACGATACGAGGGTGGAAGCACTGCCGCTTCCACCCTCGTTGTTGGGTTGTCAATCTGCTTTGCAGCCCTCAGAGGCGCTCCCTACAGCCCCATGCGGTAAATCTCGAGTACCTGCTCCCAGTTGAGCTTCTCCAGGCCGCCCACGCATCCGTCGCTGTGGTAGCCGCAGGCGCGCCTGGCCAGAGCCTCGAAGTCGGCGTCCGCCAGGCCGACCTCGCCCCAAGTGAGGGGCAGGCCCATACGGCGCGTCCAGTCCTCGAGCGCCTCGATGCCCGCCAGCGCCGTCCGCTCTCGGTCCCCCAGGTCGGCACGTACGCCCATCACCTTCACGGCGAAGCGCACGAACACGTCTAGGTGGCGCCTGTACACGTAGCGCATCCAGCAGTGGGTGGTGATGGCAAGTCCGGCGCCGTGCGCAAGCTGGGGATACATGCCGCTGACCGGCTCCTCGATGCCATGGTTGGTCCAGTCGGTCTTGATACCGAAGGCTGTCACGGAGTTATGCGCGAGGTCTCCTGCCACCATGAGGTCTCCCCAGATGTCCACGTTGGTGGGGTCTGCCATCATGCGCGGCCCGTTGTCGATGATGGAGCGCAGCACCGCCTCGGCCACACCGTAGGTGGTGTCGGCGTGGGTCGTCTCCGACATGTAGCGCTCCTCGGTGTGGCTGAACATGTCGTAGATGCCGGGGGCTGCCACCCGGGGTGGGATGGTGGTGCACAGCTCCGGGTCGAGGATGGAGAAGTTCGGACGCGTGACCTCGGGAGCGATGCCGATCTTCTCTCCCGTCTCGGCGTTGGAGAGCACGATGTTGCGGCTGGTCTCGGAGCCCGTGCCGGGGATGGTGAGCACGGTGGCCACCGGTAGCGCCTGCGTGGGTCGTGCCTTCTTGCAGAAGAAGTCCCACACGTCTCCCTCATACGGAACGCCCACAGCGATGCCCTTGGCCGTGTCGATGGCGGAGCCGCCGCCCACGGCGAGCACAAGCTGCACCCGCTCGCGCCGTGCCAGCTCGACGCCCTCGCGCACGGGCTCGACGTCTGGGTTGGGAAGCGCGCCGGGGAACTCCACGCGCTCGACGCCCGCTGCCTCGAGCGACGCGCGCACGCGCCCGAGCGTGCCCGTGCGCTCCACCGAGCCGCCGCCCCACACGAGCAGCACCTTCATAAAGCCGTAGCGTGCGCAACGTTCGCCCACCTCGTCAGTACGGCCTCTGCCGTAGATTACGCGCGTCGGAGCGTACCATACGTAGTCAATCATCTCGCCCCTCCTCATACAATCGAAATATCAGCCTTCGTTTACGCAAACAGCCCGCTTCCGTTGCCGTCCTTCACGCGGAAGAGCAGCATGAGCACGTACGCCACGCCCATCACGGCAAGGTTGATCAGGAACATTGCCTGGTATCCGAACCCGTCGAGCACCATGCCCGACACTGGGTTGAGCGCGAGCGTAACCAGGTTCTGCGCCGTGGTCACCAGCGCCAGCGCTGTGAGCTGCTGCCTCTGGTCCACGATGGTGTTGACCACCTTGAGGTTGGTCATGATGAGGAGCATCCCCGCAGGGTGCTTGCCGACGAGCGTGAGAGCCACCTGCACGGGCTGGGGAAGCATGAGGCCGTAGCTCGCCAGCTGGGCCAGCACTGCCGTGAAGGCCACCGCAAGTAGCGCCTTGTTGGGCACGCGGTCCATGAACAGGCCCGAGAAGAGCACCAGCGGCAGCTCGCACACGACCGCCACCGACAGGATCGCCGAGGCGACGCTCGTGTCCATGCCCGTACTGGTGAGGAAGGCCGGGAAGTACGTGTTGGGTGAGGCTACCGCTCCGGCGCGCAGCGCCATGAATGTGAGGTAGAACAGGAACGGCCTGTTGGTGAGCAGCGTCTTGGCAGACACCTTCTCGGCGGGAGCCGCGTCGGCCGGCGCCTCCTTGAACTCCGGCTCGGTGCCGTAGAGCCCCACGATGGTGAGCAGCATCGCCACCACGAGCGCCACGTAGATGGCCTCGGGCGCGACCGCGTCGTAGAGGAAGCCCGCCAGGTAGGTGCCCGCCGCGTAGCCGATGGTTCCCCAGATCCTGATGCGCCCGTACTCGAATGGGCTCGCCGTGGCCACGCGCTCCATCACGGGGTTCGCGCCGTTGAGCAGGGCCATGAGCAGGCCGTAGGCAAGCAGCACCGGCACGAACGCGTCGCTCAGCACGAACGTGACCGCGCCGAGGATGGTCAGGCCGAAGAGCACGTAGTTGACCCGCTTGACGTCATACGCGTCCCCAGCCGCGCCGATGAGGGGCTGGGCGGCCATGCTCGCAAGCGCGGCACCGCTCACCACGAGCGAGGTCTGGGCAGCAGAGAAGCCCTTGCCCAACAGGTAAACGGATATGAGCTGGGCCGAGAGCGCCCAGGCCAGGTACCAGAAGAGGTACATGAGAAAGTAGCTGAGGTAGCTGTTCTCGTAGCGGACCATCTTTTCTCCTTCGATTTCATCCATTGACCAGAATGATGAATCCCAGCACCACGTTCGTCTGTCAAAATGCTTGGTAGATTGTCACCATTTCGAGGGGGATGCCCATGCCGCACACGCAGGTCGACGAGAGCAAGCTCGCCTACCGCGCCTACCTCAACACGCAGCGCGGGTGGAGCCACCACACCCACGACGAGGACATGAAGCAGTACCACCTCATGCAGGCGGGCGACCCCGCCGCAGTGGAGGAGAGCGAGCGCATCATCCGCTCGGGCATGCCGGGCACGCTCTCCCCCGACCCGGTGCGCAACATGAAGTACCTCTTCGTCTGCACGGCCACCATCGCCACGCGCTTCGCCATCGAGGGCGGCATGGAGGCAGAGGAGGCCTACAACGCGAGCGACCTCTACATCCAGCGCATGGACCGCCTGCAGGACGTGGAGGAGGTCATCAGGCTCCGCACCGACATGATGCGCTTCTTCACCGAGCGCATGGCGAACATCAAGAAGGAGGGCGTGTACTCGCGGCCGGTCGTGCTCGCGCAGGACCACATCCGCGCTCACCTGAGCGAGCGCATCCACGTGGACGAGCTCGCCGACGTGGTGGGCCTCAACGCGAGCTACCTCTCCACGCTCTTCCGCCGCGAGACCGGCCTCACCATCACCGACTACGTGGCCGAGGAGCGCATCGCCACGGCCAAGAACATGCTGCGCTACTCCGAGATGACGGCTGCGGCCATCGCCACCAGCCTGGGCTTCTCGACGCAGAGCTACTTCACCAAGGTCTTCCGCGAGCACACGGGCTTCACGCCGAGCGAGTTCCGCAAGCGATTCTTCCGCGAGAGCGGCCTCGGCAGCGCATAGAGCAAGAAGGCCGAGAAGAACCCCGCAGACCTCCCAGCGCCATCGATGCATGTCACGAAGAGGGACCCAGGACGTTTGCCCCAGGCCCCTCGTGGAAAAGCTATGTTCCCTATTCCCTAGATCTCGAGCGCGGCGGCATAGGCTTCCCTGCCAGTCGGGAGTGTACCATTCGGCGCTCAGTTCCCTGCCATGCTCGCCAAGCTCATCTCCATCACGCGGCAGGTGGCCTTGCTCTGCTTGCAGATGAAGACGACAGCGTCGGCGATGTCCTCGGGGAGCAGCATCAGCGAGTTGTTGTTGCCCTCCACCGTGCGTGCGCGGCCGATGTCGAACGTGGTGTTGGCCGCGCTGGGACAGAGGGTGGCCACCTTGAGGCCCTGATCGCGGTACTCGCGGTTGAGCGCCTGGGCAAAGCCGCGGTTTGCGAACTTGGTGGCGGAGTAGGCAGCCTCGTTTGCGTGGCCGTTGATGCCGGTCACGCTGGAGACCACGATGAGCTGCGACTCCTCCTGCTTGAGCATCTCGGGCAGCGCGTGCAAGCAGATGGCGTACATGGAGCGCATGTTGGTGTCCATCTGCTCGTCGTACATCTCCAAGGTGGACTCCAAGAATGGCCCCGAGATGCAGATGCCCGCGTTGGCGAGCAGGATGTCAATGCGCCCGAACTCCGCGACCGCCTTGGCCACCACGTCGGTGGCGTTCCGTTCGTTGCGGCAGTCTCCCGCCACGTACACGGCGCGCACGCCGAGCTCTTCGCAGTCCGCGCAGATGGCGGCGAGCTTGTCCTCGCTGCGCGCGGTGAGCACGAGGTTCACGCCCTCGCGTGCCAGCGCATAGGCGCTCGCCTTGCCAAATCCAGAGCTCGCGCCGGTGATAACGGCGACCTTTCCTTTGATGTCTTGCATGACGGTTCCTTTCTCTTACTTGCTGATGGCAGCTTGCCGTTCTGGGCGTTGCGTGGTCAGGCGAGCCAAACCAGTCACGAGCACCGTGAGCGTCACGGCCTGGGCGGCGGCGCAGGCGAACGAGAGGCCGCGGATGCCGAAGACGCTCAGCAGCGGGCCGGCTGCGAGCAGGCTGATGATGCCCGGGAACTGCCCGTAGCACACGTCGATGAGGCTGCTCGCGCTGTTGAAGAGCTCCTCCGGCACGCTCTCTCGGGTGATCTCGCGCATGGAGGGGTACAGGATGCCGAAGCTCATGTTGTTGAGCATGAAGGCGAGCGTCGAGGTGACGGGCTGGTGGCAGAAGGCCGTGAGCACGGCATAGCCGAAGGGCAGCGCGATGCCCGCGAGCAGGCGCCTCTCCTTGGGAAAGCGCAGCCAGTAGCCGCTGAACACGAGGAACGGCAGCTGGGCGAGGCACCCCACGAAGGAGTCGAAGCCGATGTAGGAGACGTCGGCGCCCACGTTCTGCAGCACCACGGTGCGCATGTAGTTGAGCGGGCTGATGGCAAATCCGTTGAGGAAGATGACCGCCACGAGCAGGGCATAGAGCGGGATCCGCATGAGCGAGGCCACCTGGGCGGGGCCGACCTTCTCCTTCTTCTTGGCTGCACCGGTGCGCACGGCATCGGGCTGCGTGAGCGCGAGCGCGATGGTGGGAGGCACGGCCACGCAGGCGGCGACCCAGATCACGCTATAACTGAAGTGCTTGATGAGCTGGCCGTAGAGCAGCATGCAGAGCGCGTAGCCGCCCGTGGCGAAGGAGCGGGCGCGCCCAGCGGCGTCGGCACGCTCGGGGAAGGAGTCCATGACCCAGGCGTCGAGGTTGGTGGCAACGGGCACCACCATGAAACCGTAGGCGGCATAGGCGATGCCACAGAGCAGGTAGTTGCCGATGAGGAGGCAGGTTGCCACGCAGGTCACGAGGGAGGCGGCCACGCCCAGCACGAAGAACCTGCGATGGCTCCCAGCCTCGTCGATGCGCCCACCCCAGAAGAGCGCTCCTGCGAACGCGGCCATTAGGTAGCATGCCTGCACGGTGGAGAGCACCGCGTCGGGCATCCCCGAGACGGACATGTAGGTGCTCATGAGGCCCTGCACGGCGGCCATCACGGCCCAGTGCAGGGCCTCCAGCGCGCAGTACTTTGCTATGCTTGGCTTGGTTGTGGACATGCTTGGCTCACTTCTTTCTTCTCCGGCCTTTCACTGGCAAAGAAGTCTACGGAGTATGAGCCAGCCACTTTTGCAACATCTCTTGGCAGTTGGTACTATTTTTGGCAAGTTGACACCTTGCGAGAGGAGTCCCCATGCCACGCACGCAGGTCGATGAGAGGAGCGTCAGCTACCTCTCCTTTGTCAATGCCGAGCGGGGCAAGCGCCACCACACGCAGAACGAGGACATGCTGCAGTACGACCTGCTGCGCGCCGGCGACATGCGTTCGGTGGAGGAGTGCCGCCGCATGCTTGACTCGGACCTCCCCGGCCACGTGTCCGACGACCCGCTGCGCAACCAGAAGTACCTCTTCGTGGCGTCGATCGCCCTC
>JAFWMI010000305.1 GCA_017513965.1 Atopobiaceae bacterium
GCCCTCAACGCCATCGCGAAGGCCGTGCGCGAGTCAGGCGTCGACGCGCTCGACCTCACCGAGGCGCTGGAAATCGTCGCCTACGGGCTGGCGGAGGTCAGACGTGAGGCGGCCGAGATCAGGCGTCAGGCCGCGGAGCTCACCGGCATGCCGGTCGTCTTCGGAGAGTGACCATGCCGCTCGTGAAGCCGATAGCCGGGCACACCAGGCTCGGCGCCGCGCAGCGCTACCTCGAGAGGGAGGGCCGCGCGCTCGCGCGCGACTTCCTCAACCTCGACGCACCCATGGAGGGACTCGATGGCGACGGGATGCCCGTGTACCAGGAATACGACTGGGCGTCGGTCATGGACGCCACCCGGGAAATGCGAGGCAACGACAGCCCGTTTAAGGGCAGGAAGGCACGCACCTACAAGCACTATGTCTTCTCCCCCGACCCGAGGGACGCAGTGGGCCTCTCACAGCTCCGGTCTGTCACCATGTCATGGGTGGAGGAGAACTTTGGCGACTACGAGGTCGCCGTCGTCTACCACGACGACAACGAGCACCACGTGCCCCACGCCCACGTCATAGTCAACAACACCAACCTGGAGACCGGGCGGAGGCTCCAGGACCCAGACCCGAGGGCGCTCAAGAGGTCGGCGCAGAGGATAGCCGGCGAGATGGGGCTCTCGCACTTCTCCGACAGGCCGGGCAGGGCCAGCGAGAGGGACTCCGACGTCTACATGAGGCGCCACGTCGACCGGCCGGAGGCCGCGTTCGCCGAGCGCGGCGAGTACTCGTGGGTGGCGGACATCCGAACGAGGGTGGACGTCGCCAGGAGCCTCGCCAGGACGCCCGACGACTTCCGGGCGGCCCTCGGGGAGATGGGCGTGAGCGTCCGCCCCTCGGCAAGGAGAGGGGACGACTGGGTGTACTCGCTCGCAGAGACCCCCTCGAGGCAGGTGAGCGGGTCGAGGCTCGGCGCGTCCTACACGCGACGCGAGGTGACGAGGTGGATCGCCAACCCCACGAGGCTGCGGCCCGGACCAGTCACGTCTGCGAACGCCCGCGCCATCGCCGCGGGCGCGATAGAGGTCCGGGACCTCGGCGAACTCAACCGGCTCGCAGAGGCGATGAGCACCGTCTCCCAAGGCGGGTTCAGGAGCCTCGCCGCCTTAGACGCAGCCGCCGACAGGCTCAGAGGCATGCAAGGGAGGGAGGCGAGCGTTGAGAGGCTGATGCGCGTCAGGCGGTACTGCTCCGAGCGCGGGATCCTGCCCGAGCGGTCGGCGGGGACCGGTACCAGGCGTGACGAGGGCGGGCCGACGAGCTCGCGAGACGCGCACGTCAGGTCCTTCGGGGGCGGCCAGGACGTGGTGAGGGGCATCCAGCACGACTCCCGACGCGACGGGAGGGGCGAGCGATGAGGATCACCGTGCGCTACCTCGACGGCTCGGTCGAGTCGTTCGACACCAACGCCCTGACCACGACGAGCCCGCTCGGTCGCGGCAACGCGCTGACGGACCTCAGGGTGATGCTGGGCGAAGGCCTCTGGGTGGAGGCGAGCTGGTACCGGGCCCCCCAGGAGCAGAACGATCGCGCGGGGCTGCCCCTCGCCCAGAGGTCCGCCGGATGCCGGATCCACGTCCTCTCCGAGGATGAGGTTCCGCTGGTCCGCTCCGTCGAGCTCGACGGGAGGGTGCAGTGGCTCAGGATCGGGCCGGACCTCTGCGACGTGACGAGGCTCGACGAGATGACCGACCTCCTCTGCAGCCTCTCGCGGACCTCCTCCAGCCTTGCCGAGCGCGCCGTGAACGCCCATGACGCGATAGTGGCACTGGCCAGGACGTGCGGGGCGCAGGAGCTTGACGAGGACCGGGCCCTCGAGATGCTCGGCATGACGGAGGCCAGCTACGAATTGTTGTCCGGGGTGGTTGCTAACGTGTATGCAGGAGATTCTTCTTTCTGAGGAGCGTGCGAGATGGGCGTGGCCAAGCGTGTACTGAGGGCAGTCGGAACGGTTCTGAGGTATGTCGGCAAGTTCTGCGTCATGTGGATGAGGTTCGTCGCGAGGGTAATCACCCTGTACTGGCACTTCGGAGGGTAACCCTTCACCCCTACTTCGTCTCCAGTCATCCAAACAGTCCAGCCAGTCAGACGACAAGAGATAATGTACTTGTCTTATTAAGGAGGTTGCAAATGGAGACGAAGACTGTAAAGGTCGCTGGTTACAGGGTCAGCATTCCGGCATGCTTCGAGCGCATGAAGAAGCCTCCCGCTGAAGTGAAGGGGTTGGATGCCCATATCGCACAGACAGAGAACGCCTCATGTCTCCTGTTGTTCGAATACGACAAGTCCTTCCCCGACGCGCACATGGAAAAAGAGGAGCTCATCCGCATCATTCACGATGAAGTCCTAGGCGACAACCAAGGGCTCATTGCTGCCGAGGTCGGAGAAGTCAATGGAAGGGCTTACCTGTACTCGATTCTGAAGACGTTGTTAGAAGATGATGGGATGCCCATGGGCGTCGAATACGCCCTCACCATGCTGATTGCCTGGAAGAAAGGCGCCGTCCGGATTCGCGGCTACTTCGACGAGCAGGGCATGACAGGCATGCGGGACAGCATGGTGCTCGCCATGCGCAGCAGCAGGCTGGGAGGCATGGATGTGGCCCTTGAGGGCTGGACCAAGGACCCCTATGACCCGTCCCGCACGACCGGCGCCCTCATGAACGTGTCGGAGCACGAGGAGTTCGACTCCATGTTCCCCGCACACCCGCTCTCCGTCGCACGCGACGTTGTTCGCTGCATCCTTGGCCGGCGCGTCGATGCCGAGCCATGGACCGCGGACGAGAGTGATAGTGAGCCCGGTGAGGAGGCTACTCCGTTTCCAAACGCAGCGGGAAAACTGTTCGGGATGGTCGCGGATGCGGCAGGAGGGATGGCCGAGCAGGTCGGTAAGGCAGCTGGTACCGTGGCCGACACCGCAGGCGGCGCGGCGGGAGCTGTCGCAAAGGCCGCAGGAGACACCGCCGACGCCATTGGGGACAAGGTTGAAGGGATCAGGGCCGCCAAGGACGAACCCGACGAATACGACCGGGCCGTCATCGCATACAACATGGCATACACGGACCTGAGCGACGCCGGCCTCGGCCTCTTCCACAAGCGTGAGCGCTCCGTCGACCTCATGGGCCACGTGGAGCATCTGGTAAACAGCATTGCGAACAGGCCGAAGTCCTTCGATAGCGACCTTGGGGAGGTCACCTCCCGCAAGCGCGAGTTCAGGGACGCTGAGGAGTTCGCCAGACAAGAGCTCGATGCAGCCAGGCAGTCTGCCATTGGCGCAGGCGCCGGCGTGGCAGCCGGCATGGCCGTGGCGAGCATGGCGCCAAGCGCCGCCCTATGGGTCGCAACCACGTTCGGTACCGCCTCGACCGGCACGGCCATCTCGACGCTGTCGGGTGCCGCCGCGACAAAGGCAGCCCTTGCGTGGCTCGGAGGCGGTGCACTCGCGGCAGGAGGGGGCGGGATGGCCGCAGGCAATGCCCTTCTAGCAATGGCTGGACCCATAGGCTGGGGCATCGCGGGAGCGACGCTTCTGACCTCAATTGTCCTCTTCGCCAAGCGAAAGCATGACATTCTGGGTGAGAGGCAGAAGGCTCTGACGGCCGTCAAGGAGAATACCGAGCGCGTGGTGGAGATGTCCTCTGCTGTTGGCTCTCTCGTGATGAGGACCGAGGAACTGCGCATGAGGCTAGACGACCTCTACTCTCAGTGCGTCAGATTGTTCGGATCGGACTTCTCGATGTTGAACTCGGACGATCAGGATAGACTCGCGGCGATGGTGAACGACACCCTCGCGCTCTCGAGACTGCTCAGCGAACGACTGACGCAGGATGAACCGTCCGAGGGGCAGGCTGAGGAGTAGTGGACGCGGCAAGAATTGCAAAGAGCAACCAAGAGCAGGCTGTCGCTGCTTGGATCGGGTACCTGAACCAGTTGCGAATTGACAGTCTGCTGGAGGCCCTCCACAGCAATGAGGCGAGCAGCCGGGCTGAGCTCGCGGCAGCACTGGCAGCCATCAACGATGCGATAGGGACAATTGAGGTCGAAATAATCGAGCGCAACCGCGGCGGCGAGCCTGGCATGCACGGATACATTGCCGAGGTCGCCGAGGAGGGCGTTGAGAACGCGCGCAGGCTTATCGTTGGCGAGGCAGCGAACACACGGTGGGTCAACGACAACGGCCCAGTCGACCTACGCCGGGGCGGCATTGATATACAGATGAAGTTCGTGAACGCGAGTGGCCGTTTCTCCCTGGGAGCTGTGGCTGAGCATCTTCAGAAATACCCGGACTTCGTCAGCGAGGGCGGGAAGTACCAAATCCCAAGGGACCACTATGAGCGCGTTAGGATGCTCTATGAGATGTCGGAGGCGGAGGCCGGCAAGCTGTCACGGTCCGGTGGCGGCCCGTCTCTGAGAGACTGGAGGCGAGTCCAGGAGTTCTTCGAGGAAACCAGCCTGGGGATCGATGACCTTGAGCCTTCGCAACTCTCGTACCGAGAAGTCCAACGGGGCACTATTCATGCGACGCTTGAAGGAAAGAAGGGCGAACTCAGGGAGACCAGCCGGGCCAGGCGCGAACGAGCAGACGAGGCGGCTTACCTGCAAAGCAGGCCCACCCTCCAGGAGGCGGCCAAGGCTACGGCCGTCTCAGCGGCAGTCGAAGGCGGCACCGCGTTCGTCATGGCGGTTGCCTCGAAGATGAAAGAGGGAAAGCGGCTCAAAGACTTCAACGGCGACGACTGGGCGGAGATCGGCGGGAAGACCGGCATGGGCCTCGCGACGGGTGGTGTCCGTGGTGCTAGCATCTACGGTCTGACGAACTACACCGCCACCTCCGCAGCAGTTGCGAGCGCGATAGTGACCTCGTCTTTCGGTATCGCCGAGCAAGCGCATAGGATGCGTGAGGGGCAGATCGGCGAGGTTGAGTTCATCGAGAACGCAGAGATGCTCTGCCTCGACGCTTCGGTGAGCGCACTCTCCTCCTTCGTCGGCCAGGCGCTGATTCCCGTGCCCGTACTTGGGGCCGTAATAGGAAACACAGTCGGCTGCATCATGTATCAGGCTGCGAAGGACGGTCTTTCCGCTAAGGAGCACGCGCTTGTCGAGGCATACGCCCGGGAGCAGCGGGAGCTCGATGCGAGGCTTGAGTCCGAGTATGGCAACCTACTTGACTCTCTCAACAGCGGGATGGTCTCCTACATCGCCCTTCTCGAGCGTGCCTTCGACCCTGACCCCGCATTGGCATTTAAGGGCTCGATAGCCCTGGCGCGAGAGTTGGGCGTTCCAGATGATCAAATCCTGGACTCGCGCGAGAAGGCTATGGCCTACTTTTTAGACTGAAACATGCGTGGCGGCGGCCCCGTGTGACCGCCGCCTCGTCGTACTGGCAAATCGTTCCGCCTCTATCGGCTAAGCTCCTCCATGCGGTCCGCCTCGCCCGCAACCTTGCAGC
>JAFWMI010000030.1 GCA_017513965.1 Atopobiaceae bacterium
CGTCGTCCTCTTCCTCTTCCACCGCATCGCCCTGTGGGGGCAACGCAGACACGATGTCGTCGAGCAGGTCTCCGGTACCATGTCCGTGCCCCGCAGATAGCGGACGAGGCTCGCCCACGCCCAGCGGGTAGAAGTCCCAAGTGGCAAGCTCCCTGCTGGGATCGTCAATCTTGTTCACCACAAGGAATACCGGCTTCTTTGAGCGGCGCACCACCCGTGCCACTTCCTCGTCCTCATCCGTGAGTCCCACGGTACCGTCGACCACGAAGACGATCACGTCTGCCTCGTCACATGCCATGAGCGCCTGCTCGCGGATGCGAGGGGCGAACGTGTCCTTGGACTTGATCGACTCAATACCGCCCGTATCAACCAACACGAATTCTCGACCATTCCAGTCTGTTTCGTGATACGAACGATCGCGCGTTACGCCGCGAGACTCATGGACGATGGCCTCTCGGCGCTCGGCTAGACGATTGACAAGTGTGGACTTTCCCACGTTGGGGCGTCCCACCACAGCTACGATTGGTTTGGCCATAGGCTGACCTCCCTGCAAGGTAACGATTCACATGAGTATGTTATCACGTTCGCCGACGTAGACCGACCGCTCGCCGCACCTATCGCGTAACGCACATTATATGGTTGCTCAATCAACACACGCAGAAAGCGTACTGAGCAGTTCTGGCGGATTGGGAACGGAAACCACGGCACGTCCTCCGCGTCGAGCGACCTCGCCAAGGATTACCTCCTGCTCCACGCCGTCAAGCGTAACCTTGTTGAAGTTGAACATCACTTCGGGAAGCACGACGATTGTCCCTTCGAGCTCGCGAGGGAGTTGCGCCAGCAAGTCACATGCGACGATCAATCCGGTAACGTTGACGTCGCCGCCAAAATAGGCATTGCGGACAGAAAACGGCTCGAACGGTCCCCGCCACAGGCGACATAGCTCCTGGAACACGCCATGCGCCGCCTCGCCGCACACGAACAGGACGCGCAGGTTTCGGTCGCACAACATGGCACACGTTGCCGACAGCTCCCGTTCGCGTTCCAACGTCGTACGCTCTGCCTCGTCCAAGAAGAAACGGAGCATGCCGATGCCATCGTAGAACTGCGGGTAGCCATCGTAGGTCTCCGCTGCCGGCACGGGCATTTGGGCATCCAGATAGAACTCGTCCGACAGCTGGAACCTCGTTATGCCAAGTTCTTTGCGAGCGCGTATTTGGTATGGCTCCAGCAGCCGTATTACCGCTCTGCTCGCCTCGACGTCCTCCGAAAACGACGACGAGAACTTCTTGGAGTACTTGGTATATCCAAGTGGAACGATGGCCAGAGACGTAACCTGCGGATGCGCCTCCACCCAAGCCAGTGTTCTGGCAAGTTCGTCCCCATCGTTTATGCCCGCACAAAGCACTATTTGCCCGTGGATCTCGATACCCGCCTCACAGAGCCGTTCGAGCACCTCCATACCGCGCATGGCCCTTCGCCCTATGAGGGGAATGCGGACCTGAGGACTCACCGCATGGATGGAAACGTTCATGGGTTCCATGCGACACGCTATGATGCGCTCCACGTCCGCATCCGAGAGGTTGGTGAGCGTTACGAAGTTACCCTGCAGGAACGAGAGGCGGTAGTCGTCGTCACGCAGCGAGAGCGTGGCGCGAGAGTCTGGTGGCAGCATGCTCATGAAGCAGAACTGGCACGCGTTCACGCAGGTGCGGATGCCATCAAACAGCACGTCGGTAAACGTAACGCCCCAATCCTGCCCCGGCTCTCGTTCGAGCAGGCACGCATACTCCTCGTCATCGCTGGGATCAAAGACCGAGAGCAGGGCCGTGCTGCCATCGGCCTCCCATCGCCAGGTAATGATGTCCTGCATGGGAACGCCGTTTACCTCGTCAATGCGCATCCCCGGCTCAAGCCCCGCCTCCCATGCGGGGCTGCCCTCCTCGATGCGCTCAACCCAGGCGCCGCTCGACTTGTCGCGCGTGCTCGCGTAGTCGGCACGTCCCTGCGCAAGAGGTCCCTTCGGCACTAGGCACAGAGCTCCTCAACCCGACGTTGTATGGCCTCAATGTGCGCGGCAGGCGTCGAGGCACCGGCCGTAATGCCCACGCACGACGCGCCTGCAAACCATTCGGCAACCAGTTCGTCCTCATGCTCAACATGGTACGTGGATGCGCAGCGCTCCTCACAGATCTGGGCAAGATGACACGTGTTTGCCGAATTCCGTCCTCCCACCACCATCATCACGTCCGCCTTCTCCGCAAGCTCGGCCGCGGCGAGCTGCCTGTCCCGCGTCGCCTCGCATACCGTGTCTATAAGGCGCAGCTCGTCGACCCTGCCAACCAAGGCGTCTACGACCTCTCGCACCACGCGGCGGGACAAGGTCGTTTGTACCACGAGGCCAACCCGTTTGCCAAGACGCGCGTGTGCCACCTCGGTGGCAGACCCAATCACCAACGCAGTGTGCGTGTGGCCGCAGGTGCCCTCCACCTCGGGATGGCCTGCCTCACCAATAACGATTACCTGGTATCCGGCCGCGTCCAAGCGCTCAACCGCCTTGTGGACGCGTTTTATAAACGGGCAGGTGGCATCGATCACATGCGCGCCCGTCTCTTTTGCCTGCGTCTCCACCCAAGGCGTAACACCGTGCGTGCGTAGCAGGATCGTGGCATGCGGCTCGACCTCGTCTAAGCCCTCAATGGCCGTTACCCCCTGCGCCCGCAGCTCGCTCACCACGCGGTGATTGTGGATGAGCGGACCCAACGTGTGCACCGGCCCCTTGGCCTTGCGCGCTGCATCCTCCGTCATGCGAAGCGCACGTTCCACGCCAAAGCAGGCACCCGCATGCTCGGCTACAAGGATCTTTGTCACAATACCTCCAGCCCTACATCTTTCCCGGATGCTCGGCCCGAAGCTCGTCACGCATGGCGTACACGCGCTCCATGGCAACCTTCTCCATGGCAGCGGCCTGCTGCTTTCTTCCCTTTACCCCAAGCTCGTCAAAGGTAATCTCGTCGCCCACGCGCATCCACACGCGCCCCGGACGCAACGGTTTGTTCCCACCGGGGGCACCGTCTCGAGCCCCCACGATGGCCACGGGCACGACGGGGGCTTTGGCAAGCTGCGCCATAAGCGCAAACCCACCGTGTATGGTAACTTCCTGATCATCCGAGTAGATGCGTGTTCCCTCGGGGAACACCAATACGTCCTCGCCACGCTGCATGGCACGTTGGGCCCGACGAACAGCCTTTATATCTGCCGTCCCACGCTTTACCGGAATAGCGCCTATGCGAGAGAAGAACCAGGTGACGAACTTGTTCTTGTCAAACTCGCTCTTGTAGATGGGACGCATACGCCGCCCATGGGCCCAGTCCGATACCACCAAAAGAACTGGGTCGAGCATGGAGACGTGGTTCATCACCACCATACGACCCCCCTCAGCCTTCCAGAGCTTCTTGCCATCCTGAAGGGTCCAATGCCAGAACGTCTTGCTCAACGCTCCGCACACACCTATTGCGGCTCCAAGGAGCGCGCGTGCAGGCAAGGGGAACTCCCTTACGGCATGGTCGTAGAACGAGTCGAACGACTTCCTATCGAACTTCTCGATGTCGGCGTCTTCGTTGGCTTTCCGCTCGGTCTTTTTTGCCACCTTCTTCTTTGCCGTTGCCTTGCCATCTTCTTTAGGTTCAGGCTCAGGCTTAGCCGCGTCTTTGGATTCCGGCTCATTCTTTCGCGCCTCGTCCATGAGTGTCACGATCTGCGATACAACCTCATCCACGCTCAGCGACGACGAGTCTATGTGATGCGCGTCATCAGCCGGCTTAAGCGGTGCCACCTCACGCGTTGAGTCTAGCTCGTCCCGTCGCTTGAGGTCTTCCAGTATCTTCCGTTCGTCTTCCTCATTCGCCTGTGCTTGCGGGTTAACGGCAGCATCGTCCCCCGCACGCTGCACCGCACGCCTGTGTGCACGCGCCTTTGGATCTGCCGTAAGGAAGACCTTGACCTCGGCATCGGGAAACACGACGGTGCCAATGTCACGACCTTCGGCGACCACGTCTCCCTCTTGACCCATACGGCGCTGCAATGCCACCATTGCCTCACGAACTGCAGGTATCGCAGACACCGCAGAGACATTCGCATCCACCTCGGGAGTACGGATGAGCGTCGTTACATCGCGACCGTTCGCCACCACCGTCTGCTTGCCGGCCTCGTCAACGCCAAACGTGAGCACCATCTCTTTGGCAATGCGTGAGACAGAGTCAACGTCCTCTGGGTCTATCTCCTTCTCCAGGCACTCGAGCGTAACTGCCCTATACATGGCGCCCGTGTCGAGCAGCACCAACCCACAACACTCTGCGAGCGCATGCGCTACGGTTGACTTGCCTGATCCCGCGGGACCATCAATTGCTATCCTCATGAGTTACCTCCGACTCTCGTCATCTACCAGGCTGCTTCCCACACCTAGCTGCTCTCAATACCCACGATGCGTTCAAGCTCAGACGTCTCTGCCTCGCTGAGCAAACGCCACGAACCCTCCTCGCACGAGCCAACGGTCACCGGTCCGAATGCGTCACGGTGCAGACGCAACACCTTATGGCCAACCGCCGCAAGCATTCGCTTGACCTGATGCTTCCTTCCCTCCCTAAGCGTAATTCCCACCACGCTTGTATTGTCAAGCGCCCCTTCGGGTGCCACGGCACAAAAGAGTGCGTCGGACGGGCCAAGCACCTGAGCTTGCGCCGGCTGCGCCGGTCCATCATCAAGCATAATGCCCCTGGCCAATCGCTCTAGGTCTCGTGCGCTTGGGGTACCATCGACCAAGGCAACATAATGCTTGGCAACATGTTTGGACGGATGAAGCAGCTCCTGCGCCGCCTTTCCGTTGGTGGTGAAAAGAAGAACGCCCGTCGTGTCCCGATCGAGCCTCCCAACGGGGAAGAGCCCGGGATACCTGCGTCGTGGAACGAGCTGCGCCACACAAGGTCTGCCCCGGGGGTCCTTCATGGTGGTGAGATATCCGGCGGGTTTGTTGAGGACCAGGTACACGGGTCGATTGGCCATCTGCACCAACACGCCGTCCACCATGACCTCGTCCACCAAGGGGTCCACCTTGCTACCCAGCTCGGTTGTCACCCTCCCGTTAACGCGTACTCGGCCCGCCGTCATGAGGTTCTCGGAACCACGGCGGCTGGCAACCCCCGCACGGGCCAAGTACCTTTGCAGGCGCATGGGAACTACGCGCTCATCATGATCCATACGCCTCACCGTCCTCATCCTGAGCAACGGAGTCTATGAGCTCGTGTTCCTCGTCCAAGTCCTCCGCAACCTCCTCAAGAGGCACCTCCATGGAGCGACCGGACAACCGTTCGCGTATGAAGGCACGGGACTCCTCGTCGGGGGCAAAGTCCTCAAGTGGCGGCAGGTCCTGAATGCTCCTGAGCCCAAACGTCTCAAGAAAACGTGTGGAGGTTCCAAAGAGCGCTGCCTGGCGAGCATCCTTGCCCACCTCACGCACGTAACCTTTCTCTCGCAAAGAGGCGATAACACCGTCGGAGTTTACGCCACGAACCGTTCTCACGCCCTCACGGGTCACGGGCTGATGATAGGCAATCACCGCCAGCGTCTCGAGCGCGGCCTGCGATAGCCGACGCCTATCCCACGAGGCGACGTATGCCTCAACCTGGTCGTGGAAGGCGGGATGCGTGAACAGGCGCCAACCACCGGCGACTTCACGCAGCTGAATGCCACGATTTGCATCGGCATACGATGCCGCAAGCCTCCCCAATGACTCCAACGCCTCCTCCTCCGCCACGCCCGCCGCCTTCGCGAGTTCGCGTGTGGAGACCGCATCACTTGATACGAGCAAGAGTGCCTCAAGAAGCCCCGCCAAAGAATTCTGGTCCAAACTCGGCAGTTCACGCATCAGTATTCCTCCTCGCCCACGCTGGTAAGCGCCTCTTCGTCAAACTCGAACGCAGGAGCACCCTCAACACGCACAATGTCAATCTCGCCAAAGGTCTGCGACTGCCTAACGGTTATGGACCCTCGCTTAAAGAGCTCGAGCATCGCCAAAAAGGTAGCCACCACAGCCTCGGCAGTGGTCTGGCCATCCAAGAGCTCTGTGAACGTCACCGTACCTCGCGCTCTGGTAAGTCGGTCTACCGCTGCTACCGTGAGCACGATCGGCGCTCGTCTGGGAGCCACGTGCTCCGCATCCAACAGGAATCGCTCACGACGAGCCGTAAGGTCTGCACAGATTACCGCCAGACTCCTCAGACTCACGCCCTCAAGATAATCGGGCATGATGTTCAGGAACTCGGGATCGGGCCCAGCCGTACGTGGGAGCATGAGTGCCTCAGACTCCATTCTGCTTCCCAATGCAGCGCCGGCGTTCCTAAACTGCTTGTAGGCTATAAGACGAGATACCAGCACCTCACGTGCCTCGTCAGGCGAGAGGTTTGCAAGCTCGTCTTCCTCCAAGTCCTCGAGGGGCCGGCGTACCGGCTCCGACGGCACAAGTGAAGCGGCCTTCATGTCGAGCAGCGTCGAGGCCACGAGCACGAAGTCGCTCGCGACGTCTAGGTCCATCTCACCCATGCGCCGCACCTCTTCGAGGTACTGGTCGGCCACCTCCGCAATCGAGATCGAGCCGATGGCAACCTTTTGCCTGCTCACCAAGGCAAGAAGCAGGTCGAAGGGGCCGGTGAACGCCTGTGTGCGCACTCTATACGACACGCTACACCCCCAAAAGCGCCCAGCACAGGTTGCCCGCCGTGGCATCCAAGTACCAACCCACCGGGTCCATGTGGAGCACCATGGGCACCAAATAGAGCAGGCAAAGTAGCACGGGCATCGCGTAATGCTGCACCACATAGTACTTGCGTCGTGCCTCTCCCTTGAGCAGCGGGAATATGATGGCTGAGCCATCAAGCGGCGGCAGCGGTATGAGGTTGAAGAACATGA
>JAFWMI010000306.1 GCA_017513965.1 Atopobiaceae bacterium
GGGCGCAGGGTGTTGGCGGTGGAGTGGCAAGCACCAGAGACGAGGCCGTCGGCATCGCCCATCTTGACCATCATCGTGCCAAAGTACGTTGCGTCATCCATTTGCTCCATGGCCTGCTCGAGGGTAACACCCTTCTTCTTGCGCAGCTCGGCGAAGGCTTGGGCATACTCATCGTGCTTCTCGGCTGTCTTGGGATCGATCACCATGGCACCGGGCACATCGATGGCGGACGGGTCGCCAAGGATCACGATCTTGGCGAGGCCCTCTGCGACGATTTGGCGCGCGGCGTCGATGGTGCGAGGATCCTCGCCCTCGGGCAGCACGATGGTCTTTACGTCGTCCTTTGCCAGTTGCTTCATCTTGTTCAAAAACTCGCTCATGCAGTTCCTCCCATGCTCAGGTTGGTCATTTGATGTAACTGTGTCTCTATTATATGTCACGTGTTAGAATCATGTGCGATTTCGGGCCAAAGATGGCTCGGTTCGTACGCAGAGCAGCTACAAATTGGTTAGACGGCTGCTAACCCGAGGAACGAGGTTTGCCATGAGCATCGAGCACGGCCTTCCCAACGACTTTTGTCCCAAGTCCTACGACGCCCTGATTGTGGGTGCCGGTTATGCGGGTGCCGTGTGCGCACGCTCGCTTGCAGAAGGGGCGGGCATGAAGGTTGCCGTGCTAGAGCGACGTCCGCATGTGGCAGGCAACGCGTACGACCGCACAGATGATGCCGGGGTGCTCATACACGAGTATGGTCCGCACATCTACCATACCTTCGACGATCGCGTGCACCAGTTCCTCTCTCGCTTTACTGAGTTTACCGACTACCAGCACAAGGTGCTTGCCAACATTCATGGCACGCTCATGCCGGTGCCCTTTAACCACCGTTCGCTCATCTTGGCATTTGGCGAAGAGAAGGGCGAGCGGCTGTACCGCAAGCTCGTGGCCACGTTTGGCGAGAACAAGAAAGTTCCCATTATGGAGCTGCGCAATCGCAACGACGCAGAGCTCGCTGAGGTCGCGGACTATGTGTACGAGAACATCTTCCTGCATTACACGATGAAGCAGTGGGGCAAGACGCCAGACCAGATCGACCCTGCCATTACCGGCCGCGTTCCCGTGTTCGTGGGCGACGACGATCGCTACTTCCCGCAGGCACCGCATCAGGGCATGCCAAACGAGGGCTACACCGAGCTGTTCAACAACATGCTCGACCACGACCTCATCTCGGTGTTCTTGGACGTGGATGCGCGCGACATCCTGAGTGTTGAGGATACGAGGGTCTTGGCATACGGCGAGCCGTATGGCGGCGAGGTCATCTATACGGGGCCGCTCGACGAGCTCTTTGGCATGGACTTGGGCGCCTTGCCGTACCGCACGCTCGACATGGTGTTCGAGACGCTTGACATGGACCAGTTCCAGCCGGTTGGCACGGTCAACTACACGGTCTCTGAGGACTTCACGCGCATTACCGAGTTCAAGAACATGACCGGCCAGGTGGTTCCTGGCAAGACTACGATCATGCGCGAATACTCCAAGGCATATGAGCCTGGTAGCGGACAAACCCCGTACTATGTCATCAACGAGCCCCAGAATATCGAGCTGTACAAGCGCTACCGCGCGCGTGTGGAGGACGTGCTCAACTTCCACGTTGTGGGAAGGCTCGCCGAGTACCGCTATTACGACATGGACGGCGTAGTCGCCTCTGCCCTGAGCCTTTCCGACCAGCTCATCGACCAGCGATAGGCAATCATGGAAAAAACGATCACCTTTGGCATACCCTGCTATAACTCCGCGGAGTATATGGACAAGTGCATCGCTTCCATCATTGAGGGGAGCGGATGTGCTGAGGACGTGCACGTGGTCGTTGTGGATGACGGCTCGACGAAGGACGATACGCTCGCGCGTGCACAGGCATGGCATGAGCGCTATCCGCATATTGTTGAGGCCGTGCACCAAGAGAATGGCGGGCATGGCCGAGCGGTGATGTGCGCCATTGAGCATGCGAAGGGTGCTTACTTCAAGGTCGTTGATTCCGACGACTGGGTGGATGCGGATGCCCTCCAAGAGCTGATCAAGGTCTTGCGATCGTTCGTTGACTTCCAAACGCGCGTGGACCTCGTGGTGACGAACTACGTCTTTGAGCACGTTGAGGATGGCAAGCAGCGTACGGTTGACTATGGCTTTGCATTGCCCAAGGGCAAGATTATCGATTGGGGCCAGATAGGGCACTTCAACATGACACAGTACATGATGATGCATGCCCTGTGCTACCGAACCGAAGTCCTGCGCGAATGCGGCTTGGATCTTCCGGCGCATACGTTCTACGTGGACAACATCTACGCCTACGTGCCGCTGCCGCATTGCAAGACGCTTTATTACTTGGACGTCGACCTGTATCGGTACTTCATAGGACGCGACGACCAATCGGTGAACCTTGAGGTTCAGATTGCGCGTATCGACCAGCAGATTCGTGTGACACGCACCATGATGCGTGCGTATCACCTGTACGACGACGTGCCTGCAAAGCGGTTGCGCCGATACATGATCGGTCACTTCACGCTCATGATGTCGGTGTGCTCGGTTATCTCAAAGATGTCCGATGCGCCCGATGCGCGCAAGAACCTCGATGACTTTTGGCATGAGCTCATGCATTACGACA
>JAFWMI010000307.1 GCA_017513965.1 Atopobiaceae bacterium
CGTAGCACCACTTGCAGTACGCGGGGTTCTCGGCGCCGTCCGCGTCGGCGCCGTGCTCCATGTGGGGCACGGAGAAGGGCGTGCCGCAGCACTGGCACGCGGGCTCTGCCGGCAGGTCGAGGAGCTGCATGACGGGGACGCCGAGCGCCGAGGCGAGGAGCTTGGTCATATCGATGCTCGGCGTCGTCTCGCCCGTCTCCCAGCGGCTGATGGCCTGGCGGGTCACGTAGACCTTCCGTGCCAACTCCTCCTGCGTCAGCCCAGCTTCCTTGCGTGCCTGTACGAGTGCGTCCTTGGTTGCCATGGTAGGCTCCTTTCTGAAGTCCACGCTATGAAGGTACTGCGCTTATCTCCGTGTGTCACGCAACGGTTCGTTGCGCTGCCCTTGGTGTCGTATGGGCCTACGACCGGGGCCAGATCTCCGTCGGATGCGCGTAGGGCACGAAGATCATGCCGTCGTACGGGCTCGACGGCTCTCGCTTGACCCGGTACGCCTGTGGCAGCACGTACATGAGTGGGCTGAATCCCTCGCCGACGCTGCCCATCATGATGGGGCCGTCGACGCAGGCACGTAGGGGAGCATCCACGGGCACGCGCGCGAAGTCGAGCCAGCAGCGCTCGTATCCGCAGGTGGCGGCTGCATGGGCCAAAGGGTCGTACGAGTAGAACGTGTGGGTCATGCGCCCATCCCTCTTGGGCAGGTTGACCTCGGCCCTGAAGAAGTCGGTGCCGATCGCGTAGTACGCCCCGCCCAGCTCGTCGGCGAGCAGATTGCCCATCACCTTGGCATCGGGCCCGTAGGTGCCGGTCTGTTCGATGTGGCCGTTGTGCGCGGAGACAAGAATGCACGGGTTGCCGCGCTGCTCCTCCTGCGAGAGGATCCACAGCACGTTCTGCGCCATGAAGTGGTCCCGCAGCCCGTGGCTCTTGGGGGAGCTGGCCGCCCTTCCCAGCTCATCGTTCTGGAGGAGGCAATCGACCAGGTGGAGCGCGAGGCGCGTGTCTGTGTCATCGGGTAGCGCCTCGAGCTTCTGGCGGATGTCCTCGTACGTTGCCACCACGAGGTCCCGGTCGAGGCCGTCGGGATGCTCGTCGCGCAGCTGTCCGAGGCTCTCGAGGCCTGCGGTATCAAGCCCGCAAGTGCGTAGCTCTTCAAGAAGAAGCTGGTGGCTGTGCTCGTAGTTCTGCATATCGAAGCCGTAAAACCGCAGATCCTCTCCCGGCGCGGCGGTCTCGTTGTACACGCGCATCCACGAGACGAGCTCCGCCATCTGGTCGGTGCGGTAGAGGGTGTAGTCGAGGTCGGCAACCGCCTCCTCGAGCGTGCCCTCGCCGCCATGGATGTAGCGGTTGACCAACTCGCAGCCGCCAGCATCTGCCTCCAGCGCGAAGGCGCGCACCCCGTAGCGCTCCACCAGCACCTTGAGCACGTCGAGCTTGAGCTCCTGGAACTCCCTGTTGCCGTGGGTCGCCTCGCCAAGCGCGACAACGCGCGTTCCAGCGGGGATCTCAATAGCGGAGACCTCCGCCGCGTACCGCGCGAACTCGCCTGCATCCGCGGACGGCCCCGTGCCAAAGCCGCCGAACCGCGACCAAGTGCCCCCGGCTATGACGCATGTCGCAAGGAGCCCCAACATGACAACGAGACACCCTCGTCTCTTTCCGCTTCTACGCATCGTCCTCATCTCCCGAGCCAAACAGGCCAAAGGCCACGCCCATGCAAACGCCGAGGCAGATACCCGTCCCGATGTTGTGCAGCGAGATGCCGAACGCGATGCTCATCAGGACGGTCGTGCAGGCGGTGAGGACCCACCGCTCTCGTATCTCCATGACAGCCTCCCTACGCCATCGTGCCGTTCACGATGGCGGCGTATGTGTCTTCCGGAATCATGGGGGAGCCAATCTCCGCGAGCAGCTCAGGCTCGATCGCGCCCGTCTCGGCATACTGCCGCCCCGCCCGCCTGACCAGCTCGAGCCTCGGCGCGGTCACCTCGGCCGCTTCTGGCGCGTTGAACATGGGTGACTCTGGGACGGTGACAATCGTGTGGCCACCCGGGAACAACAGCTTAAACTGCGCGACCGCGGGTTCAAAGTTGCGGGTGCTGTTGGGGAAGCCGCAGCCGCAGACCATGAGGTAG
This sequence comes from Atopobiaceae bacterium, assembly GCA_017513965.1. Taxonomy (GTDB): domain Bacteria; phylum Actinomycetota; class Coriobacteriia; order Coriobacteriales; family Atopobiaceae; genus RUG440. Next base: position 2,139 of record JAFWMI010000307.1, read on the forward strand.
CGCAGGTGCGAGAAGTCCGCCTGACCAACGTGCTCGAAGCGGTCTCCCACACGCTGCATTGCCATGCTGGAGAGCGGCAGCGTTCGGTCTATGAGCGCCTTGAGCGGCGCGGGCATGCCGTAGCAGTACAGCGGGAAGCTGAGCAGCAAGAGGTCGCTCTGTAGGATGCTTTCCAGAATAGCGCGCATGTCGTCGTCGTGGATGCAGGTGCCATCGTTGCGCATGCAAGAGAAGCATCCTGTGCAGTACTCGATGTGCTGGTCGATGACGTGGATGGTGCGGACGTCCTGCTCTGCGACGTCGCGCATCCCCTCGATGAGTGCGCGCGTGATGTGCATCGTGTCGCTTGCGTCCCGCTTAGGGCTGCCGTTGAGTACGAGGATCTTCATGAGTATTCACTCCTTTCATGTGCTGACGGTTGCTGCCTACTGGCTGATGCCACTGCTCTTAGGTGCCTCCCTCTCGTGGTAGATGCCGGCGAGAGAGGAGAAGCACGAGGCCGCCGCGAAAAAGATCACCCCCAGGAGCATCTTGTCGTCAGCAATCTGGAACGTCGCTGCGACAAAAAGCAGCAGCGCCGCCAAGGTCGCCATCTGGTCCTTCCGTACGGTGTTGTTCTTCTCCTTCATGATTACTGCCTCCTTTGCGTCTGGTCGCACGAGGTTTTCGGGCGTCCAAAGGTCTTTCTGCGGGATGATTCTTTCCAGTTGCTCCGCCCGTGCCCAGCTCGGGATGCGAAGCATTTCTGATCTGAGCCTTTCTGTCTCGCTTTCGCGATTCGTCCATTCTATGTGTCTTGCTCCTCAGTACCCAAAGACGCAGCGCCAGCCTTGGGGCCGGCACTGCGTCTTTGCGTCTCGCACGGTGTTGGTATTCGGTTGTCGCAGCGGTCAGTAGCTACGTCACTGGTTCCTGGCGGGTGAGGACCCCTCTCCTAAAGCTGACGACAAGCTCGCGCTTGCACTTGGGGCAGAAGAGCGGGAACTCGACCAGGACGGTGCCGGGCAGCACCTTGGTCCGGGTCTTCTGCCCGCAGCGGGGGCACCTGATGAACTCGCCCTTTGCGTCAGTTGCCATCCGTTCCTCCGCCGCTCGTGAGCTGCCTGAAGATTGCGTCGCGGTCAAAGTCGCCTCGGTGCAGGCCCGGGATCTCCTTGTACGCCTTGCAGATGGCGAGGCTGAACTCGGTGAAGATTGCGCTCATCTGCTCATCGGTGTAGGGGCTGTCGTCGGTCACGATGAGCGTGGCAAAGCTGAACGCCACCAGCCACAGGTCGCGGAAGTAGCAGTCGGCCTGCTCCGCGTCCATCCGGTAGATGCGCATGAGCGACGCGCGCACGAGGTCTTGCGAGAGCGCGAGCGCCTCCATGGCGCCGCCGCCCGCATCGCTCGGCTTCTCGAGGAAGAGCAGCTTGTAGAGCTCCGGCTCCTGCTTGGCAAAGCGGATGTAGCTCTGGCCGACGCCCCGGAAGGGGATGGGCTCAGCCAACCCGCGTTCGACATCCGCGCGGTAGAGGTCCTTAGCGGCCTCGTGGACCTCGTGCTTAAGCGCATCCATCGAGTCGAAGTACGTGAACATCGGCCGCGTTGAGGCGCCGAGCTCGGAGGCAAGGGAGCGCGCCGTGAGGGACCCGACGCCGCCCGCGCGCACCACGCGCAGGGCCGCGTCGATGATTTCTTGCTTGGTGAACTTGACGCTGGGGGGCATGTTTTCCGTCCTTCTCCTCTGCTTACTGAGTATGATAACATATGTTGCGTAACGTATGTTACGTAAATTGTCTCAGGGATGGTTAATCTCTGAGCGGATTGCTTGGTAGGGATGTGGGGGCCAGTCATGAAATACCAGCAGACGATAACGCTGCGCGACGGCCGACAGTGCGTCCTGCGCAACGGGACGGCCGAGGATGCGCGCACCGCACTCGACAGCTTTAACCTGACGCACGCGGAGACGGACTACCTGCTCACCTATCCCGACGAGGGCGGCTTTACCCTGGAGGGCGAGGCGGAGTACCTGCAGGGGAGGGCGGAGAGCGACAACGAGGTGGAGATTCTCGCCGAAGTCGGCGGTTCCATCGTGGGATCCGCGGGGGTCGGCTGCGTCGGCTCGAAGGAGAAGCTGAGGCACCGGGCTGAGTTTGGCATCGGTATCGAGCGGGCGTACTGGGGCCTCGGCATCGGGCGGGCCCTGATCGCGGCGTGTATCGAATGCGCGCGGACTGCGGGGTACGCCCAGCTCGAGCTGGAGGTTGTGGCGGACAACAAGCGTGCCCATGCGCTCTACCAGAGCGCGGGGTTCGTCGAGTACGGGAGGAACCCCCGGGGCTTCCGTACGCGCCAGGGCGGCTGGCAGGAGCTGGTGCTCATGCGGCTCGAGCTGGACGAGTGAGGATGCCATGCCGCTACTCCATAAAAGAGAGGGAGCTTGTAAGACGATGCGTTGCGTTGCCTGTGCTCCAGAGAGCATGGCAAATGCGGTCACGATAGGCAGAATAGCGCTTAGCTTCGCATTGATGATGCCGGTCGCCTTCTCTCCGGCGTTCTTCTTGGTCTATGCCCTTGCCGGGCTAACGGACATGCTCGACGGGTGTGTGGCGAGAAGGGCCAACTCAGTAAGTGAGCTTGGGGCCAGACTCGATAGCATTGCTGACCTCGCTCTGGCCGTGGTTTGCTTGGAGAAGGTGCTCCCCGTCATAGACGTGCCCGCATGGCTGTGGGCGTGGATTGCCGCGATAGCCCTTGTGAAGGCAGCGAACGTGGCAAGTGGCCTCGTGGTGGAGAGACGCCTTGTCATGCTCCATACCAGTGCAAACAAGGTCGCGGGGCTCGTGGTGTTCCTCGTTCCCTTCGTCATCCCTCTCTTCGGCATCGCCGCGCCTTCCGTCTTCGCGTGCACAGTGGCTACGTTCGCCGCGGTCCAGGAGGGGCACCTGATCAGGACGGGCTCCTTCGGCGCGGCGGTTGGGGATTAGCCGATGAGGTTTGGTGATGCGTCGGCAGTACGAAGAAATCGAAGGCCGCCTGGTCGTGCTGCTGTCCAGCTGTGCAGTCGGGAGGATCAGCCACATGGGCAGTACCGCCGTGGACGGCATTTGGGCCAAGGACATCGCCGACGTTATGGTCGAGCTCTCCAGCCAGTCAGACTTGGATAAGGCGGCAGAGACGCTCGGGCGTTCCGGCTTCACCATGATGTCCGACGAAGGGGAGCGGGTCTCGCTCTTCAAGACTGCACATAGTGGCACGAACGTGGTAATGTGACTGTAAGCGCGCGGGGCACGGGGCCTCGTGTCGACGGCCATCCAAGGGGATGTCTTTTTGGTCATTGTTCTGTAGGGAACGCTAAAACCTAACGCTTTGAAAAGGGCGCGAACGGTGCCCGTGGTTTGATGCGTTCCGAATCCCTTCACAGATAACGGATTCTCACAGAACAGGGCAAGACCATGAACTTCCCGAAGGCCAACTCCTTCTCTTCATCCATCATGCGCGAGCGCAGCATGGGACCCAACCCGCTCAAGCTCTGCGAGGAG
>JAFWMI010000308.1 GCA_017513965.1 Atopobiaceae bacterium
CGGCAGTACGCGGGTACTAAAAAAGGCGTGGGGAGGACATTCCTTCCCACGCCTTTATTTGTTCTAGCACCAAACGCTAACGCCAAACGTACGCGATGGCCTCCCACGGTCGCAATACCACTGCTCCGGCATCGCCATAATTGCCAATAAGCACGTTAGCGCCCTCCGCAGGCAGCGCAGGCTGCTCTTCTCCCGAGAAGTTGCATTGCACAAGCATGCGCTCGTCTCCCAACATACGCTCGTATGCAATCACCTTGTCGCTTGGCGAATCCACAAAGCGTACGTCACCCGCCTGGATGAGCGGCATCTCCTTGCGTAGCGCAATGAGCCGCTTGACAAAGGACCGCACCGATCCGGCATCTGCCATCTCATCCTTGGCGTTGATGTATGCATGGTTGGCCGGAATGCCAATCCACGGAGTTCCCGTGGTGAAGCCAGCTGTCTCGGTGTTATCCCATGCCATGGGATAACGACCGTCGTCACGCGAACGGGCGTGGACGATGTCAAACGACTCTTGGGCACTGCGCCCGCGTTCCTGCAGGATACGGTAGTAGTTGACGGACTCAACGTCGCGGTACTGGTCAATGGACGTAAAGTCCATGATGGTCTGCCCTAGCTCCTCGCCCTGATAGATGTATGGAGTACCCCTCATAAGATGCGTGCAGGCAAGAAGCAGCGTGCTGGACTCGAACCAATAGCCTTCGGTATCTGCAAAGCGCGAGTTGGGTCGTGGCTGGTCGTGATTCGACCAAAACAGCGCGTTCCAGCCTCCGCCGGCAGACATCTTCTCCTGCCAATCGCGGAACAGACGGCAGAGTGCGGGGATGTTTGGATCCATAAGCGACCACTTGTCTCCACCCGGATAGTCCACCTTCAGGTGGTGGAAGCTAAAGGTCATGCCCAACTCGTGACGGCCGGGGTTGGAATAGCGAATGCAGTTGTCGATGGAGGTCGAGCTCATCTCCCCCACCGTCATGAGTCCATCGATGCCACCCTCGCGCACCAACTCCTGCAGGTACTCATGCACGTGCGGGCCATCGGTGTAGAAGCGCCGGCCATCGCCCTCGTAATCGCTTTCCCACTCAGCCGGCTTGGAGATGAGGTTGACCACGTCGAAGCGGAACGCGTTGACGCCCTTGGACCGCCAGAACCGGAGCACGTCGGCAAGCTCTGAGCGCACCTCGGGGTTATCCCAGTCGAGGTCGGCTTGCGTGACGTCAAAGAGGTGCAGGTACCACTTGTTGAGCGAAGGCACGTACTCCCACGCGTTGCCACCAAACTTGCTCTCCCAATTAGTGGGCGGCTCTCCAGGATTCTCCGCCGTGGCGTCAGGCGCGGCATCCACGAACTTGTAGTAGGCCAGGTACTTGGGATCGCCTGCCAACGCGCGCTGGAACCACTCGTGCTCTGTTGAGGTGTGGTTGAACACCATATCCAGCATGAGCCCAATGCCCCGCGCAGCAGCCTCGCGCGAGAGCTCCTCAAAGTCGTTCATCGTGCCAAACAGCGGCTCGATGGCACGATAGTCGCTCACGTCATAGCCGTTGTCGTTTTGCGGGCTGGGGAAGAAGGGCGTAATCCACATATAGTCGATACCGAGTTCTTGCAGGTAATCAAGCCTAGACGTTATGCCACGCAGGTCACCGATGCCATCGCCGTTGGCATCTTGGAACGAACGAATGTAGATTTGATACACGACCTTGCTACCCATGTTCTTGTCGCGCTCAAAGAATGACGTGCTCACTTCAAACCAACTTTCTTACTTTCTTAAAAACAGATCACTTGCAGTAATAATAGTCGAAGGCCGTTTGGGGCTATCCTGTTGGCCCGAGTCGGTCGACGCGCTTATCGTATGACCACGTAGGCTTCGTATGGTTGCAGCGTTCCGGGCGTGTGCTCCGCATAGTTGCCAATGAGTCGCTTGGCACCAGCCACGTCCGTCACGTCGCATGCGACGACCTGGTCCGTAAAGTTGCATGCAACCGTGATTACCTGATCGTCCAAGTGGCGCTCGTATGCCCACACAGAAGGAGAGTCCTCGAGCAGGGGTACGTAGGTGCCATACACCACGATGGGCATCTCATGCCGCAGGCGAATGAGCTCGCGGTAATACGAGAACACCGAGTCGGGGTCATCGACTTGCGCCGCAACATTGATGTCCACGTAGTTGGGATTCACGTCGATCCACGGCGTGCCGGTAGTAAAGCCGGCGTTGGCGGAGGTATCCCACTGCATGGGCGTACGGCAGTTGTCGCGTGCCACGTTGTCGAAGGCGGCCATCATCTGCTCGTGGGTCACGATGCCGCGCTCGACCACAGCCTGCTGATAGATGCCCAGCTCCTCCACGTCGCGGCACTGGTCAAGGCTGGTAAAGTGCATGTTGGTCATGCCCAGCTCCTCGCCCTGTAGTATGTAGGGCGTGCCCTTCATGAAGTGCAGGCACGTGCCCAACATCTTGGCGCACACCTCGCGCCACTCGGGCGCATCGTTGCCAAAGCGCGACACGGCGCGTGGCTGGTCGTGGTTGTTCCAAAACAGGCTGTTCCAAGACGCGCCCTCAAGCCCCACCTGCCACTTGTTAAGAAGCGCGCGGACCTTGGGCATCTGCGGCTTGTTGATGCCCCACTTGCCCGTATAGGAGCCAGCCGTGGTCTTGCTCACGCTCACGTGCTCAAACTGGAATATCATGTCCAGCTCGGTGCCATCTGCATTGGCGTACTGCTTGGCCTGTTCCAAGCTCACACCTTGGGCCTCGCCCACGGTCATAATGTCGTAGCGGCTCAGCACGCGCTCGTTCATCTCCTGAATGAACTCGTGCACGCGGGGGCCGTTCATCACAAACGGGCTGCTTTCGCCGTAACCGTTCTTCTTTGGCTTGCCATCGGGGAACCGCTGGTCCTTGGAAATCATGGAAATCACGTCCATGCGCCAACCATCCACACCGCGCTCGCACCACCAGCTCATAAGGTCATAGACCTCTTCGCGCACACGGGGGTTCTCCCAGTTGAGGTCGGGCTGCTTCTTCGAGAAGCAATGCAGGTACCATTGAGCGGTTGCCTCATCGTAGTCCCATGCCGATCCCGAGAACGTGGACTCCCAGTTGTTTGGTGGGGTTCCGCCTTCTTCTGGCGAACCCGGAGTCTTGCCGTCACGCCAGATGTAGTAATCACGATAGGGACTCGTACGACTCTTGCGGCTCTCCACAAACCAGGCGTGCTCGTCGGACGTGTGGTTTGCCACAAGGTCCATCACGATCTTTATGCCCAGCTCGTGTGCGCGCGCCAGCATGCGGTCAAAGTCTTCCAGCGTGCCATATTCCGGCTGGATGGCGCGATAGTCGGCAATGTCGTAGCCGTTGTCGTCCATGGGGCTGGCATACACAGGACTCAACCAGA
>JAFWMI010000309.1 GCA_017513965.1 Atopobiaceae bacterium
GGCTGGCTGCGAGATTGTGTTTAGCGGCTATCTCCATTGTCAACCCCCAATCCGGCTCGTCTCGGTAATTACATGCTCTGTTTCGTACCATATCCCGACACCTCGAACAAGGGGGGTTCCAGATTGTCACCCCCTCGCGCGGACGCGGGCGTCGTGCTCCGCTTCGTCGCTATCGCCATAGGAAGCCGTATGATGCCGCCACAATACCGCCTTGCAATGAAACCCGATGCGCCGCCACGGGCGTATAATGAGCCTCCACGCGACGAAAGGAAGGCCCCACGATGCCGAAGAGGAAGCCGGCTACCACGAACGCGCTCATGAAGCACCTGCGCGCAAGCGGCGTCGCTATATCGGGAACCGCACAGAAGCGCAGGCTGCGCAACGTCGGGTACTACCATGGCTACAAGGGCTACCGGTTCGCCGGCAGCGCGGCAAACCGCCTCCCCATAACCGATTTTGCCCAGGTCGCGCTCCTGCACGACTTCGACATGCAGCTCAAGGCCCTACTCTACCCGCGCATGATGCTCGTCGAGACGGCGCTCAAGAACCGCGTCCTCGAAGCCGTCGTGGCCGATGCCAAGTCCGAGTCGTTCGAGGACATCTGGCGGGCGAGCCTCACCGCCTACCGCAGCTACAGCGGCAGCCGCTACGGGAAGGCGTGGGGCGAGCGAATGCGCCTGCGCGGGGCCTTCGACGCGGCGGTGGCCCGCTACCACAACGACCGCGACGTCATCCGCCACTTCCGCGACGCCGACCGCGAGATTCCCATCTGGGCCCTCTTCGAGGTCATAACGCTGGGCGAGTTCGGCATGTTCTACTCGTGCCTCGACCGCCGCGTGAAGACCGCCGTCGTGCGCGACCTGCAAATGCCCACAAACGTCGACTCCGAGGCGTTCCTCAAGGCCATGGTCTATGCCATGAAAGACTGCCGCAATGCAATAGCCCACAACGGTGTCGTGCTCGATGTGCGCTTCAAGAGCGGCAACGTGAACGGCGGCGTCTGCCAGCTGCTGCAGTCCGAGATGGGCGTGTCAGGAGTCGACTTCTCCGACATCACCGACTACGTGCTCCTGCTCGCCTACCTCATGAGGCGCCTGCGGTTCACCCAGACCGAGTGCAAGCAGTTCCTGTCGGCCTACGAGGACGCAATCGAGCGTTACCGCGCCGCGTTGCCTATGACGATATTCTCCCGCATCGTCAACACGTCGGCCAGGGGAAAGCTCGCTGCCGCCGCGAATTTCGTATCGATCGTGTGACGTCGGGCTTCCCTATTGCAAAACGTGCTAGACTACGCAGTAATTGCGGCGGGGAAGCCTTCGGGTCCCGCTTGGGAGAGCCTGATGCGTCGGGCTCTTCTTATTTCCAGGCCGATAACGTTAAACCGGAACCGACGCGAATAAGTCGTTGCGCTTCGCGCAGGTGGCTCTATCGCATCGAAGCCGAAACCGCCATCCACATGCAGGTGCCGATAGCGAGCATGATTCGAAAGCCGTGAACCAGCGGCGCGTCCTGTGAACACGGGACGGGTTATCGTTCATCGCGGGTGAACGATAACCCGTCCCCCGTTCAGTTCGGGCGTCGAACTCGTTTCGTGGGCGACCACTCCGTGCGAAGCACAGCAAGTCGATGTTCTGGCTAAGGCCGTAACGACGGCTCAGCAGCCTGAGGTAGTACGGCACGCCACCAAAGACCATGAACGTCTTCATGACCCTTCTGACTAATTGTTACAGACAAGAACAGACGATTAGCCTCGTCCCCTCGTCTTGCGTCAGCCAAGCTGCTGCAGGGTACGGTTGCAATGCGACTCAAGGCGTGGGAGCAGGCGCTCGGCAAGCTCGTCCGCCCCTAGGAGGCCCTCCGCGCGCGCTTGCGAAAGCACGTCCCCTGCACTGCGCACTATACGCCGGCAGAGGTTGGCCATAAGGTTGAGGCAGGCCTGACGGTCAAGCCCGGCGAGCCGTGCAAAGCGCTCCACGTGCCCGCGGCTGACATGCCCAAGGCGGTTCTCTCCCCCAATCGACATCTCCATACGAAGCGGGCGATTGCCCGTAAGGTCGTACGGCAAGCCCGACGCCACATCATAGAGAGGAGCGAGCACGGTATCGTTTGCGCTCAGATGAAGCAGGGAGTAGTTCTTCGCATGTGCGTCAGAAGCGCCCATGAGGTAGTTGAAGAAGAGCATGGCGGCGAAGCCCCGGATGCTTCTCCAGCAATGAAGACGGAGAGGGATTTCGTCATCGAGGCGCCCCCTCGCTTTCAAGGAATAGCGACTCGTCCAAGGGGTACTCGTCCAAGGGGTCCCCCACGAACGGAGACGGCGATGCCACCGCAGGCTCGAGCTCCACTTCGCGGCCGTCCACCGGTTCTATTGGGTGCACCTCGAGCACGCATCCCGTGGCGTTGAGGATTGCGAGAAGCTTGTCGAGCGCTATGCCGGTCGCAGAGCCCGACTCGAGCCTGTTAACAAGCTGCCGGGAGACCCCTGCGGCATCTGCGACCTGCGCCTGTGTAAGCCCTCGCTCCGCTCGCGACGCAGCCACAACGATGCCAACCTGACAGGGAAGAAGTATGCGCGTCATAATCCACCTTTGTCGCATATTAGTTACATGGTTAAGTGTACATAATATGTGACATTGGGACAGAGGGGACGTGGGACGAAGGGGAGTTTGTCCCGCGAATGGGACAAACTCCCCTTCGTCCCGGAGGACAGCCCCGGCCAACCAAGCGCCTATACTGTTGTCATACGCTCAGGAGGTGGCCATGGGAACCTACGTCAACCCGCAAAACGACGGCTTTGCGTCCATCCTAAAGAACGAGTATGTCGACAAGACCGGACTCGTCACCCTCTTCGAACGCACGCTGGGCTCGGCAGACAAGCTGGTGCTGGTAAGCAGGCCACGGCGTTTTGGGAAGAGCTATGCCGCCAAGATGCTCGTCGCCTTCTACAGCCGCGGATGTGACTCCCGCGCGTTGTTCGAGGGGTTGGAGGTTGCCCGCGGCCAGGGGTGGGACGAGCACCTCAATGCGCTCAACGTCATATCGCTGGACATGTCCGAGGTCATCCAGGCGGTGGGGGCGCGCGATGTCGTACCCGGCATCATACGCATGCTGCTCCCCGAGCTGCGCAGCATGCTACCGAGTGCCGGCAAGGCCGATGAGGGGCACGGCACCGAGCTGAAGGCCGCCATCCTAGACGTTGTACGTGCCACGGGGCGAAAGTTCGTCTTTGTCATCGATGAGTGGGATGCCCCCTACCGGCTGGCGCAGGGTGACAAAGCCTCGCAGGACGCGTATGCCGAATGGCTGCGCGGTCTCTTCAAGGCGAACAACTTCACCGACTACGCATTGGAGGGGGCCTACCTCACCGGCATCCTTCCCATCAAGAAGTATGCGCACCAGTCCGCCGTATCCGACTTCCAGGAGTTCACGATGGTGGACCCAGCGTGGTATGCGCCCTACGTGGGCTTCACCGAGCCCGAGGTCGAGCACCTGTGCGCACGCCATGGCTTGGACATGGCTGACGTGCGGCGCTGGTATGACGCATACGACCTCGCCGGGGGCGTGAGCGCCTACGCCCCCTACTCGGTCATGCGGGCGTGTTCGCGGGGCAAGACCGGCTCGTATTGGGTGTCCACGGAGGCATACGAGTCGCTGCGGCCCTACATCGAGATGGACTTCGACGGCCTGCAGGCGGACATCGCGCATGCCGTGGGCGGCGCATCGGTACGAGTCGACCCCTACGGCTTCCAGAACGACATGACCTCGCTGCTCACGCGCGACGACGTGCTGACGCTCCTCGTGCACCTCGGGTACCTCACCTACGACGAGGAATCTCATACGGCCCGCGTACCCAACGAGGAGGTGCGCGCCGAACTCGCGCGCGCCATCGCCAAGAGCCGCCATCCCAAGCTAGTGAAGCTCATGCGTGACTCGACGAGACTCTTGGAGGACATCGTCGCCCTGCGCGAGGATGAGGTCGCAACCGGATTTGCCCGCGTCCACGACCGTAACTGCTCTCCCCTGTTCTACAACAACGAGCAGGCGCTCCGATCCGTGGTCAAGACCGCACTCATCGCTGCAATCGACGAGTACGCCCGCATTGAGGAGCTGCCAGGCGGAAAGGGGTACGTCGACATCGCATACCTGCCGAGCCGCGGCTCCCTGCTTCCCGCCCTCGTGGTGGAGCTCAAGTGGAACCGACCGGCAGACGCCGCACTCGACCAGATCCACCGCAAGGGATATCCCAATGTGCTGCGCGACCTCGACGTTCCCATCCTTCTCGTCGGAGTGACCTACGACGCGAAGACCAAGGAGCACACGTGTCGCATCGAGCTCCTCGACGAAGAGTGAGCCACTGTCGAAGAGGATGAACACGGGACGGGTTATCGTTCACCGCGAGTGAACGATAACCCGTCCCGTGTTTACTCATCTTTTAATAGATTAAAGTGCTTTGTTTGAACTACTTTAATCTAAATAAGAGTTCATTTTGCATCGTAAGGCTATACTAAGGCCATTGTCACCAAACGAAGGGCCGTGAAATGGGTGCATTGATTGGCAGAAGGCACGAGCAGGCAGACCTCGAGGAGTACTGTCGCTCGCACAAGGCGGAGCTCGTGTGCGTCTACGGTCGCAGGCGCGTGGGGAAGACGTACTTGGTCGATTCGACGTTCCGCAACAAGCTCGCCTTCTCCGTCACCGGATCGCAAGACAAGCGCACATCCACCCAGCTCACCATCTTCCGACGCGCTCTCGCACAATTCGGCGACCAGGAAGCTATGCGGGTCCGCACGTGGTTTGACGCCTTTGACCATCTGAGGCTTCTGGTCGATTCCGACGGCGTTCGCCGCTATGGCCAGCGCCGCGTCCTCTTTCTCGACGAGTTCCCCTGGCTGGCGGGGAAGCGCTCGGACTTCCTGGTCGCCTTCGCCGACTTCTGGAACTCCTGGGCGTCCAAGCAAGACGACGTCATGGTAGTGATTTGCGGGTCAGCCACCTCGTGGATCATCAAGAACCTCTTCGAGAACACCGGCAGCATGTACGACCGCATCACACGTCGCATCTACATCGCCCCCTTCTCCCTGCACGAGACCGAGCAGCTCGTCTCCTCACTCGGGCTCGGCTGGGACAGGCAGACCGTGCTCCAGGCGTACCTCGTGTTCGGAGGGCTCCCCTACTACCTGCACATGCTAGACCGTCGCCTCAGCCTCGCACAGAACATCAACGAGCTTTGCCTCGACACGCAGGCGCCGTTGCGCGACGAAGTACCACGCCTGATGGAGGCCACTCTGTCAGACTCGCCAATTCACCGCGACGTGCTCCGCATCCTCTCCCAAGCAAAGCGAGGCGTGCACAGGACGGCGATCGCACGGGCTGTGGGGACCAACGGCGACAGCCTCAAGCGTGCGCTTGACGACTTTGAGAAGTGCGGGTACATCCGCCGCTACAAGAACCCCTACGAGCGCTACCGTCCATCGATATACCAACTCGTCGACCCCTTCCTCCTGTTCTCATTCAAGCTCATGGACGAGGACCCCATCGAGGACTGGGTTGCGTTCGAGGGCTCCCCCGCCTACTATACTTGGCGTGGTAACGCCTTTGAGGTGGCCTGCCTCGCTCACATCCCCCAGATAAAGCAGGGCTTGGGCATCGCGTCGGTCCAGACGACGTGCTTCCCGTGGTCGAGCACGCACTCGAGCCCGGGGGCGCAGGTCGACTTGGCCATCGAGCGCAAGGACGCCGTCACCGACCTCTGCGAGATGAAGTGCACCGACGAGCCTTTCGTGGTCACCCAAGAGGTTGCCAGGTCGCTGAACCGCAAGCGCGCCGTCTTTCGCGAGGAGAGCGGAACGCGCAACGCCGTCCATCTGGCGCTTGTCTCCGCCTCGGGAGTGGCGCCCAGCGTCCATGTGGGAGACCTCGCCGCCGTCTTGACCGCCGACGACCTGTTCGCGTTCTAGGGAGACACCAAAATGACGTGCGCGGCCGTTGGTCTACAGCATATAAAAGTATTGCTGGGCGAAGACGCAACGCCGCGTGGCACACGCCGCCCGAACGACGGGGACGGAGGGCGTTGTCGCACCGGGCGGGGAAGACGGTGCGAAGCCACAGCCGCACTTGCCCGCCTGACGGTAGACAGTGCGGCTCCAGGCTCGCACTTTCTCGCCCCTCTCGAGACCCTGTTTTGCAAATCCGCAGGTAGACGGCCTGTGGGCGTTTCCGGAGTCCCACGCAGTGCGGCCCTGGGTTCGCACTCCCTGCCCTCCAAAAATTCGAGCCCAAACACGATCTTGAGGTTTGTGCCCTGGAGGCCGGGTGTTTTACTCTCGAGCATCCTTGGCGTAGTATCTGCAGCTTGGGAAACTCGGAGAACAATTCGTCATCAAGTCAAAGTTCACTTTTTCAAGAATCAGGTACGGGGGCTTCGAGGCGGTAGACACTCGTTTCATTCCGGGCCGCGCATAACGCGGGCGGTACGACGTCGCGTGCTACACTGGTGGGACGCGAGTGGTTGGAGACACGCATGGCACGCACGATCAGCATAGGGGCGCAGGGCTTCGAGGGCATCCGCACGGACGGGTGCTTCTACGTCGATAAGACCGGCTTCGTGAGGGACTGGTGGCTCGGGCTGGACGCGGTCACGCTCGTGTGCCGCCCGAGGCGCTTCGGCAAGACCCTCAACCTGGACACCGTGCGCTGCTTCCTCTCCACCGAGTTCTCCGGGCGCGGCGAGGAGCTCTTCGGGGGCCTGGAGGTGTGGGAGGACCCCGCCATGCGGGCGCTGCAGGGCACGGTGCCCGTGGTGTCGATGAGCCTCGCGAAGTGCAAGGGCGCGACGCCGGACGGCATGCTCGCGTCCATGAAGCGCGTGATTCGGGTGGCGGTGGAGGACCACCGCTACCTGCTGGGGTCGGAGGCGCTCACCGAGGGGGACCGTGACTTCCTCGCCCGCGTCTCCGACGACATGGACGACGCGGTCGCCGCAGACGCCGTCAACCAGCTCTGCTCCATGCTGCGCCGCCACTGGGGCGTGGCGCCCGTGGTGCTGCTCGACGAGTACGACTCGCCCATGGAGTGCGCCTGGACGCACGGCTTCTGGGACGCCGCCTCCGACTTCATGCGCTCCCTCATGAACGCCACCTTCAAGACCAACCCCGCGCTGGGGCGCGGGCTCATCACCGGGGTCACGCGGGTCTCGCGCGAGTCGATCTTCTCCGACCTCAACAACCTGGTGGTGGCGACCGTCTCCACGCCCCTCTACCAGACCTGCTTCGGCTTCACGCAGGCCGAGGTGGACGCCGCCCTGGCGGAGTACGGCCTCTTAGCGAAGCGCGACGCCGTGCGCGACTGGTACGACGGCTTCACCTTCGGGGGCGTGCCCGACATCTACAACCCCTGGTCCATAACGCAGCTCCTGCAGTTCGGCGAGTTTCGCGCCTACTGGGCCAACACCAGCGGCAACGGGCTGGTCTCGGAGGTCGTGCGCCGGGGCGACGAGGACCTCAAGGCCGACTTCGAGGAGCTCATGCGCGGTGGGACCATCGAGAAGGTCGTCGACGAGCAGGTGGTCTTCTCCGAGCTTGGCACCCGTCCGGACGCCGCGTGGGCGCTGCTGCTGGCGGCGGGCTACCTCACCAGCCCGGGCCCGGTGCCCGAGTTTCCCGAGGACGAGCAACGGAGGCTGCGGCTCACCAACCACGAGGTCGAGCGGAACTTCGACCGCATGGTGGAGGGCTGGTTCAACGCGGCGGCGGCCCGATACGGCCGCTTCTGCCAGGCCCTGCTGGCCGGAGACGCCGAGGCCATGGGCGACTACCTCTCCGACGTCACGCTCCACTGCATGTCATCCTTCGACACGGGCGGCCGCACGGCCGAGGGCGAGCCCGAGCGCTTCTACCACGGCCTGGCGCTGGGGCTGCTCGTGCGCCTGCGCGGCCGCTACTCGGTAGAGTCCAACCGCGAGAGCGGCTACGGCCGTTGCGACGTGACGCTCCTTCCACTGGACGGGCCGGGCGGGACCGACCCCGCCATCGTCATCGAATTCAAGGTGTTCGACCCGCGACGGGAGAAGACGCTCGCCGACACCGTGGCCCGCGCCCGCAAGCAGATCGAGGACAAGCGCTACGTCGAGGGCCTCGTGGAGCGCGGCATCGCGCCGGGGCGCATCCGCACCTACGGCATCGCCTTCCGCGGCAAGGACGTGCTGGTGGGATAGCGCCGCGCCAAGCACACAAGCCACCGTCCCCGCCGTCACGCGAGCGCCAATGTCGGCCATCCTCAGTATCTGCGTATCTTCTGGAGTATCGAACCAAGAATCGAGCGGAGCCTACGCCGCGACATAAGGCTTTAGCTGGTACGTATACGTATCATTCATGACCGTGATAACGACCGGCAGGATGACAGAAGAGCCCTAGCTCAACAGCTTCACCAGCGCGCTCACCGTACCCTCAAGGCTTTGGTTACCCTCGTCAACGGTTATGTCGGCGTATCGCTCGTAGAGCACCGACCGCTCCTCGAGCAAGTCTGCAAGCGACTGGCCGTCCTTTAGGGCAACACCCCTCTGCCTCATGTCCGATATGCGCGACGCCAGGGCATCGATGTCCACGCGAAGGTACACGACCCGCCCCAGCTCCTTGAGGTGGCGCATGGCCTCCTCGCCATACACGGCGCTCCCGCCCGTCGCAACAACCGTATGCGTGACGTCCAAGGCACAACACACCGCGCTTTCTATCTGCAGGAACCCTTCGACTCCCCTTGTTTGGATGATGTCTTCAAGCCGGGCACCCTCTTGCCTCTGTATGAGGAGGTCGGTATCGATAAAGTCGTACCCCAAGAACTTTGCAAGCACGACCCCCACCGTGCTCTTGCCAGAGGCCGGCATACCAATGAGAACAACGTTGCTTGCTCGCATGAGAGCAGCTCCTTTGATCATGTGGACACGAGACAAGAGTCCGTATTGGCTCGCCAGGCTGTCCGAAAACTAACCAATGGGGGGTAGCCCCTTAGTGGCCGCACCGCCTCCGAGCTGCGGCGATCATGCGATGCCAC
>JAFWMI010000310.1 GCA_017513965.1 Atopobiaceae bacterium
CACCGCAAATAGACGCCCAACAGCAAGTCCTGCTCCAAATTGAGTACCGACCTGAATTCTTGGCGTTTTGGTTGTAGCACTTCTCGAGCATGCGCTGCGCAGAGAAGACAATCACGGCGCCACCTTTCAACGCGCCTGCATACGGAGTGTTGCGGGATTGGCGCGGGCACAATTAGAGCGCCCGGGCGCACACGCACGTCCTCGGGCGGCATCCATGCGGAGACGGGCACGGTCCCAGGCCTGCCAGCAGCCCGCATGGCCTCCACGGCAAATTCGTTCACGGACCTTCCCACGACCTGCGCGGAGCACACGTTGCCTAAGTCCATGCCGGCATAGACGACGGAGCTCATGAGCGACCACGCGCCCTCCCGTAGGAGGTGGCACGCCGCTGGGACTCGCGCACCGTCGCGTCGTCGCGCCTGGCGTGCCAGTCGTCGGTCTACGGGATCTTGCGCCGCACGGTCGGCTCGGGGGCCTTGACCGCGTTGTTCACGCGCCTCGTCTTGCCAACTTGGTGGTCAGGCACTCATGCCGTCGCTCTTGTGGCGCGAGAACGGAAATCCGGGGCTCAGTCCACGGGGTCCGAGGCCTGCCCGTCCTTCTCGACCTCCTTGCGGTAGGCGTTGGCGACGTAGGCTGGGCCGTCCCACCAGAGCTTGAGCGCAGGGTCATACAGCATTTCGGCGGTTCTAGAAGCTAGGAACTGCGCCAGGGCGTCAGTCTGGCTGATGCCGAGGGATTCGGCGAGGTCTTCCGCGACCATGGTTGCGACGAGGTCCATCGCGTTCTCTTCGCTAAAGTCACTCATGGCTATACCACTTCGCATTCCACGTAATCAAGCAGCGACAGCGCACGATCGGTGCGGAAGCAGTATTGATCATCAAGCCGGTCGGGCAAAAGGAGCCCAATGCACAGCTCCATTGCCGCTTGGCTCTCAAAGGGGCCATAGCCGCCTGAGAGGAACGTGACGAGCGTGTTGTTCGTTTGGTCGTCTGCCACTTTGCCAATGATTACGTCGTACGATTCAAGGATTGCCAGATCCCGGACGAATGCCCCGCGCTTCCTATGAGCGGCTATGCATCTGAGCCATGCTGTGTTTGCCGTCTGGAAGGTGCATATGCTTATGGCGTGTGGAGAGAAGGCTCGCACGCGAAAGCGTGAGACATATCCGACGTCTTGGTCCGGCTCTACGAGCTCGTTTTCCTTAGCCTTCCTGAGCGAGAGCCGTGCGAAGCTTTGCGCTTGCGACAGGGAGGATGTGAGATAAAACCCCCTCCCGAAGTCCTTGAAGCGAGCGCACTTTGCGAGGTTGGGCTTGGCCACTGGGGTGTATGACCCGTGGTAAAGCATGAGGCCCTCACGCAGGGACAGCATCCAAGGCCACCCCCTTGCGGCGCAGGTACCGTGTAACGTCGTCGAACACTGACTCGTCCCCCTCTAGGTGGAGGAGTCCAAAGTTGCGTTCTATGTAGCCTAGCGCGTCACCCTGTGCGAAGAGCGCCATGATCTCGCGAAACGAGAGCCCCCAACGTTCGTGTGCCATGCGGGAGATGCGCGCCTGCATGTAGGTGATTTGCTGCCGCTCGTCCAACGCTCGCCCTTCTAACAAAAAATGGCCCCGCCGCGCGAAGCCATCAGAAAATTTGGTCGCGGGGGCAGGATTTGAACCTACGACCTCCGGGTTATGAGCCCGGCGAGCTACCAAACTGCTCCACCCCGCACTATGTAAGCGCCTCAGCGCGAGTAAATAATATACTTATCCAAGCGAGTCCTGTCAACGGTGTGGAGAAGTCTTCACAATCCGAGCGAGGCCAGCGGAAGGCCAGCGAGGCAAAATTACCGACGACCGCATGCTATTATCGCATAGTGCCAGATAGGCTACCTGAAAAAACGCAGTAGTCGGTAATTATTCCATTTGGGTATGTTCCGGACGTTCCTCATACGGCAACGAGCGGCCAAGCCTTCGTTCTCTAAGTTCTTGTCCCGCTTGTTTGGTAGCATGGCAATGGTCAATTGTAGGAGGAGGCGTTGCGGGTGAGCGATGTGGTCGCGCAGTTTGTGCAGTTGGAGACGACGTTTGAGGACGGCGCCATGCGGTTGTTGCGCAACCCCTTTGCGCAAACGGCCATTGCGCTGCTGCGGGAGCTGTTTGGCGACGGGACGTCGCGGATGGACTCAGAGGTGCTCTATGCCCAAATGGATGCCATGCTCGACGAGCTCGACCGTGCCGAATGCAAAATATGGCGGCATGAGGATGGCACGCGCTTGGATGCGCGAGAGATCGTAAACGAGAAGTGGGTTCGCGAATTCAAGCTCCTGGAGCGCCGCATCCTGCCAACGGGGGAGTCCCAGCATGCCGTGCGTCCCGAGGCGCTGGCGGTTCTCTCGGCGGTGGACGACGTGTCAAACGATTCCATCACGCTGTCCAGCCCACGCGTAGAGATGATCGTGGAGGCGCTCACCAAGCTCTCGACTGCGGTAAACCCGGACCCCGAGGCGCAGCGTGCCGACTTGGTGGCCAAGGTCCAGGAGGCGCAGAAGGCCTTGGACGATTTTGACGCCCATGGCGGCAAGCTCCCACAAGACCTCGACCCCATTGCGATGTATCACAACGCACTCGACCTCATGTCGCAGGTGCCACAGGACATGAGCCGTATCGAGGAGATGATGTACACCGAGCGCAACAACCTCATAGACTCGTTCCATGCCGACGAGCGTCCGGGAGGCGAGCTTGTGTCTGAATATCTGCGCCGCAGCGACGAGCTCTTTTCGGGTACCGACTCGGGGCAGGTATACAACGGTGCCATTAAGATGCTCTCGAATCGTAGGCTCAACACGCAGATTAACCGCCGCGTGCGCATGATTTGCAGGTCGGAGGCGTTGTCGGGCATGGAGCCACAGGAGCGTATGGCGCTTGAGCGCGCGTGGCGGCACATGGTGGACGGCATGAACGGCGTGCTCAAGCTGCGTCGTTCCTGTTCCGAGACCGTGGCAAATGCCATAACCCAGTACGATCACGAGGTGTATAGAGAGTACACGGCTCTGCTCAAGGAGCTGTATCGCGTGGTGCTTGAGCGCGGCGTAAAGGAATCGGCAACGGCGCGCAGCCCCATGGCAGACGTTATTGGCAATGCCGAGGTCAAAACCCTTATGTACAAGCTCTCCACGCGCCCTGCAAAGCAGCCGCCTCCGGCGCTTTGGGTGGGGGACCGCGAGAGCCTTCCCACCATCGATCTGGAGCGATTGCGCTATTTTGCGGGCGCGCGCACGGCTGAGCTGCTCGATGCCATAGACGGTGTGCTGCCTGCGAGTGGGGAGGGGCGTTTGTCCACAGCGTTTAACCAGCTCGATGCGTCGCTGCGACGTGAGGTTGAGCTTGCTGGCCTTATGCGCTTTGCCCTGCGGGCTGGGGTGCCGGTGGAGCATGCCCGGCGCGCCGTGTACGATTGCTACGACCTGGAAGGAACCAAGCGCCAGTGGGAGGCGCCAGACATGGTGGTGGTTCGCGAGTCGCTGCAACAAGGGATGGAGGCATTCGATGTGCGTTGAGGCTAACGATGGCGTACCTACCCAAACGAGTGAAGGCAAGGTTCGCGAGGAGCTGTTCCCGGAGGACACGGGAACGTGCCCCATGGGCGTGCGCCACGCCATAGCCGCGCTCATCAAGCGGCGCTACATATCCGCCGAGGAGGACAAGACGGCCTGGGAGGGCCTTATGAGCGACCCCGAACTCGTGCGGAGTCGCCTGGCCGATGCGTTGCTGCTGCTCAAGCTCGACCGCGTGGCGGGCATCGCGCTCGCCCAGCAGGTGGAGCTGGACGACGATACCGTGCCGTACAAGATAAAGTCCATCACCTATTTCAACAACGTGCAGTCTTTGCTCATGACTCAGCTCGTTACCAAGTACTTTGCCGCCACGGCATCGGGGGAGTCGTTGGTGTGGGTAGAGGAGGAAGAGCTGCGCGAGACGATGGCGCGCCTGTTTGAGGATGCCCCAGACGTCGCCCTGTCCGAGCAGTCAATGAAGCAGGCCATTGGTGCCATGGAGCGTAACCACTACCTGCGCAAGGTGGCCGAGGACCGCTACCAGATTATGCCGGTGGTTGGCTTGGTGTACACGCTCGACGAGATAAAGGCGATTCTGCAGCGCTATGGCGTTGATCCCGACGAGAGGACAAGCGATGAGTAGCGTGGACGTTCTGCAGACCGGGCTCTTGGAGCAATCCCAATGGCAGCTCAGCTCAATACAGCTGGTCAACTTCGGCCCGTTCGACGGCTATCATCTGTTCTCGCTCAAGACTGGCTTTGAGCACATACCCACAACGGTAATAGCGGGGGACTCCGGCACGGGCAAGAGCACCCTGGAGGACGCGTTCTTTGAGGTAATGACGCGCAACGGGAGCTACAACACCGCGAGCAACGAGGGTGGCCGTGGCGGTAGCCTTGCCTCCGACAAGCGCTCGCTCATTGGCTACGTGCGGGGCAAGCTCGAGGACGTTGAGGACGAGAACGGCAATCCCGTGGCGCAGATGCTGAGAGATGGATCGTGCAACCGGTGGAGTGCGGTGGTGCTTACCTACGAGGCCGAGGACCAAACGGTCTTTACCGTGGCCAAGCTGTTCTGGATTGGAGCAGGCTACAACACCAACTCCGACATCAAGCAGTTGCGCCTTACCATGTACCAAACGTTTGATCCTAGGGTGCTCGAGCCCATTGCCAACGTTAACTTTACGGCCGAGCGCGTACGTCGTGTGCTGGGGAACAGCTTTAGGGCATTCTCGCGCGTGGACGAGTTCCTTACGTATGTGTATCGTGTTCTGCATGTGGACGAGCTGGGCCAAGGCAAGGACGTTATGGACCTCTTGGGCAGGATTCGCAGCGGTGCCGGGTTTCGCTCTATTGCAGAGCTGTTCCGCGAGCAGGTGCTTGACGTGCCTGGCACGTTTGCCCGCGCCGAGGAGGCGGCGCGCAGCTACCATGAGCACATGGATGCCTACGAGCGCATGCGTGACAAGCAACAGCAGGTAGAGGCACTTACCGACATGTGTGGCGAGGCCGACGAGCACGCGCGGGAGTCTGCCAGGTTGGAGGCCCACAACGGAGCGCTCTCTAATGCCGTGTTTGGTGCCTGGGAGCAGGCGACGCACCTAGAGTTGCTTGAGGCCCGCCGCGGGCAGTTGGAAGCTCAGGTAGAAGTGCTGAAGGATGAGTACGACAGGCGCAACGACGAGCTCGAGCTGGCCACTGCCACGCGAGACGAGTTACTGCGGCAGCTCGCGGCGAGTGGCTATACCCAAAAGCTTGCCGCGTACGACAACGCCGTTCAGCTGGCAATCGAGCGCACGAACGCCTGCAGGTTGGCACGCTCGGCCTGCGAACGCGAGGTTACCTCCCACTTTGGTAAGATGCCCTCAACAGCCGCAGACTTCGGTCGCCTGCAACAAAAGGTCCAGTCGTTTAGGGACGGGTTCCAGGCCGCAGACGAGCAGGCGCGCGGTGCGTGGGAGAAGGCCATGGAGCAGCGCCTCGCTCTCGATGCCCAGGCCAAGGAGCTCCGTGAGGACCTTTCCTACTACGAGCAAAACAAAAGCCGCATTCCCCGTAGGCTGGGCGAGGCGCGCGCAAAGCTGTCGGCGACGTCGGGCATCCCCGTGGACGAGCTGCCCTTTGTGGCCGAGCTCATGGAAGTCGTCGACGAAAAGTGGCGCTACGCCATTGAGTCGGTATACGGCGGTTTTGCCCGCACCCTGCTGGTGGATGCCGACGACTTTGAGCGGTTTAGCTCGTCCATCGACGCCCTCAAGCTGCGCAGCCGTGTAACGTTTCGCAAGGTGGAGACCGGCCTTCCGGTGGAGGAGTACAACCGCGACGGCTACCTCTCGCAAAAGCTGGAGTTCAGCGAGGAGTCGCCCTTTGCGGGCTGGGTAAAGCGCACGGCGTGCGACGAGCACCACGACGCAAAGCGCGTGTTCTCGGCTCGGCAGCTGGATGGCCCTGGCAGGCGCGTTACCATAAACGGCCAAACGCGGGACGGGAGCCGAGGCGCACATGGCCGGGATGCGGGCGCCGAGGGCATCATTGGGTTCGACAACACCGCCAAGGTCGAGGCACTTGCCAAGGAGCTGGTGGCGCTCACGAATACCTGGCAGCGCGTGCACGACGAGGAGGAGCATGCACGAGAGGTGCGCGACGCGCTGGTGAGCAAAAGGGATGCTGCCGAGCGTATTGCCAGCTATCAGTTTGAGCAGGTGGACCTGTTGGGCGCTCACGCCCATTTGGAACGTGCGCAGCAGGAGCGCGAGCAGTTCCTCGCCAACAACGAGCAGATGGAGGCGCTCGAAAAGCGCTTGCAAGAAGCGGAGGCGCAGGTAACGACGCTCACCAAGCAGGTGGGAAGCCTCGAGGACAGGCTCAAACAAACGGCGCAGGAGCTGAGGCGCGTAATGGATGAGGCCGACGAGGTTGCCGTCCGGCATGAGCAGCTGGCTGCGGTGGACATGTCGTCCGACGCCTATTTGCTCGTGCACGCGTGCGGCTTGGAACGACTGGCTGGCCGAGACGTAGCGGATAACCTGCGTGGATTTGAGGTGAGCGTGGAGCGGGTGCGTTCCGCGCTTGAGGGGGAGACCGCCGAGCTCAACGAGCGTGTGCTCAAGCTTGCGAAGAGCCTCGAGCGAAAGATCGCCCGCTTCCAGGAGCGATGGCCAGATGGCCGGTTGGGCACGACGCTTGATTCGCTGCCAGACTATCGCGCGCTGCTTGCCAAGCTCGAGCGCGAGGGGTTCCACAAGCAAACGGACCCGTGGTTCGAGCACATGTTGGCATGGATACGGGAGGACCTCATTCCCCTGGACGTGGCCTATCGCGACGCGCGTACCGACATAGACGACCGCCTGGATCCCATCAACGCCATCCTGCGTACGCTTCCGTTCGGTCGCGAGGGTGGCAGGCTGGAGATCGTGTGTCGCAGTCACGACCCAAAGTCGGCGCGCGACTTTGCGGCGCTCCTGCGTGAGCTGTTGGATTACGAGCGCAACCAACAAACCATGAGCAAGGAGGACTACCATCGCAAGGCGGCACGTCTCATCGACATCATAGACCCCAAAGATCCAACCGGCGAGAAGATGCGCCGTCGCAATGAAGTGCTCGACAGACGCCGTCACGTAACCCTCTCGGCACGCGTTGTGGATGCGAACGATCCCACGCATGTGCTCAGCACCATTCGTACGTTGGCCAGCAAGTCCGGTGGCGAGGTGGCAGAGATCGTGGCGTTTATACTGGGTGCCGCACTGCTGTATCGCTTGGGGCGCGACGGCAACTCAAAGCCGGGATTCGCGCCGGTGCTGCTGGACGAGGGCTTTATTAAGGCGGACTCTCGGTTTACCTCGCGCGCCATATCTGCCTGGCAGGGATTTGGCTTCCAGCTTATTATTGCCGTGCCCGAGGAGAAATACCAGTCGGTGGTGAGCAAGGCCGAGCGCGTGCTCAACATCGTTGCCGACGAGTCGCGGCGCTCGTATGTGAGCACGCTGGATTTGGTGGGGGAGTCGTGAAGCCGTGAGCCTCAAGACCACAGACGAGCTTGTGCGGGCGTTTAAGCGGCGTTATGCGTCGGTGTGGGCAGACGAGCTGTGCGGGACCAAGGAGGTCGCATGGCCCTATGCGGTGCGTGTGGGCAAACCCACGCGTAAGGAGCTGGAGCATAACATCGCACAGCTCATGGGGGAGTTGGAGAGGCTGGCACAGTGGGCCAGCCTTCGGGGACTCACCACGCTCAGGGAGCAGCGGCTTGTGGGACGCGTCTCGTATGCGCTGCTTTCCCACGTGCAGGCATCCACGCTTGACGAGCTGGCGCGCGTTGCGGGCACCGAAGCGCACGTATCTTGCTACCGGGAGCGGTTGGTCGTCTTGCGGGAGCGTTTTCCTCGGGTGGAGCCAGAGCATCTGCGCGGGGCGCTGGTGCTGATGAGCAAATGCGACATGAGCGACGTTGACTTTGACCTGGTGTGCAGGGCAGCAACGTGGTTTGCCACGCACGAGACCGCCCACCTAACGGCCCGCCAAGTGCCGCTCGAGGGCTTTCATGCCAAGTGGCTGGACTCTGGCAGCCATCGCCAGCTGGTGTGCCTACTCTCGCAGCGCGAGCGCCTTGAGCTGAAGGGTCGTCCTCGTCAAGTGCGCTTCCACTACCTCGATCCGTCGTATCTCTCGCAAGGCGGTCGCGCGTACGACTCGTGGGTGGAGGGAGACGTATGCGAGGTTGCGTATTCGCCGGCCGTGGTCGTAATATGCGAGAATCGCGATAGTGCGCTGTGGTTTCCCGCGTTGCGCGAAGGCATAGCGGTGCTAGGCGACGGAATGGCAGGAACGGCGACCTTGGGCGGCGTTCCCTGGATTTTCCGTGCGCCGCATAGGTACTACTGGGGCGACATGGACATCCATGGATTGGAGATTCTGTCGGCATACCGTGCCAACGGGCTTGAGGTGCAGAGCGTGTGCATGGATGTGCCCACCTACGACACCTACCAATCGTTTGGCACGTTTGTGGACCGGCATGGCAAGCCATTGCCCTCCAAGCCCAATGCCCAGCCACTGGCAACGCTCACGTCGGCAGAGAATGAGCTGTATCTGCGACTTTGTGACCCGTCGTTTGTTGGTCCGCGACGCGTTGAGCAGGAACGCATCCCCCTCCGTGTCCCGTACGAGCGCATTGTCGCCGGGCAAGTATCCGGCGCCTCCTAAGAAGAAGGGAACACCATGGCTTCGTTAAAGGGCGTCATTCCAAAGATTACCTTCAACGCGCCGGTCGTCTTGAGCTTCGTGCTCGTGTGCGTTGTCGTGCAAGCCGTAAGCACGCTTACGGGTGGCGTCAGCACGCAGCTCTTCTTTACGGCGTGGCCAGGATCGCTGGTAAACCCGCTCACATGGCTTGGACTCGTATCGCACATATTTGGCCATATTGGTTGGGACCACCTCATTGGGAACATGAGCTACATTCTGCTGCTCGGTCCGCTGCTCGAGGAGAAGTACGGGTCCCTCAAGCTCATGGGCATTATGTTGGCAAGCGCGCTCGCCTGCAGTCTTTCCAACATTTTGCTGCTCCATGCGGGTGTGGTCGGTGCCAGCGGTATTGTTTTTACGTTCATACTGCTCTCGTCGGTTACCAGCATGCGTGAGGGAGAGATTCCGCTTACGTTTATACTGGTTGCGTCGCTCTACATTG
The DNA here is from genome assembly GCA_017513965.1 of Atopobiaceae bacterium. Classification (GTDB taxonomy): domain Bacteria; phylum Actinomycetota; class Coriobacteriia; order Coriobacteriales; family Atopobiaceae; genus RUG440. The sequence continues at coordinate 9,224 of JAFWMI010000310.1, forward strand.
GCCAGCAGGTGTATGGTGCCATCTTCATTCACGATGGCGTGAGCTATCTGGGCCATATTGCCGGCGGGGTTGTGGGGGCCATCGTGGGATTCATCATGCCCACAAAAGAGCCTGCCAGCACATCTGGCTATGGGATGCTTTAGCGTCCTGTTTTCCGATTGGTCCGCATGCCTACGTGAGGCCCATACTTCCGAGCCATCCCCACCGCGGCTCCTGCATGAGGCCGTAGGCACTGAGCCAGAGCGTGAGGGGGACGGTTCGCACGCGGTTGTTTGCACAATCCATAACGAGCTCGTCGCCAACATAGATGCCCACGTGGCCATGGGTGAGTCCAGCGGACGTGTATGGATGGCGATCGGTGGCCACGATCATGCCCACCAAAAGATTGTCTAGGTTCGTGTGGTGGCAATAGCTGTTGTAGAGCGTGGCGGCGTCTCCCAATACCACGCCAAGCCCCAGCTTGGAAAAGCTCTGCTCAACCCAGCTGGCACAGAGGTCTGTGCCAGGGGAAGGAGTTGCGTGGGCGCATGCCACGAAGCGGCGTTGCAGCGCGCTCGCATCCATCCTGCGCTGAGGATGCGTATGGAGCGGAACCGAGCGGAGCACGGGCTGGCCCCACTTGGAGACGCCGCCGCGTGCAAACCCTCTCGCCTCGAGCGCTGCTACAAGACGCGCCTCCTCGTGCTTCATCCTTCGCTGCGGTCCAAAGCTGCCTTGAGTGCCGGCTCAACGTCCATGCCCACCATGTCCAGCGACTCGGCGTATACGCACCGAACGAGCGGAATGTGCCAAAATGCGGTGGCGAGCGTGCGTATGTACCCAAAGGCGTGGTCGTTCTCGGCCGATGGGTATGGGCCGCCCATCGTCGTTACAAACGTGAGCCTCTTTGCATGGCATAGGCTCACGTAGCGCCCTTGCTCGTCAACGTCGAACGTGATGCCCTGAGAGCACACGATCTCCAGGTAGTCGTGCAGGCGAGCGGGTATGCCGTAGTTCCACAGCGGGGCGGCAATGAGGACCTCCTCTGCCTGGGCAAACTGCTTGGCGGGAGAGAAGAGCGCGTCTTCGTAGTTGCCGCTTGCCACGCCGCAGTTGTAGGACACGATGCTGCGCTCGGTAAGGGCGTCGCAGCTCTTGGTGCCAATGCGAATCTCCTCTACGTCCTGCGCGTCATCCTGGCTCAGCACCGCCTTCGCCAGTCGTAGCGTACGCGAGTCCGCGCGCATACAGGCGTTTACAAACAGAATGCTCATTGCTCCTCCTCTGGGGTGTTTTGTGGTGGCGGATCCTCAACCACGATGTCGGCAAGCGTCTTTCCGTCCAAATACTCCGAGGTCACCTTGCCCAGGTCGCGCCATACCGAGATGGTGGGGCAGCTGTCCACAATGGGGCAGATGGTGCCACGCGTACAGTCCAAGCAGCCCACAGGGGCAAGCGACCCCTCTGCGGCCCGCAGTATTTGTCCAAGCGTGTACTCCTCTGGCTTGCGTGTGAGCTGGTATCCTCCGCCCTTGCCTCGCAAGCTGCGCACGTACCCCGCCCTGCTCATAAGGGCAATTACCTGTTCCAGGTACTTGCGCGAGATGTTCTGTCGCTTTGCCACGTCGCCCAGCGAGACCCACCCGTCGTGCATGGCAAGGTCTGCCATCGCGCGCAGCGCGTATTGACCCTTGGTGGAGAACATCCCAGACATGGCTACCTCCTTCGCGACGCCGACGGGTCGTTACTCGGTGGTGGTTGTGGCCACGTCGCCCTTAAGCATCTCTGCCAGCGTGCGCCAGGCAAGCTCCGCGCACTTTACGCGCGCGGGCATGTGGCTCACGTCCTTGAGCATGGCGGCCTCGTCGAGCTCGTTCTCGAGCCTCGCCTCGTCCTTCTCGGAACCAGTGACCATGCCCTTGAACAGCTCGCAGAGCTCCAGGGCCTCTTCGGGGGTCTTGCCCACCATGAGGTCGCTCATCATGTCGGCCGAAGCCATGGATACGGCACAGCCATGCCCGGTGTAGGCGGCCTCCTCAATGCGTCCGTTTGCCCCAAGGCGTACGCAGAGGTGAAGCTCGTCCCCGCAGGAGGGGTTAACGCCGTCGTGCTCGTGCGTGGCGTTCTCCAACGCGTACTTGTAGTCGGGGTGAGTCACATGGTCCATAAACTGCTCGTTGTAGAGGCTAGCGACGTCCATGGAATATCCTCCAAACCTTGTTGAGTCCGTCTATGAGCCGGTCGATGTCGCCCGCGTCGTTGTAGAATGCGACGCTTGCCCGGCAGGTGCTGTGCCAGCCCAAATAGGTGAGTAGTGGCTGGGCGCAGTGGTGGCCCGCCCGTATGCACACGTTTTCCATGTCCAGAATCGAGGCCACGTCGTGCGGGTGCACGCCCTCCACGTCGAAGGAGATGGCACCTATGTGGCGCTCGCCCTCCTTGGGTCCAATAATCGCGATTTGGGGCTGTTCTCTTAGTCGCTCGCACAAATAGATGGAGAGCAACCGCTCGCGTTCCTCAACGGCATGCATGCCGAGTTGCTCCAAGTAGGTGAGTGCCGCATCGGTGGCATAGGCACCGGCTGCATCCTGCGTGCCCGCCTCAAACTTTTGGGGAACGGATGACCAAACCGCACCGGTCTCGGTAACGAGGTCGATCATCTCGCCGCCGGTAAGGAACGGAGGCATGGCTTCGAGCAGCTCCGGCTTACCCCACAGTACGCCAATGCCCAGCGGACCACCCAGCTTATGGCCAGAGAACGCCAAGAAGTCGCAACCCAGTTCGCGCACGTCCACGTGGATGTGCGGCACCGATTGCGCGCCGTCCACTATGCAGAGCGCGCCCATCTCGTGGGCACGAGCTGCGATGGCCGCAATGTCGTTCTTTACGCCCAGCACGTTGGAAACGTGCGTAACCGAGACGATCTTTGCCTTGGGGCCAATCTTGCGCTCGATCTCTTCCTGGGTAATGCGGTAGTCGTTGTTGGTGCGCAGGTACACGAGGTTTGCTCCCATTTGTGCGCACACTTGCTGCCAGGGAATGAGGTTGGAGTGGTGTTCCATAATAGAGATCACCACATCGTCGCCGGGTTGCAGCTTAACGACCTGCGACAACGTGAAGGCTAGCAGGTTGAGTGCCTCGCTTGCGTTGCGCGTGAACACGATGGCATTCTGTTGCGGATTGCCCTCGTCGTCGAGGGCGCCAATAAACCGTGCGATGTGCGCGCGCGCGTGCTCGATCGCCTGCGTTGCCTCCACCGAGAGCTTGTAGAGACCGCGTAGCGGATTGGCGTTCATGGTCTCGTAAAAACGCCGCTGGGCATCGAGCACCGCCTCGGGCCGCTGCGCGGTTGCCGCGCTGTCCAAGAACGTGAGCTCTGGGTGGTTGTGTAGCAGGGGGAAGTCTGCTTTGAGCGCGCTTGCGCGGATGCTGGCGAGTTGAGCTTGGGTAAGCGTGCTGCTCATGGGTCTACTCCTCTCCTTGGCCAAGGCCAAGTCCCTCGATGAGGTCACCTGCCACCTCGTTGCCAAGAACCTCTTGTGCTCGTGCGAGCACGGCAGCGCGTATTGTTAGGGTTGGGGCACAGATAAGTGCCTCGTCAAAGATGGCGCGTACGTACAGCCCCTCGGCTTCCTTTTGGGAGAGGCCGCGGTCGCGCAGATACTGTATCTGCTCTGGGCCAACCGAGCCGATGGTTGCACCATGGTTGCCGGCGACGTCGTCTTCGTCGCACAGAATCACGGGCATGGTCTTGTTCGTTACGTCGTCCGAGAGCATGAGCACGTTTTCCAGCTCCGCACCCTCCGAGCCTGACGATCCATGCACGAGGTCGATGGTGGCGCGAAGGGACTTGCGCGCATGTCCGTCGAGCACGCCAGACTCGCGTACGTCCGCGCGCGTGTTCGTGCCACGTTGGCGAACCACATGGTTGATGTCGATGGTCTGCTCATCTTGGCCCAGATAGCGGCAAACGAGCTCAATGCGTGCGCGTGCCCCGTCCAAGGAGCAGGCAAACCCACATGCGCTCGTGGAACCGCCCAACAGGTATTGGCGAACCTCAACACGTGCATCCCGACCGGCAACAATACCCACCGACTCAAGGTGCTGCCTATTGCTCCCTGCGGCGATGAACTCGAGCACGCGCACATGGGCGTTCCGCTCGGCAATAATGCGCACGAGCGCCGCCGTTGTGTCGTCGTTGCCCTGCGTGTATACCGCTACGGTTGCGCTGGCACCCGAGCGAACCATCACGCCCGTGTCGGTGGTGCCTGCGCTTGCGTCAATTACGATGGGTTCCTCGCGGTGCTCTCCGGCGCGCACCTCCACGTAACGTGCGTCAGCCGCCTGGGAGGTAACCCACTGGGTAACCTGCTCGCCCATGCCGCACTCGATGGCATCGAAGAGACGTGGGAGGGCAAAGTACACGTCACCCTTGCGCGAGCGTTGCGGAACGGTGAGCGTTATGTCGTTCGCCCGCAGATAGTTCCATGTTTGCGCGGGTGGTGTGTTTACGCGATTGAGCGTGAGCTCGGGCGTGGTGACGTCTTGCGTGGCCATTATCCAATCGCCCCTTCCATCTCGAGCTTGATGAGGTTGTTCATCTCCACGGCGTACTCGAGCGGGAGCTCCTTGGAAACGGGATTGGCGAAGCCGCCCACCACCATGGTGCGTGCCTCCGCCTCCGAGCAGCCACGGCTCATGAGGTAGAGGATGGTGTCGTCCGAGATGCGTCCTATGGTAGCCTCGTGTCCCACGCTTGCCGTGGCATTGCGTACGTCCATGGCGGGAATCGTGTCGGAGCGGGATATGTCGTCGAGCATGAGCGACTGGCAGCTCACCGAGGCGCGTGCGTTGTGCGCGTGCCTGCCCACCACAACGGAGCTGCGGAACGTATTGCATCCTCCATCCTTGGAGATGGACTTGGTGTCCACGGATGCGGTGGTGTTCGCGCCATTCAGAATAACCTTGCAGCCCGTGTCGAGGTCTTGCGTGGCTCCCGCAAAGGTGATGCCCGTAAACTCGCAGTTTGAGCGATCGCCCTGGAGGATGGTGGTGGGGTAGAGGTAGCTCACGTGGCTGCCAAACGAGCCAGAGACCCATTCCATCTGGGCGTCTGCGCCCACGCGCGCTCGCTTGGTGTTGAGGTTGTACATGTTCTTGGACCAGTTCTCGATGGTGGAGTAGCGCAGGCGCGCGCCATCCTTCACAAAGAGCTCTACGGCCCCTGCGTGAAGGTTGGCCTCGTAATACTTGGGTGCCGAGCAGCCCTCAATAAAGTGCAGGTCGGCCCCTTCCTCAACGATGATGAGCGTGTGCTCAAACTGACCGGCGCCCTCGGCGTTAAGGCGAAAATAGCTCTGCAGCGGATAATCCACCTTTACGCCGGCTGGTACGTACACAAACGAGCCGCCAGACCACACGGCGTAGTGCAGTGCGGCAAACTTGTGATCGGCAGGCGGAATGAGCTTGCCAAAATACTGGTGCACCACAGGTTCCCATTGCGGATCGTGCAGGGCATCCTCAATGGTGGTGTAGATCACGCCTTCCTTGGCAACCTCCTCGCGCATGTTGTGATACACGATCTCGGAGTCGTATTGAGCGCCCACGCCGGCAAGGCTCTCGCGCTCGGCCTCGGGGATGCCCAGACGCTCAAAGGTGTTCTTGATGTCCTCGGGGACGTCATCCCAGTCCTTGGCCTGCTTGGTTTTGGGACTCACGTATGTTGAGATGTGGTCCATGTCCAATCCGGCGATCGACGGGCCCCAGTTGGCCGCCATGTCCTTGGCATGGTAGGTGTCGAGCGCGGCAAGACGCATGTTGAGCATCCATTCCGGCTCGTCCTTCTTCGCGCTAATGGCGCGCACGATGTCGGGCGTAAGGCCGTCGTCGTAGCGCTCGTACCCTTCCTCGGAATAGGTAAAGTCGTAGAGCGACCTGTCTACGTCTGCGACTTGGGTGCGATGCTCGGTCCGTTCGCTCATGCACCCTCACCGGCCTCGGCAGCGCGCTCAAACTGTTCAAATCCGTGTGCGTCAATGTCGTCGATAAGCGAGCCGGGACCCTCGGCAACAAGGCGCCCGTGCACTATCACGTGCGTGCGGTCTACCGAGAGCCGCTCCAAAATGCGCGTGTTATGCGTGATTACGAGGAGGGCGCCATCGCACGACGTGCGATACGCCTCGATGCCACGGCTCACTACCGAGAGTGCGTCCACGTCCAAGCCGGAATCGGTCTCGTCGAGTATGGCGAGCTTGGGACGGAGCAGGAGCAGCTGCAGCATCTCGATCTTCTTCTTCTCGCCGCCGGAGAAGCCCACGTTAAGCTCGCGTGTGAGGAAGGAGGAACCCATGTCCAGCTGGTCGGCAATCTCGCCAACGCGGGCACGGAACTTGCGTGCTGTCATCTTGAGCTCGGGACGCTTTTGCGTAATGGTGCGCAGATATGAGTACAGCGGTACGCCGGGAACCTCCACGGGCGCCTGGTAGCTCAGGAAAATACCGGCTAGCGAGCGCTTGTCGGCAGACTCGTTGGTGACGTCTGCCCCGTCGAACTCAATGGTGCCGTTGTTGACCACGTACGCCGGGTCGCCCATAATAACGTGCCCGAGCGTTGACTTGCCCGCACCGTTTGGTCCCATGAGCACATGCGTTTCTCCTGCGCCCACGGTAAGGCTCACGTTGTGCAAAATGGGCTTGTCCTCGGTTCCGGCCGAGAGTCCGCTCACGCGGAGAAGCTGGTTTGCCATATACTTGTCCCCCTATGGTATTCGTCCGCTCAGGACGTTAGATGGCCTGCCCTAATTCATAGTAATTACTAGGAATTAAAAAGCAAGACTCCTCGTCAATTATGTGTTGCCTGTGTTGCCTGGCGCCTGCTGGCTACGACTCGATGAACTCGCGGAGCACCTCTGCAAAGACACCGTCCGAGCACGACGACGTTGCGCGGTAGTCGGCAATGGCAAGCGCGTCGTCCGATGCATTGCTCACCACGACGCCAACGCCGGCTGCTTCGAGCATGGCCATGTCGTTGGCGGAGTCGCCACACGCGATGGTCTGCGCGGGGTCGATGCCCAAGAGCTCACAAAGTGCCAAGAGTCCCGCGCCCTTGTCTACGCCAGACGGATTGAACTCGTAGTAACGGCCGGAAGAGAAGGTGGTGGACAGGCCTTCCGTGAGGGCGGGGTCCATGGCAAGTGAGAGCTCGTGGAGCAGGTCGAGGTCCTCGTACACGTACAGGCACTTCGCCAAGGGCACATCGCGTAGGAACTCGATGCTGGTCCCGTCGAACACCTGAATATCCATGTGTCCATCCAAATAAGCAAGCTCGGAGTCGGTGAGGTTCCAGCCCCATACCTCGCCATCGATCGTGTAGATGTGCATGCCAATGTCGCCGGCATATACCGCGTAGTCAAAGAGGGCCTTCACCGTGTCGTACGAGATGCGGTGGCTCATGATGGGCTCGCTCTCGCCTGCGCGATTGATGCATCCGCCGTTGTAGGAGATTACATAGCTTCCCTCCAAACAAGCGGGCGGAAGGTCGCGGAGGCTGTTCATGATCGAGCCGTACGCACGGCCTGAGGCGGGAACGAACAACACCCCGAGTTCACGCATGCGCAATATCGCCTCAACGTTTGCTTGGGGAATGGTGTGGTCGGCAGCGAGGAAGGTCTCGTCCATGTCGGTTGCGACGACGCGATACATGCGGCCTCCTTAACGGAGCAAGGTTTGATTATCACCATACAATATAGCGTAATGGCGCTCGTGCATGTGGGCAGGTCGACGTAGGTGGGCCAAGATGCTGTTTTTGGGATTATTGGGTACGCGATTGGATGATGGGGTACTGTTAGGGTAGTAACGAACGTGCGAGAGGGGATCCGCTCATGAAGTATCTGTTGCTTGTAGGCCACGCAAGACTGGCCGAGGGAATTGAGTCGGCGTTGGACATGCTGCTGGGCTCACGTACGTTCGTGGTGTCCTGTGGTATGGAGGACGGCACCTCGCCGGATGCCTTTCGTGCCAAGCTGACCAAGAAGATCGAGGCGTTTACACCCGAGGACGAAATCGTGGTTTTGGGGGACATCGCGGGGGGATCTCCCCTCAAGAACGCCCTTGTTGCCCTTGACGACAAAGGTTTGGGCGAGCACGTTATGGTGTTTGGTGGCGTAAACCTTGCCATGGCCATCTCGGCGCTCATGGCCATTGAGGACGGCATGGACCTTGAGGCGATTCGCGATTCCATACTTTCCGACGGCACCCAGGCAGTCAAGCAAATCTAATTCGTCCGCCAAGACTGCGGAGGTGCTTGCCTGTTTGGCACATTGCGCTTCGTGGTCTAAGTAGTTTGGAGAAAGAGATGAACAATACCGGTAAGCTCGTTGGAGCGATCGCCCTTTCCGCCGTGCTTGCATGCCCGCTCGTGGGATGCGGCGGGTCGCAGGGAAACACGCAGACGAAGACTGGGCAGTCAAACCAAACCGAGGTCTCGCAAACTGCCAACAATACCTCCGAGCAAACGGCCGATGACGGTCGCATCGACGTGCGCTCAACTGCAAGTGCCACAGCGACGTTCAATGGCGACAAGCTCATTGCGAGCGATGCGACGACGACGCAGCTGGGGAGCGAATCCACGGGCAAGGGTCTTGGCCACCAGGAGGTTTGTGTGGTCTCACAGCCCAAGTCGTGGGAATCCATCGAATCGATCGCATGGAGCAGGAACTCACTGGTCTACACCAACATCGAGCAGCCTTGGGGCAAGCTCAACTATACCTATGAGTACTTCAACGAGGCGGGCGTCGAAGACCTCGAGGAAGACGTTGACGAGTCGTGGAGCCAAACGACCCCCGAGTCGTTCTTTGGCAGCATGGAAGACGTGAAGGAACTCGAGGTTGATGGCCATAAGATCTACTACGTTCGCGATGATGCCCCAAGCGTTGCCGATCGCTTCGTGTATGAGGACTTCGAGGCGCAGTTCTATGGCGACGATCGCGATACCTCAAACGACGTGGGCATTCACGTCTATGAGCAGCGTGGCGACAAGTGCTCGTTCGTTATCGTCATTAAGTGCAAGCCCAACGAGGGCGCTACGTTGGATACGAGCGACGAGCAGTTGGTAAAGGATGCGTACGCGGTAACGAGCTTTACGGAAGCTGGTAAGGCCAATGCGGCGTCCTATCTCTCGGACACGGCCATTACCAGCAAGAGTGGCAAGCAGCAGCTGGTTATCAAACGCGAGGGAACCGACCTTCTCTCCTACACGCCTCATGCAGTGATGCTCTCGCAGGGAACGGGCGAAGACGACGATGAGTACCTCATGATGAGCTACGACTTTGCCACCGAGGCAGATGCGCAGACGGTTGAGCAAGACTCGGCGAATGTGGATGACTACACGGAGGAGAACGGATTCGCGAGCGTTGAGGTTTCGGATGTTGAGGAGCACGACATCGACGGGCTCAAGGTACGCGCGCGTGTGGTGACGTCTGTTCAAGATTGGGACGAGGATACCTATACCGAGCGCGAGCTGCGTGGCTGGGTGGAGCATGATGGCGAGATTTTGCTCATCCAAGCGCAGATGAAGGAAGACGAGAGTGTCGCCGACGCGCTCAGCCGAATTGTGGCGGGAAGGCTCGTGTTCTCTGCCGCATAGGAGCTTGCGCGCAGTACGCAGTGGTTTGTGAGGGGGCCCGAGTGGCCCCCTTTTTGATACGTGGCGTAGAATGGTATGACCCAAGGATCCGGCGTGTGCATGCGAAGGGAGATGCCCATGGCCCTCACGCGAGACGAGGTGCGCGGTATTGCCGAATATGCGCGCATTGCGCTCGACGAGCGGGAACTCGACGAGATGACGGCGTATCTAAACGATGCCATTGCCATGCTGCAGCCGATACGCGACTATGACTTGGCAGGTGTAGAACCCACGTTTCATCCAATAGGTGACCTCTCCAATGTGATGGCGGCAGACGAGGTTGATGCCCATGGCAGAACCCTGACGATTGACGTTGCGCTTAAGAATGCGGGGGCGACGGAGGGAAGGGCCTATTGTGTGCCCTCCATTTTGGGCGGGGCAGGAGGCGATCGATAATGGAGTCGTTCGACTGCCTCTCGGCGCTGCAGATTGCAACTGGAGTGGCGCACGGGGAGTTCTCGGCCGAGGAGGTCGCGCGCGCTTCGCTTGAGGCGATTGACCAGAGAGACGGTGACGTCGCCGCCTTCCTGCAGGTGAGTTATGAACTCGCGCTCAGCGCTGCCAAGGAGACTGACCGTCGTCGCGCTATGGGAGAGCCTCTGGGCATGCTTGCCGGTGTGCCTGTGGCGTTTAAGGACAACATGAACGTGGTGGGGACCAAAACTACGTGTGCGTCGCGTATGCTGGAGCAATATGAGTCGGTGTTTACAGCCACCTGTGTAACGCGTTTGCTGGAAGCAGGGGCGACGCCCGTGGGAAAGACGAATATGGATGAGTTCGCCTTTGGCTCCTCCACGGAATCGAGTGCGTTCTTTTGTACGCACAATCCGTGGGACGTGAGTCGCGTACCAGGTGGCTCGTCGGGTGGCAGCGCCGCTGCGGTCGCTGCCGGCGAGGTGACCATCGCCCTTGGCTCCGACACGGGTGGTTCCATACGGCAGCCGGCAAGCTTTTGTGGCGTTGTGGGCTTCAAGCCAACCTATGGTGTGGTGAGTCGCTATGGTGTGGTGGCGTTTGGCTCTTCGCTTGACCAGGTGGGGCCCTTTGGCCGCTCGGTTGAGGACGTGGCGCTCACCATGGATGCGCTCGTTCAGGGCGGGAGGGATCCTCTAGACTCCACGTCCCAAGAGGTTGAGGCGAGCTTTCTGGCGGGGTTGCACGAGTCGTGCGCGGGAATGCGCGTGGGTGTAATACCCCAGCTCATAGAACATAAGGGGCTCTCAGAGGAAGTGCGTGCGGGCATGGACGTTGCGTGTGTGGCACTCCAGAGCCAGGGGGTTGAGATCGTTGAGGTGGAGCTGCCCAACATGGCAGCCGCCATGGCAGCGTACTATGTGATTGGGCCCTGCGAGGCATTCTCTAACTTGGCACGATTTGATGGGGTGCGCTACGGCTGCTTGGTACCTGGCTGTGCTTCGCTTGCCGAGCAAACGGCGCGATCACGGGCGAAGGGGTTTGGCCCAGAGGCAAAGCGACGCCAGATGCTCGGCGCGTATCTGTTGGCCTCTGGGGTCTATAACACGTACTACTATCCGGCTCAGCAAGTTCGTACGCTCATTACCGATGACTATCGCGCAGCATTCAAACGCTGCGATGCCATACTGCTTCCCTCGGTTCCAACGGTGGCTTGGCGCTTTGGCGAAGTGGTGGACCCCACACGCATGTATGCCTCGGACCTGTTTACCATCTCAAACAACATCGCGGGAAATGGCGGCATATGCGTGCCCATCGGCCTAGGGGAGACGACCGGCATGCCGATGGCGGCGCAGCTGCAAGGTCCAGCGTTCCAGGACCACAAGTTGCTACGAATAGCGCGCACGCTGGAGTGTGGGGTTGCAAGCATGGGTTGTTTTGAGCCTGGAACAGTGGCACCGGCGTTTGTCCATGGGGGAGATGAGTCCTTGTGAAGAAGCTGGCAGAGGTGCTCAAAGACTGGGAGGCGGTAATCGGGCTCGAGATACACACGGAGCTTACCGCGCTCAACACCAAGATGTTCTGTGATTGCAAGCTCAGTCATACGGACCCGCCTAATACCAACGTGTGTCCGGTGTGCCTGGGCATGCCGGGCGCGCTTCCGGTACCCAATCAAAAGGCCATAGAGGCAATCGTTATGGCGGGACTTGCCACCAACTGCAAGATACAGCCGCGCTCATACTTCTATCGCAAGCATTACTTCTACCCCGACATGTCCAAGAATTTCCAAACGACGCAGGGTCCGGTAGCATTCTGCATGTATGGACGCTTGGACCTTGAGGTGCGCGGTCAAGGTGCCATGGAGCGACCTGACTTCACAATCAAGAAGGAGGTCGATGGATCGTATGTGGCACCTATCCAAATCCTGCGCATACACATGGAGGAGGACGCGGCCAAGATGGTGCACGTGGGCGGCGTGGATGGCCGCATTGCCAGCGCCTCAAAAAGCCTCATCGACTATAACCGCTGTGGTGCTCCGCTCATTGAGCTGGTGACCAAACCAGACTTGCGTACGCCCGAGGAGGCGCGTCTGTTTATGGAACAGTTGCGCCAGGTCTTCCTTACGCTGGGCATTTCGGATTGCTCCCTGGAACATGGATCGATGCGCTGCGACGGGAACGTGAGCGTTCGCCGTCGTGGCGATCATCGGCTCGGCACAAAGACCGAGATCAAGAACCTCAATTCGTTCAAGAGTCTACACGATGCGTTGGAGTACGAGATTCGTCGACAGGCGGAGGTGCTTGAGGGAGGCGGCATCATACGCCAGGAGACGCGTCACTGGGAACCTAGCAAGCGCCGCACGGTAACCATGCGTGTTAAGGAGACGGCGGACGACTACCGCATGTATCCCGACCCTGACCTTGCACCGTTTGATCTTTCCCAAGCATTTGTGGACTATTGTCGCGCACGTGTGCCAGAGCTGCCGGCTGCCAAGCGTGATCGTTATGTGGCAGCCTATGGACTCAGGCACAGGGATGCCTCGCAGATAGCGGGAGATCCCACAACGGCGCAGTTCTTTGAGAACGCCGCACGGTTGGCTCCGGAGTCCGTGGCCACCGTGGCGAATATTGTCATCAACATGATACCGGCTACTGAGCGGGTAACGGAAGCCCAGGTCGCGAGCCTTGCCACGTTGCTGTCCCAGGACGCCATCACCTTTGCCCAGGCGCGTGAGGTGCTCGAACTTGTGGACGGAACTCACAAGGACCCCCAAACGGTCGTGGACGAACAAGGCATGCGCCAAAGCACCGATGCCAATGCGCTTGCAACAACGGTGGACGAAGTGCTTGCCCGGTGCGCCGATCAGGTGCGACAGTATGGGGAGGGAAACAAGAAGGTGATCGGGTATCTTGTTGGCCAGTGCATGAAGGCGTCCAAAGGCACGGGTAACCCCAAGCGGTTCAACCAGCTGCTCAAAGAGCGACTTGAGAATTAGCGGCGTGCCATGTGCTCGTTGCTCGTTTTGGGGTCCTACTCACACATTTAAACAAGTATTTCCCGCAGAGAGCAGAGCACCCTGCGGGAAACGTACGTTGAGCTTTTGTAGGGCTTTGTTAGACTTCCAAGTCAACGATCGCAAGCGTCTTTCCCAGAGGGGCCAAAAGCTTGAGAAGCGTGTTGATTTGGGGGGAAATCTCGCAACCCTCAATGCGACTGATTACCGATTGGCGAATGCCGGCAGCTTCCCCCAGCCTTGTCTGCGAAAAGCCCGCTTCGCGACGGATTGACGAGAGGCCTTTAAGAAGGCGGTGCTTCTCGTCGGAAACAAAGTCTACAAGGGTGCCCGCCTCAAAAAGGGCGTCGCTGTCTACCTGCATTCCGTCTTCCCAAGTGATGCCTGAGCCATCTGGGAGTGCGTTTGCCTCGCCAACCTTGTGCCCGTTTAGCATCGAGAGCTCTTGGGTGACGTAACGCTTGGAGACGCCATCCTCGAACCAAACGATAAGATCGTCTCCACTCAACGGCACGGTGACGATTATGCTGTGACTCATATCTACCTTCACTCCCCGGGATATGTGCTGCACGATACTTGCAGAGCGCCTCTCCGTATATGCAATATTACTGCCAATCGCATATTATAGTTTGATTTCTATTTTCATAAAAGAGAAATCTTTGAGAAAATGGGGGAACATCAACTCATGTATTGTATTACGCAAGATAAAGGCAAAGAGTGAGTGGTAACCGGGGAGACGGGCCATACGATTCTAAGAATGTGAAGATGCAAGATATCTCTTGCGTTGTCCAACTCGCTAGACGGTATCGAAGGTAATGTCAACGATTAAGAATATAGTATGCAGATTCGAGGATTGATTGATGCACGCACTATGGCTTTTTCCCAAAAAAGGGGGATGTTGATATACATAGTGCACGATTAAATAATGGGAAAAGCAGTTGTTCAATAATGCGGGTGCATCTTTCGTGACACGCTTATTTCTTAATTATTCAAATAAAGATGTGAAGGCTTCGATTCGTCGCGGTGTCGATGTAACGTGATTCGCAATATCTTCACAAATGGCGGACGTAGGCGAATTACCACTACGTGCCCAAATAGGCCTCCACATGCGGGTTATGGCGAACGATTTGAGAGAGCTGGGCAATGTATTGCTCGAGTAGTGGGCTAGGCTTGCGCTCGCGATGGATGAGGTATCCCACTTGCATAACGTCGTTTGTGTCGAGTGGTATGGAGACGATGCCTTGCTGCATCTCGTCCGAGAGCACCCCGGTCGAGAGGAGATAGCCGTTGTGGTGCGTGAGCAGGCTCGTTATGGTTCCTCGATCGCTCACACGTATCATGCGACGATGCGGGAGATACGAAAGCGGCTCCTCACTAAAGTAGAACGAGTTCTCGGTGCCCTGCTCAAACGTGAGATACGGCCATTCCTCTAGTTCTGAGGGCCTTACGATCTCTCGCGTTGCAAGCGGATGGTGCGCTCCCACAAACACGTGGATGCGCGCGTCGAAGAGCGGGTGAAAGACCAAGTTCGCATCGGTCCACGCCTTCTCGAGCACACGTTCGTTGAAGCTGTCAATAAACAGGATGCCAATCTCGCTTCTAAAGCTTCCCACGTCCTCGATTATTTGACCCGTAGAAGTCTCGCGCATTACAAACTCGTAATCGCTTGTGTCGCATTGCTCAATAACATTCACGAACGCCTGGACGGAGAAGGCATAATGCTGAGCGCTTACGGCAAGTCGCGTCCGCTGACCAGAGTCCTTTGCATACCGGTTCTCGAGCATGTTGGCCTGCTCAACAACCTGACGCGCGTAACCAAGGAGCTCCGTTCCCTCGCTGGTGAGGGTTACGCCCCTGTTTGATCGCTTGAAGATGGTGATGCCCAGCTCACGCTCGAGGTCGCGTATGGCGGTGGAGAGGTTTGATTGACTGGCATAGAGGTTGTAGGCGGCTGCGTTCATGGAACCATATTCCGCGATCGCTATGAGGTAGCGCAGCTGCTGAAGTGTCATAACGTCCTCGATTCTGGCGAGCGTAGAAATATGATTAGGAACAATAGCACATATCGATTACAGGGTTGTTGCGCCCACGGCAAACTGCTTGTACCGAGTAGCGGTGAATGCTAGGGTAAATGACAGATAGAGGAGCGGGCACGAAGGCCTTTGGGTGAGTCGGCAGACAGTGACCCCAAGGGGAGGCGATGACCGCCGAACTGGTACATGCGGCAGCATGAGCCAGTGGGCTTGTGGGGAATACCCGCAGGACTGTCTGCACGTGAGGTGAGCGGTACGTGTAGGGGCGCTATCCCAAGGATGCTCTGCGCTTCGCGCTCCGTCGTCCGCAGGTTAGCGACCCTGCGGACGGTTTTTTGTTAGAGACGAAGGAGATGGACATGGCTGTGGACGTACGCAATCTAACCGGGTCGATCGTTGCACTCGTAACCCCCTTTAAGCAGAACGGTGAGATAGACTTCGCGGCACTCGATCGACTGGTGGACTTTCACCTGGAAAACGGCACCGACGGCATCTTGGTGTTGGGGACCACGGGAGAATCGTCCACGATGACCGATGCTGAGGACGTGGCGGTTGCCCAGCATGTGGTCAATCGTGTGGACGGACGCATCCCCATTATTGGCGGCGCGGGTTCAAACTCAACACAGGAGAGCCTGCAGAAGGCAAAGGGCCTGCAGATGATTGGCTGCGATGCGCTGCTGCTCATTACGCCGTACTACAACAAGTCGAACGAAGAGGGTATCTATCGCCACTTTGCCAACGTGCTCGACGAAACCGAGATTCCCTCCATCCTCTACAACATCCCTGGTCGTACTGGCTGTTCAATCAGTGAGGCAAACGTCGTACGTTTGGCCGAGCACCCAAACGTGATGGGCATAAAGGAGGCGTCTGGTTCGATTAGCTACGCCACCAGCGTTGCGCGTCACCTCTCTCCCAACTTCCGTATGTACTCGGGCAACGACGACATGATCGTGCCCATTCTTTCGCTGGGTGGGTCTGGTGTCATCAGCGTGTGGGCAAACGTGCAGCCTCAGCTTTGCCATGACTTGGTTGCATCGTACCTCTCGGGAGACTATCAGTCGGCGTTGCGCATGCAGCTCGACGGTCTCGACTTGGTCCACGCATTGTTCTGCGAGGTGAACCCCATTCCCGTTAAGGCTGCCCTTGCCATGATGGGCTTGATTGAGGAGACGTATCGCATGCCGCTGTATCCCATGAGTTCGGCAGGGCGCGAGCGTGTGGAGCGTGTGATGAGGGAGGTTGGTCTTGTTGGCTAGCACAATTGTAGTGGGGGCCCGTGGCCGCATGGGCTCGTTGGTGTGTGCCACCGTGGAGGCAGATGACGCTCTGGAACTTGTGGGGACATACGATGCCTGCGATATCGCCGACCTCGACGAGGATGCTCCCGTGGCCGACCTGGTGATTGACTTCTCCAGTCCGACTGCGTTGCCGCATGTTGCTTCGTACGTGCGTCGAACCGGCGCAGCCCTCGTGTCTGGCACTACGGGCATGGGGGAGGACGAGCTAGGAGTCATGCGTTCGCTCGGCGAGAAGAGCCGTGTGGTGTGGTCGTCCAACTACTCGCTGGGCGTTGCCGTGCTTCGTCGCATTGCCGCCGAGGCGGCTCGCGCCCTTGAAGGCTGGGACGTGGAAATAGTCGAGACGCACCATAACCAAAAGGCCGATGCGCCTTCGGGAACGGCCAAGGCACTGTTGGCAGCCGTCGACCCCCAAGGCACTTGCGACGTGTCGCATGGTCGTGAGGGCATTGTGGGCGCGCGACCGCAGCGCGAGATTGGCATGCACGCCTTGCGTGGCGGTACGGTTGCCGGCACGCATGAGGTGCACTTCTTCGGGACCGATGAAGAGGTTTGCCTTACGCATCGCGCGGCGAGCCGTCAGATTTTTGTTGCGGGTGCTGTGGCTTGTGCCAAACGGCTTCTTGACGCGCCCGTTGGCTTCCATACGTTCGACGATCTAATGTTCTAGGCACTACGTAACCACTGAGGGACAGTCCCCGTTTGGTTA
>JAFWMI010000031.1 GCA_017513965.1 Atopobiaceae bacterium
GGATTAGAAGCCGCTCTCCCGCATGAGGTGGGGAACAGCCACCTTGAGCTGCTCGATTACCTTGGCGGAAATGCCCATCCCCACCGCCATTACAAGCAGGCGGTTCCATAGCACCACGTCACCAGGTACGGCCTCGTCGAGCTTGGTAAAGTCCAGAAGCCAGCGCCTCAATGCCTTGAGCTTGGCGGTAACCTCCACGGCCTCGCCAGACCGGTTCTTGAACGAGACGGCAAACACGATGCCCCATATGCTCAGGACTATCAACGCAAAGGACCAAATCGCTATCTGTAGATTGTACTCACTGCGTCTGTACGCGTCATCCGAGAAAGTCAGCCAATCAAAGAGCAAGAACGCCCCAAGGAACGCG
Source organism: Atopobiaceae bacterium (assembly GCA_017513965.1). GTDB lineage: Bacteria > Actinomycetota > Coriobacteriia > Coriobacteriales > Atopobiaceae > RUG440. The sequence goes on from JAFWMI010000031.1 coordinate 368, forward strand.
CAAAGCGTGCTCAGCACCAAGAGCACCCTACCATTGCTCTTGCCGTCGTCATCCTTGCCATAGCCCCTCCGCGCAAACTCCTTCTCCACCTCTTGTGTCCACTCCTTGAGGTGCTTTAGGTACACTTCCTCATCGTGCGATGCAACGGATTGAATATCAGAGAGCAGAAGCACGTCCTCGCTGCGCACGAAGTCGTCGTTTCTTTGGCACAGCACTACGGCACGATCGGCAACATAGCCAAACAAGAAGTCAAGCACCGCAGCGTCGATGGCGTCCGTTACTTCGCTTGCCCTTGCGCGATTGAGAGTGAGTACGTAGTCATCCTTCGCCTTCTCCTTGCCAAAGACGTTCTTGGAGTGCACGGTAATCTTCTCCAGACTCACGTATCCCAAGTCTGTGAGCCGCATGAGCGTAGCCGTAAGGGCTTTGGACGATCCCGGCTCCTCGAGCAGCGCAACGAGGACCGCAGGGTGATCGTCTGTGGGAACGTCTCTAAAATACTTCTCGGAGAACTTCGCCTTGTGCTCGCGCTTGTACATAACAAACGACACAACACCCAAAACCACTAACAGCCCAGTAAACCCTCGCGCAATCCAAACTTTGACCATGCACCAGAACTCGTCCGACTCACGCCGTGCGTTGGCCTCATTCGCCCAACGGGCCTCTTCCTCAAGCACGTGATCCAAACGCTTTTGGCTCCTGGCACGCGCCTCGCTGAGCCAATCCGCAGGAAACACGATGCGTGCCTCGGCAAAGTGGCCACGTGACACACTCGGTATCTTATATTGTACGGCACCTGCATCCACTGCCAGCTGCTTCTCTCGGGCGGGTACCTTGCCCTCGCCTATGTGCACCGTACCCGTGAGTGCCGCATGGTGCAGCCATGCCCGCACGGTATCGCCTGCCGTTATCTGGGCACCTTCCTGTGCTGGCAGATAAAGGTCGCACGTGACCTTATATGAGGTGGAGTCCCAAGAATCGCCCACGAACTTCCAATACACCTCTCCCGTGTCCGCCCAGCGCGCCACCACACCGGTGAGGCGATACTTTACATAGAACGTCGCCCGCTGATTGGCCTTGCTAAAGTGCAGGTCGATGCGTGTGGCCATACCACCACTCGTTGACGTTTCACAAATGTCGAATGTGCCTGGCTCCGTCCCGTCCACGTCCTCGGACAGCGTGTAAGGTCTCAGTCGACCACTAATCACCTCACCGGCAGCCTCAACGTCTACCTTGCCGTCACCCAGCTCAGACACCTCATGGAGCACGTCCCAATAAAAGCCGTGGTAGCTTCCTTTGTACTTAACCGTTCGCTGTTCAAGAACCTCGAGCGTTCCATCAGACTGCACGATTGCCTCAATGTGCGTCTCTTCGTTGGTCGCGCTTCTTTTCTTTGCCAGTGCCACGGATGGAAATGCAAGCATCGCAATGAACACGCATGCCAGTAGTGCCAAAAGCCGTCTCTTCACGTCTCCCCCTTCCCGCTCAAAACCACTCTAACAGAGCGGATGCCATGCGTGAGCGGACCAAGGCATGAACGGCAAGCGAGGGGACAGCCCCCTGTTTGCAGGGAGGCTGTCCCCTCGCTTGTGGCATGTCCCTTTGGTTGTGGCGGAGACTAACGCTCGCACAGCCAATAGTGGCAGCTATAGGGTCCCACCTCAGAGCCGCCGCCAAAGTCGTGGTCTTCTCCCGTGAGCAGGTCGACTGCTCGCCCACAGTTAGCGTTAAAGTGCAGCTGGGTCGCATCGCCCGAGATGTTGATTGCCACGATTATGCGCTGGCCCTCCACCTCGCGCTGGAATACCAAGTGCGTTGGCTGCACCTGCAGCTCGTGGTAGTCACCTTGCGTGAGCGCAGGATTCTCACGCTTTGCCTTGGCAAGTGTGGCAATCCAGCTCGTGAGCTCGTTCCACTCGGGCTCTTCCACGGCAGGACGCAGCTCGTGGTCGCCAAAGTGCTGCTCTCCCTCAATGCCCCACTCGCTTCCATAGTAGATGCACGGCACGCCACACATGCCAAACAGCAAGCCGTAAAGCGGAACCAGCTGCTTTTTGTTCTCAATCTGTGTGGCGATTCGTGGCACGTCGTGGTTATCCACAAAATTGAGCAGGTGCTTGCCCGTGTAGAGGTCCCAAGGCTTGTCACCGCTCTGACGCTCGAGCGCATAGGCGACCTCGTGCATGTTCCCAGCGTTCATCGAGCTCCACAGGCCTTTGTAGCACTCATAGTTGGTAACGGTGTCGCAGGCGTTGTCGTTCATCCACATGTTGTAGTCGCCAAACATGGTCTCACCCAGCAGCAGGAACTTCTCACCGCGCTTTTGCGAAATCTCGTCTGCCACCTGACGCAGGTAGCCGAGGAAGCCCATGTCCAGGCAATAGGCCACATCCAGGCGCAGGCCATCTATGTCGTACTCCTGCTCCCAGTCACGCATAACGTCAGCGCAGTATGCGTTGAGCTCGAAGTCGGCGTGATTGAGCTTTACCAAATACGGCACGCCCGCCCAATTGTCGTACGAAAGCCCGTCACCATACTCGTTGTCGCCGTTCCAGTTAATGCAGAACCAGTTTGCATAGGGACTCGCCTCGCGATTCTTAAGAACGTCCTCAAACGCCCAGAATCCACGTCCCACGTGATTGAACACGCCATCGAGCAAAACGCGCATACCGGCGGCATGGAACGCGTCCACCACCGTGCGCAGGTCCTCGTTCGTGCCCAAACGAACGTCCACCATGGCATAGTTGATGGTGTCGTACCCATGTGCCTCGCTCTCGAATACCGGATTGAGCATAACGCATGTTACCCCGAGCTTCTTGAGATGCTCGATCCAACCGTTCTCTACGAGCTGAAGAATGCGATGCGCCTGAACGCCATCGTTCTCGTACGGTGCGCCAGTAAGACCCAGCGGATAGATTTGATACACAACGGACTCGTCATACCAACTCATATGACCATCCTCCTCTCCTTGCGGCAATGTGCGCATATTACCCAAGTTTGCCGATAAGCGCAACGATATAGCCGCGACCGATGCAAACCGCTACCATGGAGACCTACAGAAAGGAGCCCTCGTGGTGCACACGACCGTAGTGCGAGGCAAGCGCTCTTGGAACGCGCACAGCACGGGTCACATCGTACTTCCCATTGAGGGAGACGAGCTCGTCCTGCCCATACGTTACGATGAACGCGATGCCCCGTACGTCCCGGGCGACCAGGTCTTGGTAAGCCTCGCGGACGAAGAGGACCGGTGCGCATGCGCATGGGCCACGACAACGGACCAATCGCTCGTGGGCCTTGGCGTAGACCTTGCCTCTCCCACCGACTTTGCCGACCGACCGGGAGCCGAGCGGTTCATTCGGGCAATCTTCACAAAGCGCGAGCGCGAGCTTGCTTACGACATCAACCGGCACGATCTTCCCCTAGCCTACGCCACGCTCTTTGGCGCCAAGGAGGCCGCCTTCAAGGCGACGGCTCGTCCCCTACGCATGTGGTATGCAAGTCACGACGATCCCTTGGAGTTTGAGGTGCGCGACTTTTGCATGAGCGAATACGGGCTTGAAGATGGCACCGCGCGTCACGGTTCGGCCCAACACGCACTCAATTGCATGGGCATCGACCGCATAGAGGTATCGTTTGGGGAGACAGACGGCATGGCACTCGTGATAGCTCGCGCGTATCATCTCGCCTACTAGCCAAACCGTATGCACAAAACAGGGGCGTACCACATCGTGATACACCCCATGCCTTCGTTATGCGCTCCGTACTTAGCGGTGGATGTACGCTCCTGCCTGATAGCGGGGCGGAATAACAGGAATCTCAATCCAAGACTGGCATTCACCACCAGTGTGAATCACATGCGTGCCCTTGGCCTCCTCATCCCAAGACAGCGGCTCGAACCAACCCTCACGGATGTAGCGGCCGGCAATCTGGATGCGGAAGCGCTCGCCCTTGTGATACACGCGAGCCGTGGGCACGATGGCGATGTCGACCTCTGCGACCTCTCCCTCGGCCAGTTTCTTGCTGCTGGTATTGGCCAGCACCGGACGGTGCTTGCGCGTGAGGCGCTTGTCGAGCTCGCGGCGCGACACACGGCATTTGCCCCAAGCACCCGGATGCGGCTCGTCAAGCGTGAGCCATGGCACCCATTCGCCCTCGGCGGTGGCCTTCTGGATGTTGACGAACAGGTCCATGTCATCCCAGCCCTCGCACGAGAGGAACAGGTGCAGCGTCATGTGACCGGTTATCTCGGTGTCCTCGGGCAGGACCCACTCGAAGCGGACCTCTTCGTCCACCGGGTTGTACTTGGCCACGGCCTCGGTCGCCGCAGGCTCGGTGCCAGCCACGAAGGTCTGCACATGGTCGGTCTCAACCGAATCAAGCGTTTGGGATGCGTCCAGATAGAGCTTGCGATACTCGGTACGCTTGATGGGCCAAGCCTTCTCGGGACGACGCTCCTGATAGTCAACGTCATAGCCGTCCATAACGTCAATGCGTACGCGCGGCGTCATCTCCCAGCCGTTGTGGATGTCCTTGAGGTAGCGGTCGTAGTAACGGCGCAGCTCCTCGAGATTGTTGGGGTCGTAGGTGTCGGGCCACTCAAAGTCACGGTGTGCGCGCAACCACTTGTTGTGCGAGCGGCAACGATTGTAGGCGTTGATTGATCCGGGCAGATGGAAGTGACTCCAACCAGCGGTTTGGTACACGGGGCACTTGACATTGCGGAAGTTGGGGCGCTTGTCCTCCCAGTAAGGGTTCATGTCTGGGTACATCTTTGCCATGGCGACCTGGTCGTCCACACCGTTGGGGCCGGTTACCTGGGCGGCAATGAACTTGTTGAACGAGAGTGCGGGCACACCGCCCTCAAAGAAGCTCTCGCGATAGAGGTCGGTAGTGGACTCCCAGGGGGCGATGCAAGCCAGGTGGGGCGGCTGCATGGAGGCGATGCCCCACTGATGCATAGCGACGCCCGAGTTGCCCGCCATGCCAATCTTGCCATTCGACCAAGGCTGCTGTGCGACCCACTCAACAAAGTCGTAGCCATCCTCACGGTCCTGATGGGTAAACATGTGTACGCTACCCTCCGAGTGGCCGGCACCGCGCACGTCCACGTTCGCCACAGCATAGCCGTAGTGGCACCAGTACAGCGGGTCGGGGCTCTCGAACTTGGCGCACTTGGAGACGGTTTGGGGCGGTACGCCCATAATCTGCCACTCGCTCATGCCATCACCGGGACGCTTGCCAAACCACGACCAGCTCACGATGGTGGGGCATTTGACGTCGTCGCCAGCTGGACGGTAGATGTCAACGTAGATTTTGGTACCGTCACGCATAACAACCTCTTGGTCCTGCATGCACACGATGCCAGGTACGACCTCATAGGTATGCGGATTAAAGGGCGGGCAGAATCCCTGGCCCATACGTGCCATGGGGTCGTCGGAGGCGGAAAGGTCCACGTCTGCCTGGTTGTCGTTGGGCTGGCGTGCCACACGATAGGCGGCCATCATCTCAACGCCGCCAAACTCCTCCCTGTGCAGGAAGATGTATCCCTCGGTGTCGGGATCCCAGTAAATTGGGCACTCGTCCTCGTTGAAGGAAGCCACCTCACCGCTCATCTGAACAAGGTCGGAGAGCTTCTTGTCGGTTACGGGAACCCAGTCCTCAGGAATACGGGGCTCTAGGAATGCCATGTTTCCTCCCCTACTCGTCGAGTAGGTCGGCCACAAAGTCCACGGCCTCACCAAAGGTGGCGCAGCGACGGAACTTCATGTACGGAACCTCAACGTCGAGCTCGTCCTCAAGGTAGGTCGTAATCTGGCTCACCTGTACGGACTTTATGTTGAGGTCCTCAAACTTGGTGTCAAGCGAGAACTCGGAGGGGTCCTTGCCAAAGAGCTGGCTGGCACGCTCGCACAGTGCGTCGTATACTTCCTGACGATCCTCATCCATGGTGCTGCTCCTTTCGATAGTTGTTGCCTTGATTAAAGTATCTGTGTTCGTAAGCATCGGAGCCATGTAATTGGATTCAAAGGCAGGCGCGATTCGCGCGAGCAGGTTTGTGCGATAGTGCAAACGGGAATCCCTCACGAACCAGCCAGTCAACAAAACCAGAGAGCCGCCCGTCTGGGAGGTCCAAAACGGGCGGCTTCAATGCAAAGAATCAGCACGTATCTAGCTCAAAACTCCTAGCCCAGCTCTTCTCCGTTGCTCTTGATGACCTTCTGGTACCAGTAGAAGCTCTTCTTGCGGCTGCGGGCAAGCGTGCCCTCGCCCGCGTTGTTCTTGTCCACATAGATGAAGCCGTAGCGCTTGTCCATCTCGCCCGACGAGGCACTTACGATGTCGATGGGCGCCCACATGGTGTAGCCAAGCAGGTTCACGCCGTCCTTCTCCACTGCGTCTATCATACAGCGAATGTGCTCGCGCAGATAGTCAATGCGGTAGGAGTCGTCCACCACACCGTCCTCGCCTACCTTGTCGTAGGCGCCAAAGCCGTTCTCCACGATCATCAGCGGCTGGTCGTAGCGCTCGTAGAACCAGTTGAGGGCGTAGCGCAGGCCCATGGGGTCTATGGGCCAGCCCCAGTCGGTGAGCTTGAGGTACTCGTTGGGCACCAGGTCGTTGGCCACGCTCTCCAGGCCTGGGATGCCCGCCTCGTAGAAGTTGAAGTCGGGGTTGTCGTCGCGCGCGGCCACGGCGAAGCTCATGTAGTACGAGAAGCCGATGTAGTCCACGATGCCCTGCTTCAGCGCCTCGATCTCCTCGTCGGAGATGTCGATGTCAAAGCCCATGCGCTCCCAGTAGCGGAACATGTACTGCGGGATGCGGCCCTTGGCGTGAACGTCGCAGTACCAGTAGCGCTTGTGGTCAGCCCAGGTCTTCTCCATCTGGTCCTTGGGGTCGCAGCTATGCGCATAGAGTGGGCAGAAGGCGATCATGCAGCCAATCATGGCGTCGGGGTCTATCTCGTGGCAGGCCTTGACTGCCTTGGCGCTGGCGATGAGCTCGTTGACGGAAGCCTGGTACATGAGCTGCTCGGGGCAGTCGCCGATGTCCAGCACGGCGCCCTCCTGCAGCATGTGATGTGCGATAGGAGCGGCCGCCTGGTTGTTGATCTCGTTAAAGGTCATCCAGTACTTTACCTTGCCCTTGTAACGCTCAAAGCACACGCGCGCGAAGCGCTCGAAGAAGTCGATGCAACGCTTGTCGGCAAAGCCGTTGTACTCGGTGGCGAGGTGATATGGCATCTCGAAGTGCTGCAGCGTAATAACCGGCTCAATGCCCTGTTCGTGGCATGCGTCAAACATGTCGTCATAGAAGGCCAGACCTTCCTCATTGGGCTCTTCGTCGTCACCGTTGGGGAAGATGCGCGTCCATGCGATGGAGGTACGGAATGCCTTGAAGCCCATCTCGCCAAAGAGCTTGATGTCCTCGCGATAGTGATGATAGAAGTCTATGCCCTCATGGTTAGGATAGTTCTCGCCTGCAATAACACCATCGGTGATCCGACGAGGAATGCCGTTGCCGCCAGCAGTCATAACGTCTGCAATTGAGATGCCCTTGCCGCCTTGGTCCCAACCGCCCTCGAGCTGGTGAGCGGCCACCGCGCCGCCCCATAAAAAGTTCTCGGGAAAGTGTGCCATACCTCGTCCTTTCGTCGCTTTTTCAACTACAAGTCTTATTATCTTATGCGCTACGCTACGCGCTGCTTCCGCATCGGTGAAAGGAGTTCCGAGACAAAGTGACGATATCCCTTTGTTGCTATTTAAAGCTGAAGACATTGCCGCATGCAGGACATACGACGGTGTCACTCGGCTGCCCGGCGTCTTCAAGTGTACGACTCTCGCGCCTGCTCGTAGCAACAGGCGAAGGAGACTTGTGCGCCCGCACAGGGTCGTTCTTCTTTTTTACAACATAGCGCGCATCAACGACAGAAATGCGCGTGTGAGCATGTTGCCCGCAAAAGCAAGCGCTTCTCCCGTTAACCGAAAGAACCCGACTCCACCCACGAACTAGACTGACGAGGTTCATACTTGCAGGATGTGTCTTTTTCTGGCGCATGATGATAGGAACGACACATGGGCACCGTTCAATTAGTCTCTGCGATTCTTATGCTTTTGGCAGGAATCGGTGTGTTTCTTACTGCATGCGGCATGATGACCGCC
>JAFWMI010000311.1 GCA_017513965.1 Atopobiaceae bacterium
AGCGTGCGCTCATTGCCGTGGAGGACCAGGGTGGCAACATCTTCTTTGGCGAGCCGAACCTGGACATTATGGACTGGTTTGAGTGCGACTCGTACGGCCGTGGCTACGTGAACATCCTCAACGCCACCGAACTCATCAACACTCCGCTCATCTATTCCATGTTCCTGCTTTGGATGCTCTCCACGCTGTTCGAGCGCCTGCCAGAAGTGGGCGATCCCGACAAGCCAAAGCTCGTGTTCTTCTTCGACGAGGCGCACCTGCTCTTTAATGGTATGCCAAAGCAGCTGGTGGACAAGGTCGTGCAGGTGGTAAAGCTCATTCGCTCCAAGGGCGTAGGCGTGTACTTTATCTCGCAGTCTCCGGCAGACATTCCCAACGAGGTGCTGGCACAGCTCTCCAATCGCGTGCAGCACGGGCTGCGTGCCTATACGCCGGCCGAACAGCGAGCCGTTAAGGCGGCCGCGGCGAGCTTCCGTGCCAACCCTGCGTTCGACACGGTGGAGGCGCTGCAGGACGTGGCCACGGGCGAGGCGCTCGTGAGCTTCTTGGACGAGAGCGGCAAGCCAAGCATGGTGGAGCGTGCTCGGGTGCTGTTCCCCGGGTGCCGCATGGCTGCGGCGGATGCCGGCATCATAAGGACGGTAATCGCCAACGAATACGACCTCATGGGCAAGTACGAGGAAGCGGTTGACCGCGAGAGTGCCTTTGAGCTCATTGAGGAGGCGCGCGTTGCCGCAGAGAAGGCGGCTCGTCTTGCTGCCGAGGAAGAAGCGGCGAAGAAGGAAGCCGAGCGCCTGCGCATTGCCGAGGAGAAGGAAGCTGCCGCCAAAGCTGCCGCTGAGGCAAGGGAGGCCGAGTGGAAGCGCATTGCCGAGGAGAAGGAGGCAGAGCGCTTGCGCCTAAAGGCCGAGCGAGAGGCCGATCGCCTGCGCCTGAAGGAAGAGAAAGAGGCGGAGCGCCTGCGCCTGAAGGAAGAGAAAGAAGCCGAAAGGAAGGAAGCGGAGGCCAAGCGTGCGCGCGATCGCGTAGTGGGGAACATCTTTAACGGTGTTGTGGGTACCATTGGACGCGAAGCGGGCAGGCAGATTGCTCGTGGCATTTTTGGTACACGGAGGTAGGGCTTCAAACATGGCCTTTGAGTATCCTCTGGGCGTTAAGCGAGTAGGCAGCTCGCGCACCGTTGCCACGCGAATGCTGCGGCACGAGGACATGAATGGGTCGGACCGCCTGTTTGGTGGCCGACTCATGGAATGGATCGACGACGCCGCAGGAATTGCGGCGCGACGTCATGCGGGCATTGCCATTACCACCGTTGCCGTCGATACGCTCGAATTCCGTTACCCGGCATTTCTCAACGACATCGTAACCATCGAGGCATGGGTGACGCACGTGGAGCGCACCTCCATGGAGGTGCGGGTGGACTCATACGTTGAGGACACGGCAACGGGGGAGCGCCGCATGATCAACCACGCCTACCTCACCGAGGTGTGCATCGACGAGAACGGCCGTCCTACGCCAGTGCCGTATGGGTTGGTGGCGACTACCGACGAGGAGCATATGGAGTGCCAGGCGGCGCGCAAGCGTGCGGAGTTGCGCAAGATGCGTCGGGCCGAGGGCATCTAGGGCGTTTTTGAACATAACCCAAAACCGAATAATTACCGACAACTGCTGTTTTTCAGAGAACTTATCTGCGGTTATGCCAGAACTACAGGCAGTTGTCGGTAATTATGGTTGTATGTAATAGGTGGTGCATAAGCGAGAGGGGCGTGTTACGTGCCAACGAGAGGTGCAACGGCTGCCGACAAACCCAATGCCTATGCGTTTGTGTATGGAGAATCCGCTGTGGAGGCCATATGGTCCTTGGCCGCGCACGCGTGGCGAGGCGTTGAGGACGACGAAAACGTGTGGCTAGTACCCGATGCTAGCCTTTGCGTTACCACACAGCGCGACGTCAAGTTACTTGCGAAGCAAGTGGACCTTTGCAAGCTCGGCATACGGAGAAGACCCATTGAACTGCTCGTGCCAAGTAAGTCGAGTTCGTCGCGAGGAAAGCTCGCGCGCTTTCATGTGTGGACAGATTTCTTTCCCGAGCGTTCGTTTGTGCGGGTTCATCAGCGGGTGTTTGTGAGTACGCCGTATTTTACCGCGTTGCAGCTCGCAATGGCACGACGAACGGATGGGCTTACGCGCGCGGAGGCGGAGGCGTCGGCTCGTGAAGAGACGCGCATACGCAACGAGCTGGGCATGGCGGAGCAGACTGCCTCGGCAGAGGATCTAGTGCGTTGGGCGAACATTGCCCGATTTGTGCGTGCAACACAGGTACTGTGTGACTTCATGGGTACGTATCGTTTTGTGGCGGACGAGGACAAATCGAGTGCTGCGGACTCAAGTATCGTGTATGGCACAAAACCAATGGTAACCTCCCAAACGTTTGATACCTATGTGCAGGAACTTGGTTCCAGCAAAGGCGTCATGCGTGCTCGTGAGGTGGCCAAGACGGCGTATGCACGTTTGGCATCACCCATGGAAACCATGCTGGCGCTCATGCTCACGCTGTCTGTGTCCATGGGAGGGTTTGGGCTTCCTCGTCCTGAGGTCAACGTCGCTGTTCCTGGATTAGGCGAGGCACCTTTGCTCGTTTCTCAGGAGACAATCATTGCTGATTTGTGCTGGTCAGACCAGAAGCTCATCGTGGAATACTATGGCTGGGATGAGCACTTTGGTGCGGGGTCCCGCAAGGTGGGGGACGACATGGCGCGTGCTAACTCGCTATGTGCGCTGGGGTGGAACGTGCTGCAGGTAACGTATGAGCACGTACGGACGCTGGCAGGGGTCTCGCTGCTCGCTCGACAGGTTGCACATTTACTGGGCGTGAGTTTGCGGGAGCCGACGGAACTTGAGTTGGTTTGGCGGTCGCGGTTGCTGGCGTTGCTGTTGCCCAACATTGGGCGCGCTGCGGGCTGAGGGCGCCTGCGTGGATGATTCGCGCGTTGCGGGAGGCCGTATCCCAATATAGAATAATTACCGACAACTGCTGTTTTTCAGAGAACTTATCTGCGGTTATGCCAAAACCGCAAGCAGTTGTCGGTAATTTGATATTGCCAGTCTAAATAACGGTAATCAGAATCCTAAGAAAACTTCAAGGTATCAGGTATAGTAATGGCGGATTGGATTGGCACGAACAAGGGGGTTACCGTGAGAGCTGGAAAGCGGGGACGTCTGGCACTGAGCTTCTTGCTCGCAGCACAGATGGCTATTAGCTCCGTACCGCTGCCTGCATTGGCAGAAGCGGTGGACGAGGTGCAAGACCTTGCAGAAGGGCAGGTCGTGGATGTCCAAGAAGAGGGGGCGTCCGAGGGTGAGGTGAATCAGGCGCCTGTTGAGGCGCAGGCAGTCACCGACGCCCAAACGATTGTGCCCGATGACGACGGACGCAGCAACGAGGAGCTTTTTGCCGGCTATGTCCAAGAGCGCATTGACCAAACACTGGAACGCGGCGATGGCGGGCTTTCCACGCAGTCGGCAACCGAGTCGACCGACGGGCTGAGTGACGTCGAGCTTAAGCTCTACGAGATCCTCAAGACCAAGATTCAAGAGGTGACTGCTGGAAGAGACGAGGGAAGCGTTTCGACGGAGTTTGTGGTGAGCTTCGACGAACTCTTTGGTGAGGATGCGTTTGTTTTCACGGCGGAGGACCTTGGCGTGGAGAGCATCTTTGAAGGTGAAGAAATCTCCGCACAGGCACTTGCCGAAGCAAAGGCTCGCGTAGACAAACAGGGTCCCAATACCAGTGCGGTGCTCAATGCCCTGATTGCAGATTGCCCGTACGACCTGTATTGGTTCGATAGGATCGAGGGCATGCAGCCGAGTACGCAGTGGTCTGCCGACCACAATGGCGAAGAGTACGTCCTGTCGGCAACAGGGAGCGAATACAAATTTGCCGTAGCACAGGAGTACAGCGCGGGTGCGTATCTCGTCGACACCAGCCATGCTGGCTCAATCGATACCGCACTTGCCAACGCTCAGTCCATCGTGAGCGACAATGCGGAAGGCAGCGTCTACGATCGTCTGTTAGCCTACAAGGACGCCATCTGCAATCGCGTGGCATATAACGACGACGCTGCGGACGAGACAACCAACACGCCTTATGGCAATCCTTGGCAGCTCATCTGGGTTTTCGACGATGACGTGAGCACCAACGTGGTATGCGAGGGGTACTCAAAGGCGTTTAAGTACCTCGTAGATTTGACGGAGGACATCAACGCCACGTGCTACATCGCAACCGGTACGATGGCAGGCGGAACGGGTGCCGGCCCCCACATGTGGAATATTGTGACCATGGACGACGGGCGGAACTACCTGGTAGACGTGACCAACTGCGACGAGGGGTCGGTTGGAGAGTACGACAAGCTCTTCATTGCTGCTCCGAGCTCGGGTTCCATGGAAGACGGCTACTCGTTCGATGCAAATGGCACAACGGTAACCTACGTTTATGACGAGGATACGAAATCAACCTATAGCGAGGGTGTGCTCGAGCTGTCTAATGCAGCGTATGATGGACCGAGCGAGGATCCGATAGATGATCCTTCTGCTGAGGAGCTGACTCTCGATGTTGCCCAGCACGTTTCTTCAGATAACTACTGGGTCGGTCGCTTTACGGCACCGGAAAACGGGACCTATGCGTTCTACAGCGAAGGTGATGCCGATACGTTTGGAGAGCTGTATGCAGACGAAGAGCTCGAGGAGTCTATCAACTCTAACGATGACGCTGCTGATAGAAATTTCCAAATAATCCAAACGCTTACCGCAGGGCAGACGGTCTACGTAAAGGCTCGTCAATACAGTGATAATCCATTCGAGTGTGATGTGTTCGTGACCAAGCTGAACGTTTCCGATCTGAGCTATGCCTCTGCATACATTAATGGCAGCACCAGTTTCGATGTGCGAAGTGATGTGCTTACGCCG
>JAFWMI010000032.1 GCA_017513965.1 Atopobiaceae bacterium
ACGCCGGTGACATCAACCACGCTGCCAAGACCAAGACGGTCACCTTAGTTATTACGGTTAAGTAGCCAACGCGATAAAGCGGTGCTGCGCGCCGCGAGAAGGGGAACGCCCCTCCTCGCGGCGCGCTACAATATAGGCTCCCAAGACGAGGAGAGCTGCATGCGGGAGCCAAAAAACAACGTTGCGGAGACACTGGGGCGTTTTGCCACCCAGGCGGTCTTGGTCTGCTTCTTGGCTCTGATCACGCTGTTGGCGCTCGTGGCGGTGGTGAGCACCGCGACCATGGACGTCTTGCCCGCTGAGCACACGTATCACCTGCCCGACAATCCGTTGGTGAACGTGGCCTTTGTCGTGGCGTTGGTGGTGGCGGTTCGTGGGACCGTGCGCAGCCCGCGTTTTGCACATGCGCGAACGTGGCTTGTGAGCGACCGAGGGTTCTTCCTCATGCGTGCGGTGTTGTTGGCTTTGGTATTTGTGGCGGCCTGCGCGTGGGTGCTCCTGTTGCGTCCGGTTCCCTGTGCCGACCAAGAGGATGTGCTGCGGATAGCGGGCGAGACGCTCGCGGGAGACTGGCACGAGCTCGACAAGGGTGGGTATCTCTCGGCATATCCGTTTCAGCTGGGTATTGTGCTGGTCTTGCGTTGCTTCGTTGCCGTGTTTGGCACACATGCCGCCACGGTGTTTGAGCTCTCTAACGCCGTGGCTTTGGTGTTGTTCTACTACACGCTGGGCAAGGTGCTCGAGCGCCTTGGAGCCGGCAGACTGCAGCAACTTGCCGTTGTTGTGGTCGGCTTGGCGTTCTTCCCGCTCATCCAGTACGCCACGTTCGTGTATGGCACCCTTTGGGGTCTTGCGCTGGCTACGGTTGCCATGCGCTTTGAGCTGGACTTCTTTAGTACGCGACAGATTCGCCGTGCGGTTTATAGTGCAGTGGCCATGGCAATGGCCCTCATGTGCAAAGAGAACTACCGAATCTTCCTCATAGCCATGGTGCTGGTTGCGGTTCTTGAACTCCTGGCAAAGCGCAAGCGCGTGCTGTTGGTAATGCCGGCGGTGCTGCTTGTGGCGTTGCTGGTGCAGTCTGCGGTGCCGCGCGCTTACGTTGAACGGGCGTCCGGCAAGCAGGTTGCAGGTGGCTGCTCACCCTGGAGCTACTTGGCCATGGGCATGCAAGAGAGCTACGCGGACTGTGGGTGGTTTTCGGCGTACAACATCCGCACATATCGGGCTGCAGGAGACAATACGGCAGTGCAGGCAGAGGAGGCCAAACGGGAGTTCTTTCGCGCGTGCGAAGACTTTGCACAACATCCGCGTGGCGCCTTGCGGTTCTATACCAGGAAGATCGCCTCTCAGTGGAATAACCCCACCTTCCAAGGGGCGTGGGTGGCCCAGGCGTGCGTGGCGCAACGTCCGTTGGAGGGGTTCAGCGCAAAGCTCGTGGGTCGTACGATCACCGACGCATCGTACGCATGGCTCAACCTCGTGCAGTTTGCGATCCTAGTGGGTGCTGGGGCGTGGGCAGCGCTTGCCGATTGGGGCGACGGTCGCACGCGATGGGCGGCAGTGCTTTTGCTCACGGTGCTTGGCGGGTTTGTGTGCCATGTGTTTTGGGAGGCAAAGTCGCAGTACGCGTTGCCGTACTTCGCGCTGCTGCTTCCGCTGGCTGTAATGGGATACGCGTGGCTTGTGCGGCAGGTTCGCATGCGTCGGGCGGCGATGGTTGCCGTAGCAGCTGCGTGTGCGCTCTATGCCGTATGTTGCCTGTTTGGCGCCTTGGATTACCTCACGTTCGACGTGTCGGCCTATCACTGGTATGTGACATCGAATCCAATTCCGCGCATCCTGCGTGGGTTTTAGCGTTGCGCCACGGCAGAGCTCGCGCATTTAGCTCAAACTTCCGCGTGAGCGAACGTTCGCAGCTTATAATTGAGCTCTAAATAGATACAAAAAGGCTATAAAACAACTGATTTTGGGGCACGTGAACCAGGAACACTTCTGTTTGGTTCACGTGCCCCGGATGTGGGGCGCCGCAGATGACAAAAGGCCAGTTGGCAGAAGATTAGCTTCAATAGTTTATGTGCACGTGAACCGTTAATCGGCCTTTGGTGACTCACGTGCCCCACCGAACGACTCACGTGCCCCAAAAAAAGGGCTCTTGGGAGGGTTTTGACCGATTATGAGATTCCGAGGAGCCCGAACAGTTGTGCATGGAAGACAAAAATAACGTTTAAAGCATCTTCACAAGCTGCTTGTGGCTTGGCAGTGGTGCTTCTTGTGCGCGCGCGATAAGAAGTGATGCCGAGTTAGGGTAAAACCGTATCCACTGCTATACTTAGGCACCTAATCACGTACGAGGAGGTAACAATGGCAGAGCAGCAAGAACGCCCGCTCGTTGGCATCATTATGGGGTCTGCTTCCGATATGCCCGTTATGGAAGCCTGCACGGCTCAGCTCGAGGAGTTTGGCGTGCCGTACGAGGTGGTAATTGCCTCGGCGCACCGCAATCCCGCCAAGGTACACGAATGGGCGAGTGCGGCTGCCGAACGTGGCATGCGCGTAATCATAGCGGCGGCAGGCAAGGCTGCCCATCTGGGTGGCGTGGTTGCGGCGTACACGCCGCTGCCCGTTATTGGCGTGCCCATCAAGACCAGCGATTTGGGTGGCTTGGACTCTCTGCTTTCCATGGTACAGATGCCTTCGGGCGTGCCCGTGGCGTGCGTTGCCATCAACGGCGCAAAGAACGCGGCAATCTTTGCCACGCAAATCCTTGGCACCGGAGATGAGGTATATCGCGACGCGATGATATCCTTCAAGACGCAGATGGCTGAGGCATAGGAGTACAACCATGGCCAAGCACATGGCACATCGTCCGGCACACTTCGCTGCAGACGATCCTTTTGAGGAGGAGTCCTTTGAGGAGGAGGTGCAGCCTGAGGTCACGGCGCAAGAGCCCCAGCCGCAACCGGAGCCGCAACCTCAGTTCCAGCCCATGCCCGAGCCGCAACCGCAATCTCAACCCGAATCACAGCCCGCAGTGGCGCCGCGAGTAGCGCGCGAGGTGGAGCCCGTGCCCGACAAGCGTCCAAGACGTAGCAACTTGGTGTCGAACATCCTGCTCGTTGCTGGCGTGGTGCTCCTCGTTGCAGCGGCACTCATCTACTTCAACAACCAAAAGAACTACCAAAAGATTGACGAGGAGAACGAGCGCGTAGCCGAGTACGCGCGTCTCTCGGATGACGGCGAGAATCCTCCCGAGGTGGATTGGGCTGCGCTCAAGGCGATGAACGAGGACGTGGTTGGTTGGCTGCAGGTGCCGGGAACGGTGATTAACTATCCCGTCTACCAAACGGACAACAACGAGTACTACCTGGATCATGCCCCCGATCGCTCTTCCAGCATCGGCGGGTCGGTATTCCTGGACTACGAGAACAAGAAACCAGGAATGGTGGACACGGTAACGATTATCTATGGCCACCACATGCGTAACGGCTCACAGTTTAAGTACATAGCCGACATGGAGAAGCAAGAGCTGTTCGATGGCGTAAAGACCGTGTGGTACGTTACCGAGGACAAGACCTACAAGCTGGCGCCGCTTTATCTGTATTATGCAAACGAGGGCGACGTAGACATTCGCCAGTTCAAATTTGAGAAGGATCAAGAGTTTAGGGACTATCTTAAGAAGTACTTGGAAAACGCAAAGGCAAAGCGCGCCAACGTGGACGAGGCGCTCGAAAAGGTGCAGCACGTGCTCACGCTCTCTACATGCAACTACGAAGATGGCTATGGCCGCACGTTGCTGGTGCTGGCACCCACGAGCGAGATTCCGGGTATGCCGGACTACGTGGAGCCCAAGAAGAAGGAAGAGCCCAAGAAGAAGGAGGAGCAGCAGCCGGAAGAGGTGATTGAGGAAGAGGTTATCCAAGAGAACTATCCGGAGGACGAGCAGCCTCAGGAGGAGTCTTCGGGCGAGGAGCAAGGGGATTCGTCGTCGAACGAGGCTTCGGGTGCTGTTGAAGAAGTGGTAGTGGAGGCTTCGGAAGAGGCCTAATGCCGAAGGAGGAACGCGTGGCAGGACATGTGACCTATGCGGACGCAGGCGTAGACGTAGACGAGGGAGCCCGTGCCGTAGATGCGATTAAGGATGCCGTGGCAACCACGATGCGGCCCGAAGTGATTGGCGGCCTTGGCGGCTTTGGCAGTTGTTTCTCGGCAGCCGCGATCAAGGACATGGAAGATCCCGTGTTGGTGAGCGGAACCGACGGCGTGGGCACCAAGCTTGCGATTGCCCAGCTGCTGGGCAGGCACGACACGGTGGGCCAGGACCTCGTGGCCATGTGTGCCGACGACGTAGTGGTCGTTGGTGCCGAACCGCTGTTCTTCTTGGACTACGTTGCGGTTGGAAAGCTCGAGGCAAAGGCCATGGCAAGCATTGTGGGTGGCATTGCCGAGGGCTGTCGCTTGGCGGGCTGCGCCTTGGTGGGCGGCGAGATGGCCGAGCACCCAGGTGTGATGGACCCCAAGGACTACGACCTCGCCGGGTTCGTCGTGGGCGTGGTGGATCGGGCGCGCATGATTGGTCCAGAGCTCGTGCGCGAGGGTGACGTGGTGCTGGGCATACCGAGCTCGGGCATCCATTCCAACGGCTATTCTCTGGTGCGCAAGGTTGCCATTGAGGGCAAGAGCGTGGATGAGCTGTGCGAGCCGCTCGACGAGCTGGGCGGCGAATCCCTTGCCGACGCCGTGTTGCGTCCCACGACCATCTATGCAGGCGCGCTGGTGCGTGCGCTGCGTGCGGGAGCACCCATTCACGCCATGGCACACATCACCGGTGGTGGCATTACCGAGAACCTCAATCGTGCGCTGCCCGCAAACTTGGATGCCGTGGTGTATCGCGGTGGCGAGGATGGGCCCGCATGGGACGTGCCGCCCGTGATCACGTACATGGTGCGCGAGGCTCAGCTCACCCCGGACGAGGCGTACAAGACCTTTAACATGGGCGTGGGCATGAGCGTAATCTGCGCGGCTGAAGACGCTGAGCAGGTGAGCGCTGCCCTTGCTGCCGAGGGCTTGGAAACCTTCCCCATGGGCAAGGTTGTGGCCGGCATCGGCACGGTAACGTATTGCTAGCAACGAAGGGGGCAGTCCCCCTGCACACAGGGTGACTGTCCCCTTCGTGACGAAAGGAGCGTTATGAGCATCAAGTTGGGCGTTTTGCTGTCTGGGTCGGGCACCAACCTGCAGGCGATTATCGACCGCATTGAAGAGGGCACGCTCGATGCGTCCATCGTGCTCGTGGTCTCGTCGCGTCCCAGCGCCTATGGCCTCAAGCGCGCCGAGAAGCACGGCCTGCAAACCATGACGCTCTCCAAAGAGATCTATGCCGACCCCATGCTTGCCGACGAAGTGATTGCGGCCGAGCTCAAGGCTCATGGTGCGGACTACGTAATCATGGCCGGCTATATGCGCATGGTGCACGACCCCATCCTAGCGGCGTTCCCCAATCGCGTGGTCAATCTGCACCCGGCGCTGCTTCCCAGCTTTAAAGGCGCCCATGCCATTCAGGACGCCTACGACTACGGCGTTAAGGTAACGGGCGTAACGGTGCATTTTGCCGACGACAAGTACGACTGTGGCCCCATCATCGCTCAGCAGCCGCTTGCCGTGGAGGAGGGGTGGACGGTCGACGAGCTGGAGGAGCACATCCACCAGATCGAGCATCGGTTGTATTCCGACACCATCCAGCTTCTTGCCGAAGGTCGCGTTCACGTACAAGAAAACGGTACGGTACGCATCGATCCCGAGGGCACGCAAGACTAGTCCACGCGCTCGGCCTTCATTTCGCGCTTGTGCGCGTACATGCGCGTGTCGGCGAGCGTCTGTGCTGCGGCGACGCTTCGCTCCTCCGTCTCGCTTACGGTCGCCCAACCCATGGCGATGGAGACACGTACGTGGTCGTCTTGCCGCTGCTCTTGTATGGACGTGTTGAACAGCTCGGTGCATAGGGCGAGGCGCGACTCAAGCGAGTCGCCCACCAAAATTACGGTAAACTCGTCACCGCCCGTGCGAAAGCAGGTGCCCTCGGTGCCAAACGAGCGGTTGATAATATCGGCGGCACTCTTGAGGTAGTTGTCACCGGCGGTGTGACCGTACGTGTCGTTTACGCGTTTGAGAAAGTTGAGGTCGAGCTGGCACACCATAACATCCTCAATGAGATTGTCGGCGAGGGTGCTCTCAACCTCCTCTAGCGTGCGCTGCCATGAGGTGCGGTTGCCAATGCCCGTGAGCGTGTCGGTGTATGCCATGTGCTCGATCATCTGCGTTTGATTCGCGCGTCTTACAAAGGTGATGCTCGCCTTAAACGCTTCTACGGCAAGCGCGACGATAAACACCAACAGGCCAATGCGCGAGAAGAACGCGGGGTCGGAGGCGCCGCGCGAGGTGACCATAAAGACGACGAGGTCGATTGAGGCGCACACCGCAAAGAGCAAGAAGGTCGCGAGCACCGTCCAGTTGGTGCGCACCAGGTGCGCACGTATGCTGTAGTCGCTTGAGCGAACGGCTTCCACCACCATGGCCGCAATGAGCGCCGCGCTCAGCACGAGATATGCGTGCGTGGCGACGAGCGCGTCGTGCATGGTTTTGCCGCAGACCGTAACGTACGTAAGGGTAACGCAGAGCGTTGCGACGAGGCCCAGAAGACCCACGAACTTGAATCGCCTCATGTGCGGAGGACGAATGAGCGATGCTGCGAAGCAGATGGTGGGAAATGGCGAGAACAACAGGGCAATGTACTCGAGGGCGCAAGAGAGTGCGGAAAGCCCCGTCACCAGTTCAAACACCAGCGTTTGCGCAGCCGACCATATGCCCAAAAGAATGGAGACGCATCCAAGGGAGAGCAGGTCGAGCTGATTGTTGCTCATCTGACGCAACGCCGCATGGAGAAAGAGCACGGCGAGGCCAATAAAGGCAATGGCGAGGGAGATGACAAACGCGGCTCCGTGGGCCTTTACGTATCGCTGGATGTATGGACTGGTGCCCGAGATACGCATGTCGAGGATCTGCGAGGCGGTGTCGCTGTACAGGGGCTTGATGCGCAACGTAATGGTCTTTCCCGCATCCGTCGAGGTGAGCGGGGTAAAGTCGAAGCGCGTGGCGTACGGAATGCCGAACTTCGCTTGGTCGGGGTCGATGGTGTAGACCTCTTCGTCGTCGTAGTACTGATGAATGGTGAGATTCTTGCTCACGTAATTGAGCTCGGCCCCCGCCTCAATGGAGTGGGGGAGCTTGGAGCATATGGTGGCGCCGTCCGTGTCGAAGTTGGGAATGCTATTGAGGGCGCTGAGCGTTACGGGTGTGCCGTCCGGCGTAACCCAGCCTTCGCTCAGGTCAACATCCATGGCTACGCGCGCGTGCTCACGGCCGCCAGAGAGGTTGGGGCGTGCGGCGAGGAATGCGACGAAGCCAACAAACATAACAAAGACGCATAGCGCAATGGGCACGGAAGGCCATGCGACGCTTGCACTCTCCCTTGACGTGCGGTCCACGTAAACCCCTCACCAGTAAAGATAACGTAGGGTTAAGTATACGTGTTTGCGAACCAACCAAGGGAAACGCGCTTGACGACTGGTTTAAAGGCGACTCGTCGTTGCGCCCATGGCCTTAAGCTCCTTCTTCCGCTCATACATCATCTGGTCGGCTCTCTCAAAATCATCGCGTAGCTGCCGGTCCCCTTGGCCCAACACGGAATAGCCAATCGACACGACCACGGCGCCCGTGCGTATGTTTTCCTCGACCTTGCGATTTAGCTCGTCTACCACGTCGAGCATCGTGTCGTAGCCCCTCCCCTGAAGAATGACGGCAAACTCGTCGCCGCCAATCCTGAACACGGCTCCATGAGAGAAGCACTCGCAAATCAGGGAACAGGCGTCTTTGATCAGCTGGTCCCCCGCTGCATGTCCCTGCGAATCGTTCACATGCTTGAGTCCGTTGATGTCGCCCACCGCCACGGCCAGCTTTTGCAACGCGCCCGCCTGTATCTGCCTGTTGATGGCGGCCTCGTGCTCCGTGTAGGCGTGCTTGTTCCGCACGCCGGTGAGCGCGTCCGTGTTTGCCATGTTGCGAAAAGCATTGCTTACCTGCTGCTCCTCTTCGAGCTGCTCCTTTGAGAGCTGCCTAAACTCAAGCAGGAGGACGATGGTGAGCGTAAGTACCGACACGATCGCAAACACAAGCTGGTTCGTGCTGTCCTCGAGGTTCTTGTTGCTGATGTCTCGAATCTGATCCTGAATAACGCTCTCGCGAATGAGGACGGTCACCTCCCAACCCGTATGCGCTATGGGGGCGTAGCACACCGTTTCCTCCGCCTTGTTGAACGTAAACGAAAAGGCAGCTCCCCGTCCGTTTGCAAAGTTTTGGCAGTGCTCCTCCCAAAGGTCCTCCGAGACGACGCCCTTTATTGCGTCGAGGAAATTCTGCTTTGAGATGATGGGGCCAAGCTCGGCGCCAGACAGGTTTGTTCCGTTGCTTGAATACAGGGCGTAGTACGTGTTGCCCTGGTCGCCAAATGGCAGCAAGTCGACGATATCGTCAATGTCGAACAGAACGAAGCAGGCCTTGTAGCGCTTTCCCATAATGGACAGATCCGTGGTTGGGATGGCGAGGCAGAGCTGCTTGGAGGAGCCGTAGAGAGAAACGGTGTTGATGATCCTGCCTTCCAAATGGTCGTCCGACAAAAACGCGTATCTGCTGCCGCCCGTGTAGGTCGTGTACTGCGTGTACACGACATTGTCTTCGTCTACCAGCGCAAACCTGTTGAGCCCGAGCAACGATTTGGCCGTCCCAAGACTACTGCGCAGCTCCTCCAGAGAGCCGACGTTCTTGTCTGCGATAAAGGACACGGCCTTTTCCATTTGGTCAAAGCTGTTGTTGATGAGGTTTGTGATGATCTGCGACCGACGGGCTGCCATGGCCTCAAGGTAGAAGGAGCTGACTGCCGAGACCGCTTCGTCCGTTGCGATGCTTGCCTGTCTCGCTGACCGTGCGGCGTTGATGGTCACCATGCCCATTACCAACAGGCTGCCTATGATGGCCGTTAGCACGATGGTTTTGCTCGTTATGCGCTTCTTTGGACTCATGAGATCTCACCGTACAACAACTCAAGCATCAATGCCGCATCCTTTTGATAGATGACCGTGGTGGGCTCGTCTGTCTGCTCGGGAAAGAGCTCGCCGGGCGTATTGCCGTCCGCGATCTTAACGGCGGTTTGAATCGTGTCGAAGCCAATCGAGAAGCAATCCTGCACGCCGAGGCAATAGATGATGCCGTCGTCTAGGTAGCGCAGGGCCTCCTCGTCGTGATCCATGCCCACGATTACGGAGTCGCTCTTCTTTTGCGTGATGGCGCGGGCGGCTCCAACAGGATTGCTCATGTTGCAGCAAACGATGCCGTCCAGGTCCGGACAATCCTTCAAGATCTGCAAGGTGAGGTCGTACGCCAGATCCACGGAGTCCAAGTCGTACTCCGTCGCGACAAGCTCCATGTTGGGGTATTTTGCGATGGTGTCCTTGGCGCCCCTTGCGCGGTCCTCGTGGCAGGGTGCGCCGACGCTTCCCACCAGAATGGCGACCTTTCCCTTGTGCCCGAGCTTCTCGCAGAGCGCCTCGGTTAGGTCTGCGCCGTCTTGATAGTTGTGCGTGTTGCCCACGTAGGCAATGCGCTTGCAGCCCTTCGCGGCGTCAGAACTCGAGAAGGTCATCACCTTGGTTCCAGAATCCACCATCTTGTCAAGAATCGGGGAGATGACCGCCTCATCTGCGACGTCTACGCCAATCACGTCGTAGTTGCCCTGTTGTGCGGCGCTGAGTCTTTGGGCCTGGTCTTCGGCAGAGGCCCCGTTTGGCGCCATGTACTCGTAGGTAATCACGATGCCCTTGTCGAGGAATTGCCTCTGGGCCTCTTCCATTCCCAGCGCCACCGCATCCCACCACGCGTGGACGGTTTTGTACGTAAAGTAAAAGTTGTACTTGTCCTTGTGCGGCTTGTACGAGTCCAACTCGTGGTCAAAATCCACCGCGGTGTTTGCCGGGTCATCCGTTTTGGGAGACGTCTGCGCTTCGGTGGGCTCTTCTTGGACGGTGGCGTTCGTCTCGTTCGTTGAGGATGGTCCGATTGGCCCACCTGCAGGGGAGGTCGAAGAGCAGGCCGCACATACGAGCGCGGCCGCCAGGGCGACGGATAGGAGGATTATATGTTTGCCGTTATTTCGCATGTTTCGCACCTCAGGACGCTCTTGAGTCTGACGAGTCGCCGCTATGCGTAAGCACTGCCACCGTCTCCACGTGTTTGGTGTGCGGGAACATGTCTACGGGCGTTATGCG
Organism: Atopobiaceae bacterium; assembly: GCA_017513965.1. Lineage (GTDB taxonomy): Bacteria > Actinomycetota > Coriobacteriia > Coriobacteriales > Atopobiaceae > RUG440. The sequence continues at coordinate 10,377 of JAFWMI010000032.1, forward strand.
CGTAACGCGGTAGCCCGTAGCGCGTAGCAGCGCAAGGTCGCGCACTTGTGTGACGGGGTTGCACGAGACATATACCACGCGCTTTGGCTTTAGGCGCGAGACACCCTCAAGAAAGCTCTTGGTGGAGCCTGCGCGCGGGGGATCCAGGATTATCGCGTCAAACGACGACTGCTTTTGCTTCGCCATCCATTCCGTGGCGTCTGCGCACACGAAGTGGCACTGGTCTTGCAGACCGTTGGCACGTGCGTTGCGCTTGGCGCAGCTCACGGCGTTGCTTACGCACTCAACGCCCGTGACCAGGAGTGCGTTTCCCTGCTTTTGGGCACGATGAACTGCGCAGATGCCGATGGTGCCTGTGCCGCAGTAGGCGTCGAGGAGTGTGGTGGCGCCTTGCGCGGCCTCAAGGGCAAGCTCGTAGAGCACCTCGGTTTGGGCTGGGTTGGTTTGGAAGAAGCTCACGGGCCCAATCTCAAACGTGCAGCCCAGCAGGGCGTCGTGCATGATGCCGGGGCCAAAGAGCGTCTTGTTTCGCGTGCCCAAAATGGCGTTGGTGCGTCGGTCGTTGACGTTTTGCACGATGCTGGTGAGCTCGGGATGTTGCGTGCGCAGGGCGCCTACGAGCTGGTTTGCGCGAGGCAGGCGCGGCCCATTGGTTACGAGCGTGAGCAGGACATCGTCGGTCGCATAGCCCGTGCGTACCACGGCGTGGCGTAGGACGCCGGTGCCACGGTCCTCTTGGTAGGCGGGAATGTGCAGACGGTCGGCTGCGCGCGCTACGTCACAGAGCAGCTCGCGTGCGCCCGGCGCCTCCGTGAGGCAGTGCGCGCAGTAGGCGATGCGATGCGTGCCCCGCTCGTAGAACCCACAGCGCATCCGTTTTCCGGGCGCGTAGGGGGAGGCGGCCTTGTGTCGGTACGCGATGGGATCGTCCATGCCGACCACAGGGGCAAGCACGGCGCCGTCCTGCTCCACGACCTCGGCAAAGAGCTCTTCCATGGCCTGTTGCTTGCGGCGAAGCTGTATGGGGTATGGCACGGCGAGCCATTCGCAGCCACCGCACTTGCGCGCATTTGGACATGTGTACGTCTTGTATCCCATGGCAGTAGTGTAGCACGGGGGGTGTGGATGCGCTTCTTTCGGCTAGACCAGATGCGCGTAGCCTCGCGAGCCGTGCACGATGTTTGTGATAACGACCTCGCTATGCTCGGTATCCACCAGATACAAAACGAGGTAGGGGTCCGCCATCGCCTTGCGGTACCCGCGTGTGGCTAGGAGGCCGTCGCGAACACGCTCGTGTGCCTTGGGAAATGTGCGAGGCGTGTCAATTTGGCTCTCGATGTCGTTAAGCAGCTTTGATGCTGCCGTCGGCATGCCGACACCCTCTGTTAGGTAGGATACAGCCACGTCGAGGTCGTGCTGAGCGTCTGAGGTCCATAGGGCGTTATAGGCCATAGCGTTTCCGCACTTCTGCGATGCCTGCTGCGGCATCGGTCGCAAGGCCGTCATGCCACTGACGCTCGCTGTGCGTGACGGCTTGGTACAGGGCCTCTCGTCTCGGCGAATCTTGCAGACGCT
>JAFWMI010000312.1 GCA_017513965.1 Atopobiaceae bacterium
GTTGGCTGAAAAAGGCGTTTGGCATTTTTTATGCATGGGTCCGTACGTTTTTGTCTGAGAAATGCATCCCCGAGGGTGGTGTCGCCGGGATTTGCATCACCGAGGGTCCGCCTGCTGGGATTTGCTTCGCTGAGGTTTTTTCCGCTGGCTCTGCGTTCGTTGAGGGCCGATTCGCCGGGAATCGCAGCGCCGAGGGTCGCGCACCCTCGGCGAGTGGAAAGTCGGCGAACGCACCCTCGGCGAGCGAAAAGCCGACGAATCCCGGGGGTCGATTCGCTGAGAAATGCATCACCGAGGGTCGCCCACCCTCGGCGAGCGCAAAACCGGCGGACGCACCCTCGGCGAGCGCAAACCCGGCGAATCTCGGGGCCGTCCCGCTGAGAATCGCATCACCGAGGGACACCCGCCCCCTCGCTGCGAACGGCGTTCGCACGCGCTACAATGGAGCACATGGAAACTCTCTTTACTAGCATAGAACGGCGCACGCGCAACCAAAACGCCCCTCTGGCGGCGCGCATGCGTCCCCTTACCCTCGATGGATATGTGGGTCAGGAGCAGGCGGTGGGCCCAGGCTCCTGGCTGCGCGTGGCCATCGAGCACGACACGCTCTCGTCCGTGCTGCTCTATGGGCCTGCCGGCACGGGCAAGACCACCTTGGCACGCATCGTGGCCAACACCACACACGCCGCGTTTGTGGAGGTGAGCGCTGTAACGGGCACGGTTAAGGACCTGCGCCGCGAGATTGAGGCCGCCGATTCGCGCCTGCTCGCCACCGGTCAGCGCACCATTCTGTTTGTGGACGAGATCCACCGCTTTAACCGCTCGCAGCAGGATGCGCTGCTGCATGCCGTGGAAAACCGCACGGTGGTGCTCATTGGCGCCACGACCGAGAACCCCTATTTTGAGGTGAACTCGGCACTCATCTCGCGCTCGCGCGTGGTGGAGCTGCAGCCGTTGGACGACAGGGCGATTCGCACGCTGGTGTCGCGTGCGCTCGAGGACCAAAACGGCCTGGCCGGTGCCTTTGCGCTGGAGCCTGACGCACTGAACGAGATCGTAACGCTGGCGGGTGGCGACGCTCGCGCGGCGCTCACCTCGCTGGAGCTCGCAAGCCAAATGGCCGCACCTGCCGGCGTGCCACCCGAGGCCCCAAACGAGCCGCTCGTCATTACGCTCGAGCACGTGCGCGAGGCAAACCCGCGCCATGGGCTGGCATACGACAAGAGCGGCGACATGCACTACGACATAATTTCGGCGTTTATTAAATCCATGCGTGGGTCCGACCCAGACGCCGCGATCTACTGGCTCGCCCGCATGATAGACGCGGGTGAGGATCCCAAGTTCATTGCGCGTCGCATCTTTATTCTGGCATCCGAGGACATTGGCAACGCAGACCCGCAGGCGCTGCTGGTGGCGGAGGCTGCCTTCAAGGCGACCGAGGTCATCGGCCTGCCCGAATGCCGCATCAACCTGGCACAGGCAGTTATATATATGTGCTTGGCGCCTAAGAGCAACGCGGCGGAGGCGGCCATAGACGCGGCGCTTGCCGAGGTGAGAAGCGGCCCCCGACGTGAGGTGCCCAACCATCTACGCGATCGCCATCGGCCGGGTTCGGACGAGTATGGGGCGTATCTGTACCCGCATAACTTTCCACAGGGTTGGGTAGAACAGCAATACTTGCCCGACGGACTCGAGCACGGGGCTTTCTATACGCCGGGTCCTCGTGGGTGGGAAGCGTGGCGTTTGGAGGCCGTCGCGCGCGACCGTGCGAATTTGGGCTAGAATAGCAATAACCATGCGTCGCGGCCGGATGGCGGGCGCTTAGCATCTACGTAGAAAGGCCAAGGGAGATGAACATCCTCCGCATTGTTCTTGAGCTGCTCATCGTGGCGGGCATCTGGGCAATCATCGAGCTCGCCCTCACTATTCGCAAGGCGCGCGCCAGCGTGGACGACCTTACCAAGCAGGTGGGCGACATTGCCACCAATGCCAACGAGACCATCGAGCAGGTCCAGCCCATCATTGCCAAGGTGGACGGCATGGTCACCGACCTCGAGCCAACCATCGAGCAGATTCAGCCGCTTGTGGAGAAGGCCGGTACCGCAATTGATGTAGTTACCGTGGACCTCGCCTCCGTCAACGACATCCTGGTGGACGTCTCTTCGGTCACCGACACGGCCTCCAACGTAACGAGCACCGTGTCCAAGGCGGCCAACAGCGCCGTGAGTGGCGTGGCCGGCGTGGTGGGCAAGTTCACCGGCGGCGGCAAGGGTCGTCATCGTCGCAAGCTCGCGGCCAAGGGCGGCACGACTGCCGCGGAGGATGCCGCCGCACAGCCTGCACCGGAGCCCGAGTCTGCACCCGAGCCTGCGGCAGAGCCCGAGGAGCCGCGTCATAATACGTACTTTACGTATGGTTCCAGCGACGATTCCGCTTCCGACGCTGAGTAGGCACCCATGACAGAATCTATCATCCGACTTTCCGTGCCGCCCGAGGCGACGTTCGCACGCTCCGTGCGCATGATGGCGGCAAACCTTGCCGTGCTGTGCTCGATGAACGTGGACGAGGTAGAGGATGCCCGCATGGCGGCGGAAGAGGCGTTCGTGTATGCCTGTGCCACGCGACCCACCTTGTGCGAGATGTCATTCGTGGTTGCAGACGACGCCCTGCATATGTCGTTCTCGCTGGGGGAGGCGGAGCCGGACGAGGATCCGGCCCTTACCGAGAGCATCGGCCTCGCTCGGCTGCTGCTCCAGGCGGTGAGCGACTCCTGTGAGTTTGATGCGGAGGATTCCGTGCTGCGCGTTACCAAGTTGGTGGGAGGGCGTTCATGACCAAAAGCGATGCGACGACCACGAGGTCGCGCGCGCGTTTGCCGCGAGGCGGTTTGGCATGGGACAAGGCCCGCACGCGCGAGCTCTTTCGTCGCTACAAGGAGGAGGGTGACGAGGAGGCGCGCAACCAGCTGGTCGTGAACCATCTCAACCTCGTGCGCTACCTTGCGTCGAAGTTCAAGAACAGGGGCGAGCCCATCGAGGACCTGGTCCAGGTGGGCACGATTGGCCTGATCAAGGCCATCGACCGCTTTGACCCTTCGCGCGGACTGGAGTTTACCACGTACGCGACGCCCACCATCATGGGCGAGATAAAGCGCCATTTTAGGGATAAGGGCTGGTCGGTGCGGGTGCCGCGCCGACTGCAGGAGCTCTCGGCCAAGGTCACGCAGGTCTCGGAGGAACTCTCGCACGAATTGCATCGCGCTCCCTCGGTGGACGAGATCGCCGATAGCCTTGGCGTGAGCGTGGACGACGTGCTGGAGGCCATGGAGTCGTCGAGTGCCTACAGCTCCGTGCCGCTGGAGGGTGCGGGCGAGGGCGACGAGGACACGCCTTCGGTACTGGACCAGTACGCCGCCGAGGACGACGAGCTCAACTCGTCCGACGATCGCATGCTGCTCGAGGATGCGGTGCGCGACTTCTCGGCGCGCGAGAAGGACATCATCCGCATGCGCTTTGAGGAGGGGCTCACGCAGGCGGAGATTGCCAAGCAGTTGGGTGTCTCGCAGGTGCAGGTGTCGCGACTGTTGCGCCGCACGCTTGCGCGCATCCACGACAAGATCGATCCCGCCGGCACGGGCCTGTAGCCAAAGGGCATAACAATCAGACACAGCAATCGAGGGGGCAGTCTTCCTGCATGTGAGGAGGACTGCCCCCTTCGTTGCAGCGTGTGCCTGCGGTGCTGTTCTGCTACAATGCCATGGTTCCACAACGGGCGAAGCAAGGAGACCCATGAGCACCAGCATCAAGTACATGACGACGGCACAGATCCGCAAGGACTTCCTGGACTTCTTCGAGGAGAAGGGCTGCAAGCGCTATCCCTCCTCGTCGCTTATTCCCGAGGACCCGTCTCTGCTGCTCGCGAACGCGGGCATGAACCAGTTCAAGGAGTACTACCAGGGCCTCAAGACCATGCGCGAGATTGGCGCGTGCTCTTGTCAGAAGTGCCTGCGCACCAACGACATCGACAACATTGGCGACTCCCGCCACCTCTCCTTCTTTGAGATGCTGGGCAACTTCGCCTTTGGTGGCTACACCAAGGAAGACGCCATCCATTGGGCGCTTGAGTTTTGCACGGCTCCCGAGCACCTGGGCCTGCCCCTGGACCGCCTGTACTTTACCGTGTTCACCGACGACGACGAGTCCATTGCGCTGTGGACCAAATACGGCGCAGACCCCACGCACATCACGCGCCTGGGTGAGGAGGACAACTTTTGGGCGGCAGGACCCACCGGTCCCTGCGGTCCCTGCTCCGAGATCTACTTTGACCAGGGCGAGGAGTTTGGCTGTGGCGAGCCGGACTGCGCGCCGGGCTGTGACTGCGACCGCTACCTCGAGTTTTGGAACCTCGTCTTTACGCAGTACGATCGTCAGGAGGATGGCTCCATGCCGGAGCTGCCACACCGCAACGTGGACACGGGCATGGGTCTGGAGCGCATCAGCGCCATCATGCAGGGCCAGCACTCAAACTACGAGGGCGACGTGCTGCGCAGCCTCTTGGGCGTGGGCGAGAAGCTCTCGGGCAAGACCTATGGCGGCAAGGCGACGGGTGCCGACCGCAGCCTGCGCATAATCGCCGACCACTCGCGCGCGGTCACGTTCATGATCGGCGACGGCATCCTGCCCTCCAACGAGGGACGCGGCTACATCCTGCGTCGCCTGCTGCGTCGTGCCGTGTATCACGGCAGGCTGCTGGGCATCGAGGGCGCCTTCCTCACGCAGTACGCGCAGGAGGTGCGCGCCATCATGGGTGACGTGTATCCCGCGCTGGTACAGAATGCCGCGCTCATCGATGGTATTGTCTCGGCCGAGGAGGAGCGCTTTAACGCGACGCTCGACAAGGGCGAGGCGCTGCTGGAGGCCGAGCTGGACAAGATCGCCGAGGGCGAGCAGCTGCCCGGCGAGGTTGCCTTCACACTGCACGACACCTATGGGTTCCCCGTGGACCTCACGCGCGAGATCTGCGAGAATCGCGGTGCGAGCATAGAGATGGCAGCCTTCGAGGCGGCGATGGAAGACCAGCGCGAGCGTGCGCGTGCCGCGGCCAACCGCGACGCGTGGGGCGCTTTTCACAACGCCTGGACCACGCTTTCTGGCGAGCTTCCCGCCACGGAGTTCTGTGGCTACGACGAGGACGTGGCGGAGGGTGCACGCGTGCTCGCCATCGTGCGCGACGGCGAGTCGGTAGGCGTCGCCGAGCAGGGCGACGAGGTGCAGGTGGTGCTTGACCGCACGCCGTTCTATGCCGAGATGGGCGGTCAGGTGGGAGACACCGGCACGCTTGCGGCCGAGGGCGTGCTCGTGGACGTGAACGACACCACCCATCAGGAGGGCGACCTCTATGCGCACGTGGGCACGCTCGTTGAGGGCACGCTGCGCGTGGGCGACGTTGTTCGCGCCGCCATCGAGCGCGGACGTCGCGAGCTCATTCGTCGCAACCACACGGCCACGCACCTGCTGGACGCGGCGCTCAAGATCGTGCTGGGCGAGCACGTGAGCCAGGCGGGCTCGCTGGTGGCGCCCGAGCGTCTGCGCTTTGACTTCACGCATTTTGAGGCCCTCTCCAGCGAGGAGCTCGCACGCATCGAGGGCTTGGTGAACGCCGAGATATTCGCGGCCGAGCCCATCGTGACCCAGGTGATGGGCATCGACGAGGCGCGGGCATCCGGCGCGGTGGCGCTCTTTGGCGAGAAGTACGGCGACGTGGTGCGCGTGGTTTCCACGGGTGCGAGCGACAAGCCGTTCTCGCGCGAGCTGTGTGGTGGCACGCATGCGCGCAACACGGCCGAGGTCGGCCTGTTCAAGATCGTCTCGGAAGGCTCTGTGGGTGCGAACGCCCGACGCATCGAGGCGGTGACCTCCGTGGGGGCCATCTCGTTCCTCGACGAGCGGCTGGCCGAGCTGGATGCCGTTGCCAACGCGCTCAAGTGCCGTCCGGTGGACGTGATGGCACGCTTGGTTCAGCTGCAGCACGAGGTGCGCGAGGCGCAGAAGAAGATTGCCGAGGCGCTTACCGGCGGCTCGTCCAACAAGGTTGCCGAGGCCATCGCGGGTGCGCTGGACATGGGCGCCTACAAGCTGGTGTGCGCGCGCTTGGATGGCGTGGGTGGCAAGGACCTGCGCGGCGTGTGGGACACGGTGCGCGACAAGCTGGGGCTCTCCTGCGCCTGCGTGCTGGCGTCGGTGGGCGAGGACGGCAAGGTCGCGCTACTCGCCGCCGGTACCGACACGGCCGTAAAGGCCGGCTTCAACGCCGGTGACGTGGTGCGTGCCATGGCCCCGCTCGTGGGCGGCCGCGGAGGCGGTAGGCCCAACATGGCGCAGGCGGGCGGACGTGACGCGTCTGGCGTGGACGAGGCGCTCGAAGCCGCGAAGACGGCTGTGGGCGCGTGAGGGCGCTCGCGCTCGACATTGGTGAGGTGCGATGCGGCATTGCCGTGAGCGACGCCACCGGCATGGTGGCGTCGCCCGTTTGTGTGCTGCCCACCAATGAGGTGATTGCGAATGCCCGCACGTGGCGACGCGTTTTGGAGGATCACGAGCCAGACGTCTTGGTGTGTGGTTGTCCTCGGACGCTCGCGGGCGAGCTTGGCCCACAAGCCGAACGTATCATGCACATAGCACATAACATCTCGAATACTTGCGGTATTCCTCTGGAATTTGTGGATGAGCGGCTTTCTTCGCGCGAAGCCAAGCGTATCCTATGGGAACAAGGTCTGAGCGAGAAGCGCATGCGAGGCAAGGTCGACATGGTCGCCGCCTCTCTTTTCTTGCAGACGTGGCTCGACGCACGAAAGAAGTGAGGGTACGTCATGCCAACGGCTCAACAACGCGGGGACCGGCGGTCGCGCGGTAAGCGACGTACGTCACGCGAATATAGCTCTGAACAGGGGACGACACGCGGCACGACGTCCGATCGTCGTCCCAGCAAACGGTCGAACGATTCCACCGGATCGCTCTCGGCGACCAATCCCATGGCTCAGCGTACGCGCAAGGTTGGCAACACGCGCGGACGCAAGCCGGTGCGTGGCTCTTCGAGGCGACCGTATCGTGGCAAGCACGTGGCATCGCATGCGGCGCCGCGCAAGCGGGGTCTCTCGGGCGGCGTGATCGCGATCATTGTCGTGCTTGTTCTGGCGCTTGGCGTAGGCGGGTTCTTCCTGGTTCGTCACCTGTTACATCCCTACGAGGGCGCACGCGTGGAGGACGGCCAGGCGGTTACCGTGGTGATTCCCGAGGGTTCGTCTGGCTCGGACATCATCAACATCCTGCTCGACGCTGGTGTTATCCACAGCAGCAGGGACTTTAGGCAGGCGGCGCAGGACCAAAACGCCGACCAAAACCTGCACAGCGGCACCTATTCCTTTGTGACGGGCATGGATCCGGCTGAGGTGGTTCGTCAGCTTGCGGCGGGTTCCACTTCTACGGAAGGCAAGCTCCAGGTGCCAGAGGGACTCACGGTAACGCAGACGGCGCAGCAGGTGGAGCAGCAGCTGGGCATTCCGGCAAAGGAGTTCTTGGCCCAGGCAAAGGCGTCCAACTACACCAAGGAGTATCCGTTCCTCAAGAGCGTGGGCGAGGACTCGCTCGAGGGCTTCCTGTATCCCAAGACCTACGACTTCGCCGGGCAAAAGCCCACGGCGGACAAGGTGATTCGCAGCATGCTCACGCAATATGCGGGCGAGATGCACTCGCTCGACATGGAGGGCGCGTGCGAGAAGCTCAACAAGCGGTACGACAACCTCAACATCAACAATTACGACCTGCTCAAGCTGGCGTCGATCATCGAGAAGGAAGCCATAAACGAGGATGATCGACCGTTGGTCTCGTCGGTGTTTTACAATCGCCTCAATTCGGGGATGTACCTGCAGAGCGACGCGACGATGGGCTACGTGACCAATGGCGCTGCTACGGCGGACGACCTGAAGAAGGAGAGCCCATACAACACGTACCTCAACGGTGGGCTTCCTCCCACGCCGATTTGCTCGCCCAGCATGTGGGCGCTCGAGGCGGCGATGGAGCCTGCGGACACCGAGTACCTGTTCTTCTTCATCATCGAGAACGGGGATTACTCGAATCACACGTTCACCAAGACGTACGAGGAGCATGACGCGGCCTATGCCAAGGCGTTGGAGGAGTTGGCGGAGGCCCAAGGCGGCTCGTCGTCCAACGCCACGGCAGAGAAGGGCGAGTAGCATGGCGCTCATAGGCGCGAGCCGGTATGTGACGTCGGTGGATCGCATCGACGTTGACGAGCTCGTAGACGAGGGCGTGCGCTGCGTGCTGGTCGATCGTGACAATACGCTGGTTCCGCGCGACACCAAGGTGGCGCCGCCCGAGGTGCTCGAGTGGATCGGGCAGCTTCATGAGGTGGGCATTAGCACGTGCATGGTCTCGAACAACTTCCACACCAACGCGGTGTGCGCCTCGGCGGCCGAGCTGGGATGCAAGGTGGTGCACCACGCCATGAAGCCGGCGCCCGTGGCCGTGAAGCACGCGCTCTCTACCATGGGGGTGCGTGCGAGCGAGGCCGTGATGGTGGGCGATCAGCTGTTCACCGACATGATCGCGGGGAACCTGGCCGGCGTGCGCACGATTTTGGTGAGGCCGCAGTCACAGACCGACCTGTGGTACACGCTCATTCTGCGCAAGGTGGAGCACTTCTTCCTGCGCGGCGTTACCTTTGAGGGCGAATAGCAACCAGGCCAATGATGCCCAACCAATGAGGGACGGTCCCCGTTTGGTTAATTCGCGAATTAACCAAACGGGGACCGTCCCTCATTGGTTGGCGA
>JAFWMI010000033.1 GCA_017513965.1 Atopobiaceae bacterium
GCCTCGATCTTCATGGCGAGGTCCACCTCCTCGGCGGCGGTGAGCAGGTCCACCTTGCCTATCTCCTTGAGGTACATGCGCACCGGGTCGCCGGTGAGCATGACGGTGGAGGCGTCCGCGCGCCGCGCGCGCGAGCGGCTCGATCGCTTCTTGGTCTTGGGCCGCGGCGCGGAGCGCAGGGCCTCGTTGACGGCCTTGGCCTCGGCGGTGTCCTCTACGCCCTCGCCCGCGTCTGCCTCCAGCATCGCGACCGTCTCCTCGCTCAGGGCCGTGACGTCCTCGTCAGCAGGCATGGGATTCCTCTTCTCTTCCATCGTGCTCCCCTTTCGCCAGTCGTCGCGCCGTTCGTCCTTCCATCGTACGGGTGCTGTCAAGGACAAATCAGACCCCCTGCAGGGCACTCGCGCAACGGATGCGACGCATGCGTGATACGCTTTTCTCAGGCGGCGCGTTAACAAAGGGGACAGGTGTATACGATGCACGAGCCAGGGATGCCATACAGCGAGTTCGTAAGAGGATTGCTCGACGTCGTCCGGCCCGTGTTGCCCATTGGCGTGAGCGCGGAGCTCTCGTTCTCGGGATCCATGGACGCAGGGAGAAAGCCGGGCGCAGACATGGCAATCGTGGGAGGAAGGCGCGCGATCACATTCCTTGCGACCTTGGCACTGACGTATGGGTTCACCAACGTGTCCCCGGACGATTACGAGGTGACGAGGTCCATCGCCACCGACAAGCCCCTCGTTGCACACGCCGCGTACGCCCGCAACCTAAGGCGCTGGGAGGCTGGCACGCTGCCAAGGAAGCGACGTGCCCGAGCGGACCTCGTGGTGGTTGCGACGTGTTGGATCTTGGGCTGGGAGGACGGCCGCGACGCAAGCCCCGAACGCATGGCGGAGACGTGGGCGCGTCTGTGTTCGTTTGTCGACGTTGCCACAGACGATCCCTCCGACCGGGTGTCTGTGGCAGCTGCGCTCTGGCATCTCTCGTCGAAGGCGTACCGGGCATCGCTCGACGCCCATGGCAACTAGACCGGACTGGTTTTGACCGAATGGCGACCGCTGCGGGCGCGGCTCGACCGGATGGCGACCGCTGCGGGTATTATATGACGTAAAGAGCATCGCTACGGGCGATTCTATCCGCAGCGGTCGCAAGGTCGGCAAACGCAACCCGCAAAGGTCGCAAAACCGGCAAACACAACCCGCAACGGTAACGAATCGAACCAAAGGGACCCGTCCAATCAGCTTCAACTACCTCACGCAGAGGATACGAGAGGAGCTCGCAATGAACAAAAAACTCGTTGGCATGGCATGCGCCGCACTACTGCTGGGCCTTCAGCCACTCACCGCATGCTCGCAACAGCAACCGGCGCCGGCACAGTCCCAACCGGCACAGACCGAAGAGCAGGCGGAGACGACCTTTACGGAAGGTGCCGACTCAACGTGCAAGGCTACCGGCTACACCAACATGACCGCCTCGCACCCGGACTACTTCCTCAAGGAGGGCGACAAGGTTGCCGTCATCTCCCCCTCTGCCCTCCCCACCCGGGAGCAGGCGGACGCGACGATTGCCGGCCTCAAGGATTGGGGCTATGTGCCTGTGGAGGGCAAGCACGTTTGCGACGAGGGACGCACGCTCGAGGACTGCAGGTCCGACCTCATGTGGGCGCTGGAAGACCCAGACATTGCGGCGATCTTCTGCGTGCGCGGCGGCTATGCGGCCTCCGAGGTAATGGACACCATCTCGCTCGATGCCATACGCAACGCGCAAAAGCCAATCATCGGATATAGCGACATCACCGTGTATCACGCCGCATGGACCGCGGCGGGGCTCCCCTCGATTCATTCCTCAATGAGCGTTTCGTTCGGCGACCTTCCTCAAGACTGCGTGGAAGTCGAGAAACAGCTCCTCAAGGGCGAAGTCCCTGCGTACGAATGTGCTGTTGGAGAGTTGAGCAAGGACGGAGACGCGGAGGGCATCCTCATTGGAGGCAACCTCTCAACGCTCACGGTCACGCTCGACACGGCGTACGACTGCACGCGCCTCGACCAGCCCTACATCCTGTTTCTTGAGGAGGTTGGCGAGGACATGCGGCACATCCACAGATTCATTACGATCCTCGATCACCAAGGCGCGTTGGACAATGCGGCCGGCATCGTGTTTGGCGAGTGGGCAGACGTCCCCATTGAACTTAGTGACTACGACGGCATGAGCCGTGGTGGCAAGTTCACCTCCGTCGCAGACATGATCAACCGCGAGTTCTTGTCCGATACTGACGTTCCCGTGGCCTTTGGCTTCCCCGCCGGGCACGCAGAGGCAAACTACCCACTTCTTATGGGAGAGAAGGCCCACATGAAGGTGTCGAACGGCACCCTCACGCTGACTTGGGAATAGGGACCACCGCCAAGCTGTGTCGACAAACCAAACGAATCGTGGATTTGGGGGGATTGACCTCGTGGGAACCCCTAAAGCATGGTCAATGCCCGCAGTGGGGTGCCCGTTCGCGGACTTCGTCCTCGAGCGTGCGCACGTGCACCACCGCAGTATATGCGTTTGCGGTATAGTCCCAGCTAGAAGCGGTGTGGAAATGTGCGTCTTGGGACGTTTTGGGGCACGTGAACTGGGAGCGCTCGTGAATAGTTCACGTGCACAGAAAAAGGGCATGCGATATCGGCATAATGCCTGATGAATCTCGATTTGATTCGATATCTTATGTGCACGTGAACCCCTTCGGACCGATTTGCGGTTCACGTGCCCCAAAATCAGTCAAAAAGGGAGACCATAGCCGCCACGACGTCGCCAGCGTCGGGCGGATTCGCCCAAACGGGACCGAAGCGGAGGGGTTAGGCCGTCTGATTCGAGGATTTGACCATTCGCAAAGGGGTTTTAGGGCCCGCAATTGTTAACGCTCATATGAACTGGACGTTGACCCCTGCCGGATCCCTCACAAAGAAGAAGCGTACCGACGGCATTGGAGAAACGAAGTCTGTGGGCTGCAGCCCGTCTTCGATGAGCTCGGCATGCAGTGCATCCAAGTCACCAGCCGCGAATCCTATGGACAGATTCACGTTCCCCGAATCGGCAGCGTCGGCGTTCTGGATGATCTCGATTTCCGTGTCGCCTTTCTCGTTAGCCAAAAACACCATGTTGCGCCCCATGGGCCTCATGTCCCTTTGGATGGCCAAACCCGCATACCGGGTATAGAAATCGAGCTCATCCTCAAAACGAGCCGTCTGGATGGTCACGTGGCAGAGTTTCATGACAATCTCCCCTCCTGAGCTTGTTATATCGCAAGCTCGACCTCGTCGTCGTACTCGGCACCCGTGGCTCGGAAGCCCTTCCTCTCGTAGAGCCGCAGCGCGACGTGGTTGTCCTTATGGCACGTGAGGGCGATGCGGTCCGAATCGCCGAACGGCTTCGTGCGGATGTACTCGATGACCCGGTCGAGGGCCTCGTTGCCGTATCCGCGCCCCTGCTCCGCCTCGTCTATCACCATGTGCCAGATGTCGTACTCGGGGATGTCGTAGTCATAGATCACCATTACGTAGCCGACCATCCTCCCGTCGGCGTAGATGCCAAACGGCTGGCACTGGTCGCGGTACACGTACGCCTGCGCGAGGCTGCGTATGGGGCGCGAGACGAACTCATCCTGTCCGGCGCCGAGCCTGAGGTTGAACGCATCGACGAAGTTGTCCTGCGTGATGGGTTTGAGCTCAACCAACTGATTCCTCCACGAATATCCGCTTACGTTCGTTCCCCATCACTATACAGCTCGGGCGAGTCGTGGCGCCAGCGGATGCTCCCCCTTGCCTCTTGGGCTCGTAAGCATCGGGTCAAGCGAAAAGGCCATCGCGCGCCACGAAGGCAGACGGGCGCGCGATGGCCTACCGTTGGCTATGGGACAAGGCCTCTGAGAGATGGCCGCTCGAACTAGTTGGCGTCGGTCGTCGAGCTCATTGACGTGTTGTTGATTCGGTCGAGGTTGGTCGTGTTCTTGGTCATGATGGCTTCCTTTCGCATGCAAGCCGTTCTGGACTCGCCTCTTTATTGACTTGCTCTGTAATACGCCACGCGCGGACATGTGTCCCGCGTACGGAAACCTTATGAACAGGTGCGCCTACTCTCGGGGACAACGAAAGCCAGGACCCGGCAACGTGGATGAATGGAGAAGACCTGATAATGAGCAGACAACGAACACGCGGACTTTCTGCCCTTGCTCCTGCCTCATCTGCCAATATGTGAGCGACGTTAGTAGTGTTCGAGTCGTTTGCGTAGCTCATTCTCGGGTAAACGCACAACCCCACCGTTAACCTTGAGTAAGGCACTTATGTAGGAACGGTACTCGCAATCGTCGACGATTCCCTCGTTGAACAGCCGATCCAATACGCCAATTGTGCCCAAAACCTCAACTCCCTCATCAGCTGCCGCGCGGCGCAGGCGCCTATCTCCGGTCAGGAGCACAATCCCATGGGACTTGGCTATCGCAAGCGCAACCGCATCGTAGGATGAAATCCCCGCATAGCGGTCTGTGTAGCTGTCCGCCAGCCAAAACTCCTCATTCGTAATCTCCACCGGAACGAGTCCACTCAACATCAGTTCGTCACGAAGTCCACCGGGAGATTTCACCTCGTCCTCGATAGCTACGGCCCACATCAAGTAAGTACATGGAAGTTTGAATGGCAGGTGCACCGCATCAATTGCATGGAAGTCTATCCACACGTTCGTATCTGAGCTGATGAACTCTGTCATGCATTACACCCCGCAGAGCTCGCACTCGTAAGCGACTTCGTCAAAACTCCGCCCCAGTAGCTCCGCTCCACGCTGGATGCTCATGTCGTCCTCGCAAACTGCGCGATACACGAGTTGCTCAAACAGCTCGGACTTCTCCGGCTCTATCCTGCTCGGCTCAACCTTACGCCAACCTCTCTTCGAGGCGGTGATAGAAAAAGCCTTGTACGCCGCGTCCGAAACGATGCCAGCTAGATTCGCTCGCTTCGCCAGCAGCATCATGGACACACCATACTCACGTGCGACCATCTCCATGTCTCGAGTAATCGCACGCCTATGAAGACCGAGTTCCCGAATGGCGTCGGTGGCCGGGAGCAGGAAAGCACCACTTACGGCGGTTGCGTGATCCTCCTGAGCCTTCCCTGTAACCCCACCCCAGTCGAAGAAGAGATGCGCAAGTTCATGAACGATAGTGGAACGGTTTCGTTCGGGACTCATCGACGCATTTACGACAATGTATGGCCGTGCATCCACGAATCCGTTTATCCCACTAAAACGCTTATCGGCGTCCTCAAGGGCCATAAACAGGATGCCTCGATTCTCGAGCATTCCCACCAAATCCGGAACAGGTCCCACTATATCAATCCCCAGGTGGCGCCTCATTGCAACTGCGTCGGCCTCTACATCGTACGTCGCCGGTAGAATCCCACATTTGGGTGCCGTCGGCAGCACATCTCCGCCCAAGCACTCGAGAGTATCGTAGAACCGGCCAAAGTACTCTTCAACAGACTCGTACACAAGCTCCTGAGCAGTTGCACCCAGGCTCGCGCTCTTGCGAAAATCGCCATGCTCAAAGCAGAGTTCAGCATTGCGACGACGCAACAAATCAGCAAGGCTCACTCCGAGTGCGCTTGCAAGCGACAGGAGCGAGTCCATGCCAGGCTTACGCTCGCCAGCCTCGTAATAGGTTATAGACATGGGGGTCAGTCCGCTCGCTTCCGCGAGCGCCTTCTTGGTTAAGCCCGACTTGAGTCTATAGTATTTGAGATTCTTACTGAACATTTCGCCCTCCCTCCTTTATGTTTATATTTTACGATTCTAATCTAAAGTATCAACAGTACGGTTATTTTCTAGTCACCTATGGGAGAAAACCATTCGGCTCTTGAGAACAGTTACCGCCACCCACAAAGACTGGCTGACATCACTGGCTCGGTCTCACCATGAGTGCCCAAAAAAGTTTGGGACGGCTGTGCCCGCGCCGCGTATGTATAGGCAACTGACTTTGCCAAGCAGGTTTAGAGCGACGAGGCCATCAACGGGGTATCCGGCGGCCACTGGGTCCCGCGCTGGGTCACCGTGTACGAAGTGATCCGCCACAGCGATCCCCCCGTGATCGTCGCCACCTTCAACACGAGGCAAGAGGCCGAGGCGTACGCGCACAACTGGAACGGCCACCACGTTGAGGAGCACCGGGTCCGCAAGTAGCGACCGAGTACAGCGACCGAGCATGGCGCACAGAGGGCGGACCGGGGCGAGATGCC
>JAFWMI010000313.1 GCA_017513965.1 Atopobiaceae bacterium
CCATCTCAAACCATCGGGGCCCTGCGTCTCTCCAACAGGGTCCCGTTCTATCGCAAGGCGCCGCGTAGCGGCCCTTGCTTTCAGCATCACAAGAGGAGAGATTTGCCCATATAGCTCAGTTGGTAGAGCACCGCATTGGTAATGCGGAGGTCACCGGTTCAAATCCGGTTGTGGGCTCCATGTGGCGGTGTAGCTCAGCTGGTTAGAGCGCACGGTTCATACCCGTGTTGCCACTGGTTCGAATCCAGTCACCGGTACCAGCGTTTCAACGGCACCCATTCGGGTGCCGTGAACATATTAGAGGGTATTTGGCCTTAGATAAGGTTGCTTTCAAAAGGAGGACGGCATGGCCAAGGAGAAGTTTGATCGTTCTAAGCCACATGTAAACATCGGTACTATTGGTCACGTTGACCACGGCAAGACCACCCTGACTGCCGCCATCACCAAGGTTCTCTCTGAGGAGCCGGGCTGCAACGCCAACTTTGCCGCATTCGACACCATCGACAAGGCTCCCGAGGAGCGTCAGCGCGGCATCACCATCAACGTTGCCCACATCGAGTATGAGACCTGGGAGCGCCACTACGCTCACGTCGACTGCCCGGGCCATGCTGACTACATCAAGAACATGATTTCCGGTGCTGCTCAGATGGACGGCGCTATCCTGGTCATCGCCGCCACCGACGGCCCCATGGCTCAGACCCGCGAGCACATCCTGCTCGCCCGTCAGGTCGGCGTTCCCTACATCATCGTCTTCCTCAACAAGTGCGACATGGTTGACGACGAGGAGCTCCTTGACCTCGTTGAGATGGAGACCCGTGACCTCCTCTCCGAGTACGACTTCCCCGGCGACGACCTCCCCATCATCCGTGGTTCCGCACTCAAGGCTCTTGAGGGCGACAAAGAGTGGTACGACGCCGTCGTGGAGCTCATGCACGAGGTTGACAGCTACATCCCCACGCCTGCCCGCGAGGCCGACAAGCCCTTCCTGATGGCCATCGAGGACGTTATGACCATCTCCGGCCGCGGCACCGTTGCCACCGGCCGTGTCGAGCGCGGTCAGCTCAAGCTCAACTCGCCCGTCGAGATCGTCGGCATCAAGGAGACCCAGAAGTCCGTTGCTACCGGCATCGAGATGTTCCGTAAGACCATGGACTACTGCGAGGCTGGCGACAACGTGGGTATCCTGCTGCGCGGCATCAAGCGCGAGCAGATCGAGCGCGGTCAGGTTCTGTGCGAGCCCGGTTCGGTTACCCCGCACGCCAAGTTCACCGGCGAGATTTACGTTCTGACCAAGGAGGAGGGTGGCCGTCACACCCCGTTCTTCTCCGGCTATCGTCCCCAGTTCTACTTCCGCACCACCGACATCACCGGCGACATCAAGGAGCTCACCGACTCCAACGGCGGCAAGGTTGAGATGGCTATGCCTGGCGACCACGTGACCATTCACGCCGAGCTCATCCATCCCATCGCTATGGAGCAGGGCCTCAAGTTCGCTATCCGCGAGGGTGGCCACACCGTTGGCGACGGCCGCGTCTCCACGATTCTTGACTAGTACTTACTAGTAGAGATCACACTGCCAGGACCCGCACCAAAAAGGTGCGGGTCCTTTTGCATTACTAAGCGACGTATGCGATGGGCCAAGGGGACCGCAACAGAAGGGGCCTCGGGGAATGCCGCCCCCCACGGACCATCCGGGCGACATCCCTCGGGCTCCTTCTGAGGCTGCTCCGCCCGTCGGCGCGGCGGGAGCGAGCGTGACATGCCAGTGGCATGTCACGGCCCGAAGGGCTCTTACAAAACCCTTCGGGGCGGCGCCCCGAAGGAAAACGCGAGTTCCGCAGCTGCCGCGCTGTAAGGGCGGAGCGCTTAGCCGAAGCGGAGCCTCGAGGGATGTCGCCCGGATGGTCCGTGGGGGGCGGCATTCCCCGAGGCCCCTTCTGTTGCGGTCCCCTTGGCCCACGATCTGGTCTGCTACGTGCGGGTCTCCACCGCCACATTTGTAGTTTTGTTGATAGCGTCTATTGGCTTAGGTATTCGTTGACACGCAAGCCAGTTAGGTGGTAATGTTTCTCCTTGCGTCACCTCCGGGGTAGTCTCGTTGGTGGTGACTATCTACAGGAGGAGTTCATGCGTACACTGGTTACCCTTGCATGCACAGAGTGCAAGCGTCGCAACTACACTACAAACAAGAATAAGGCAAACACTCCCGATCGTATGGAGTTGAAGAAATATTGCCCGTGGTGCCGTAAGCACACCGTGCATCGCGAGACTCGCTAAAATAGGAGTCGTTCGTTACACGCCGGTAGTTCAATTGGTAGAGCAGCGGTCTCCAAAACCGCCTGTTGAGGGTTCGAGTCCTTCCCGGCGTGCCAGAAACACCACCGGCCTTCCCTACGGGGAGGCCGGTTTACATGAATAGGGGCATTTCGTTCCAGAGGGGTTTGAGAGATGGCAAATAAGGATCGCAACAAGAGATCAGCCCGTCAGGCACGCCAGCGTGAGCGCGCCGAGCACGAGGCTCTTGTGGCAGAGTCAACGCCAGCAAAAGACAACAAGAAGAAGGTAACCACCTCTCAAGCTGCCAAGACACCTGCAAAGACGTCTGCCGAGAAGAACACGGGCCTCATCTCTCGCACCAAGACGTATCTTATGGAGGTACGTGCCGAGATGCGCCGCGTGACATGGCCCAGCAAGACCGAGCTCACCAACTATTCGGTGGCCGTCATTGCCATGCTCATCGTGTTTGGTACGGCGGTTTGGCTTGTTGACACCGGCTTTGTTGCGCTGCTGGTTGCCTATACAGGCCTGAGGGGGTAAGGCATGGCTAAGCGTTGGTTTGTGGTCCATACCTACTCCGGCTACGAGAACAAGGTCAAGACCGACCTTGAGCATCGCATCGAGACCTATGGTGTGGAAGACAAGATTGTAGACATCCAGATTCCCACCGAGGAAGTCACCGAGATTAAAGACGGTGGCAAGCGTGAGACCAAAGAGGCAAAGGTCTTTCCGGGCTATGTGCTGGTGCGCATGGAGTGCTTCAATGGCACGGTAGACGAGAACCTCTGGCAGATTGTGCGCAACACCCCCGGCGTCACGGGCTTTGTGGGCATAGAGGGTAAGCCCACCCCGCTTCGTCGCGATGAGTACAACAAGATCATGCGCCGCTCCAACCCAAGAAGCGGTGCTCCCGTTGCCAAGCACACCACCACCAGCCTCGAGCCCGGCATGCCCGTGCGCGTGGTGTCTGGCCCCCTGGCCGACTTTGACGGTCAGATCTCTGAGGTCAACGCCGAGGCAGGCAAGGTGCGCGTCATGCTCACGATCTTTGGACGCGATACCCCCGTCGAGCTCACGCTCGATCAGGTTACCGCAATAGTGTAGGTAGGCAATACGGCAGGCGTTCGGTATCGGTGAGGATAGCTTCTCGGACGCAGGCACACGATAGAAACGAACGTCGCATTACTCAGGAGGTCAAGATGGCTCCCAAGAAGAAGGTCGTCAACTTCATTAAGCTTCAGATTCCTGCCGGCAAGGCTAACCCCGCTCCTCCGGTAGGTCCCGCACTTGGTGCCGCCCAGGTCAACATCATGCAGTTCTGCCAGCAGTTCAACGCTGCCACGCAGGACAAGGCCGGCGACATCATCCCCGTCGAGATTTCGGTCTACGAGGATCGCTCGTTTGACTTCATCCTCAAGACCCCGCCTGCGGCCCAGCTCATCAAGAAGGAGCTTGGCATTGCCAGCGGCTCTGGCGTTCCTCAGCGCGACAAGGTTGGTCAGCTCACGCAGGAGCAGCTCACCAAGATCGCCGAGATCAAGATGCCCGACCTCAACGCCAACGACATCGAGGCCGCCAAGAAGATCGTTGCCGGCACCGCCCGCTCCATGGGCGTCACCATTGCCGAGTAACTAGGTACCCCGGCACTCCGCACGGGGTGCCTGTTCATTGTGGGAGGGCATCGGCGCCCGCTAACCACACACTTACCATAGGAGGTAGGAACTATGCCGAAGCACGGAAAGCGTTACAAAGAGCAGCTCACCAAGTACGATCGCTACAAGCTGCACACCCCCATGGAGGCCATGCAGATTGTCAAGGACATCGCGGTGGCCCGCTTTGACGAGACCATCGAGTGCTCCGTCCGCCTGGGCGTTGACACCCGTAAGGCCGACCAGAACGTTCGTGGCTCCATCTCGCTGCCCAATGGCATCGGTAAGGACGTGCGCGTAGCCGTCTTCGCCGAGGGCGAGAAGGCCCGCGAGGCCGAGGCCGCTGGCGCCGACGTCATTGGCTCCGACGACCTGGTTGCACAGATTCAGGCTGGCGACATAAACTTTGACGCCTGCATCGCTACGCCCAACATGATGAGCAAGGTTGGCCGTCTGGGCCGTATCCTTGGTCCCCGTGGCCTCATGCCCAACCCCAAGCTGGGCACCGTGACCATGGACGTCGAGCGTATGGTCAAAGAGCTCAAGGCCGGCCGCGTTGAGTATCGCGCCGACCGTTACGGCATCTGCCATGTGCCCATGGGCAAGGTCTCATTTGATACCGAGAAGCTGGCTGAGAACTACGGCGCCCTGCTCACCGAGCTCATTCGCGTGAAGCCTTCCACGGCCAAGGGTCGTTACGTCAAGAGCGTTACGTTCTCGTCGTCCATGGGCCCCGGCGTCAAGGTTGACCCCCTGATCACCCGCAACTTCACCGCCTAAGCTCAAACCCACAAGTTTGTGCGACTCGACCCCGTCCTCTCCGGAGGGCGGGGTTTCTCATACGAGTCCGTGGCAGAAGGGTTCCCGGGGGACGCATCCCCACAGGGACCGGCCGGGCGGCAACCTTCGAGACTCCGCTTCGGCTAAGCGCTCCGCCCTTACGGCGCGGCAGCTGCGGACTTTTGTACGAGCCCTTCGGGCCGTGACATGCCACTGGCATGTCACGCAGACAGTCCTCGCTAAGCGCCACGCCGACGGGCGGAGCATCCTCAGAAGGAGCCCGAAGGTTGCCTCCCGGCCGGACCCTGAGGGGATGCGTTGAGCTGTAAGCTTTTAGTGGACAGGGGGTTAACAGGGAATGGGCCCGTCCCTTACCCCATCCTTCTTACTACTGTTTTCCAACCGCTAGGAGCTGTGTCATGCCAGTAAGCGCAAGCGAGATAGAGAAGCTCGAGAGCTCGAAGAGGAAGGTCGTGCGCACTCGCTACACCGAGGAGTACCGCCTCGAGGCCGTCGAGTACTACCGCAAGGCCAAGGAGATCGACCCCAGGAAGACGATAACCGACTGCGCCCGCGAGCTGGGCGTCAACGACAAGACCCTCAACGACTGGATCCTCAAGTACGAGGACACCGGCAGGGTCACGCAGGCAAGGACCGACGAGCAGAGGGCGCTCGACGAGGCGAACAGGAGGATAAGGGAGCTCGAGCGGGAGAACGAGTTCCTAAAAAAAGCGGCGGCCTTCTTCGCCAGAGACCTCGCATAGAGGACAGGTTCCGCCTCATGCTGGAGGAGAGGGCAAACTACGACGTCACCATGATGGCGCGCGTGCTGGGGGTCAGCCGCTCGGGCTTCTACCGCTGGCTCAGGGCGAACCCGGAGGGGTCGGACCCGTGGGCCGAGCTCAAGGACGCGATACTCGAGGTGTGGGAGGCGAGCCGCAGGCGCTTCGGCTTCCGCAAGGTGCACGCCAAGCTCGAGGGAGACCCCAAATACCACGGGCGCTTCGGCGGCGTGACCCGCTACCGCGTGAGAAAGTGCATGCTTGAGCTGGGCATACGCGGCATCTGCCCGAACGCCTCGAAGAAGACGACCGTGCCCGACGAGGACGCGCCCAAGAGGGAGGACCTCATACGGCGCGACTTCGAGAGCCCGGTGCCCACCACGAGGCTCGTGGGCGACATCACCTACCTGAGGACCACCGCCGGCTTCATCTACCTGGCCACCGTGATCGACCTGGCGACCCGCATGGTCGTCGGATGGGCCATCGCCGACAACATGAGGGCGCAGCTCGTGGTGTCGGCCATGGAGATGGCCTGGTCCCGCGGCTACGTGGCCGGCAACGCAATCTTCCACTCGGACTATGCCGCAGAAAACGCTAAGCCGCAGAAGCACAATCGCCGCAGGATGGCCCTAGATTCTACGGCTTAGCGTTTCGTCACCTCAGGCTGTAGAGTGCCTTCCTTCGCTCCTCCGTCAGCCAGCCCGTCTCTTCCGACATGACGGCGGGCGCCGAGTCAGCGATGGCCCTGGCCATCATCTCCTGCGTGGCGAAGGCGTAGAAGTTTGACGTGGTGGACATCGACTCGTGCCCCAGCAGCTGCATCACGATGGGAAGCGGCACGCCCGCCTTGTACAGTGCCATTGCCCTGGTCTTGCGCAGCAAATCCATTCTTTTGGATTTCATGCGATATCCAAACCGGGACAAAATCCAAACTCCGGATGACCGCACCGCACGCGACCTTGGGCGACGGCCCGTCGGGAGTTTGGATTTTGTTTCGACCCTACACTCTACCTCCCTACCAAACAACCGAACAGGGAGGTGGTTCGATTGGGCTTCGACAGGCTGCTGTCAAGAGCGAATGTCCTCATCGAGCACATGCGAGACGACGGACACTCCGAAAACTACGTGAGACAGGTCTCCACGGAGATCAATTGGCTGAGGAGGGACGGGTGGCGATACGACTCCTACGAATCGGCGTGCCGCGCCAGGGAGTCGCAAACCGAGTCGGGCGAGATGAGGCGCCGCTACCGGCTGATGTACGGGATCCTGAGGCGGTTCGACGAGGATGGGGTCTTTCCCGACTTCAGGCCGAAGGAGCCGCTGTTCAAGCGAGGCGCCTACCACAAGCTCGACCCACGGCTCGGGAGCGTCGTGGACGCGTTCGTCGTCGACGGGAAGGCCCGCGGCCTCAAGGGCAAGACGATCAAGGGGTATGCCTCGTCGGCGTCGCTGTTCCTGCTGGCAATGCAGGAGAGGGGCCGCGAGTCGCTTGGCGACGTCACCGAGGAGGACGTCCTCTCGTTCTTCGCGGGCCCGTCCGGCGGACCGGCGTACTCGAGCGGCTTCGAGAAGGAGGTCGCATCGGTCCTCACGTCCGACCTTGGCCCCATGTCGGACGACGGGCGGCGCGTCGCGGCCTACGTGCCCCGCATAAGGCCAAGGCGCAACAACATCCAGTACCTGCAGCCGGAGGAGGTGGCTGCCATCAGGAATGTGCTGGAGGACGGCGAGTCGGGGCTCTCCCTGCGGGACAGGGCCATAGGCGCCCTGCTCCTCTACACCGGAATCAGGCCATGCGACATCGTGGGCCTGACGATGGCGGACATATCATGGGACCGCGACGAGATCAGCATCGTGCAGGTGAAGACGGGATCACCTCTCGTCCTGCCGATGAGCGCAGCCGTGGGGAACGCGTTATTCGACTATCTTGCCGAGGGGCGCCCGAGCAGCGACGACCCGCATGTGTTCCTCGGCCTCGCGAGGCCTCATGACCCGATCTCCGCCTGCGCGGTGTGGCACGTCGCAAGCCGCATGTACGATGAGGCGGGGGTAAGGACGGGCACCGGGCGCCGCGGAACCCACCTCTTCAGGCACAACGTGGCCACGGCGATGGTCGGCGCCGGAACCCCTCGGCCCGTGGCCAGCGCGGTGCTCGGCCACGACGATCCGAGCTCGCTCGACCACTACCTGTCTGCCGACATCGCCCACCTTCGGGGGTGCGCGCTCGACGCCGGGCGCTTCCCCGTCCGGGAGGGGGTGTTCGACGTATGAGCGACCATTACGTCTCCGGCCTTGCCGAGCAGCTCGCCGCCTTCGTGCGCCACCGGCGGGCCGCAGGCTCCTGGAACGACTCGTATGCGGAGAACCTCCGCTACTTCGACCGCCACTGCGCCCTCTCCGACCCGGGCGGCCTCAGGCTCACCCAGCGGACGCTCGACGAATGGTGCAAGATGCGCGACACCGAGGCCCCGGGGTCGTGCTACATGCGCACGATGCCTGCCAGGCTGTTCGCCGACTACGCCAGGGGGCGGGGCCTGACGGACGCGACGCCGCCGAAGATGGCATACGTGAAGGGCCCTGACTACGTCCCGCACGCGTTCACCAACGACGAGCTGGCGCGGTTCTTTTCCGCATGCGACTCGATCGTCCCGTACATGAACAGGCCGGCGAGCCTGGTCCGAAAGGTGACCTGCCCGGCCTTCTTCCGTCTGCTGTACAGCAGCGGGATCCGCACCACCGAGGCGCGGCTGCTCAAGCGGGAGGACGTGGACCTCGAGCACGGCGTGCTGGACATCCGCAGGTCGAAGGGGTACGACCAGCACTACGTCGCCCTGCACCAGTCCATGACCGAAATCCTGTGCGACTACGACGCGGCGGCCGAGAGGCTTCAACCCGGACGGGAGTGGTTCTTCGAGTCGGTCAGGGGCGGGCACTACGGCCGGGATTGGGTGGCAGACAACTTCAGGTCCCTTTGGCGGGTTGCCAACGGCGACGTCGGTCCGGTCGTCCCGTATGACCTGCGCCACCACTATGCCGTCGAGAACATCTCCTCATGGGACTGCGACGCATTCGAGGCCACGGACAGGCTGCACTACCTGTCAAAGTCCATGGGGCACCGCTGGGTGTCATCGACGTTGTACTACTACTCGATCGTCCCCACTCTCGCAGACAAGCTCCGCGAGAGGACGGAGGAGAGGTTCGACTCCGTGGTGCCGGAGGTGTGGGATGAGGGGTAGGGGCAACGGCGACGCGGCGCTGATAGCAAGGCGGGTGAGGGAGTTCCTCGACGAGTACGCCCCGCAGTTCCTGACGACAAGCGACCACACGCTGAAGGCGTACAGGGACGCGCTCTCCCTGTACTTCACGTTCCTGCAGTCGCAGGGGGTGAGGCCGACCGCGCTCGACCGCACCCACCTGGAGCGCCCGTGGGTCGAGCGCTGGGTCGTTTGGCTCAGGGAGGTGCGCGGCAACTCCCCCGACACCTGCAACAACCGCCTGGCGTCGCTCCGTCGTTTCCTCGAGTACCTAGGCTCCAAGGACGTGGACATGCGGTACCTCCATCTCGAGTCGAGGCAGATCAAGCGCCAGAAGTCGGCGAAGACGAAGGTCTGCGGGATGAGCGAGGAGGCGGTGGAGGCCCTGCTCGCGGCTCCGGACACCACGACCGCCATAGGGAGGCGCGACCTGACGTTCATGATGGTAATGTACGCCACCGGCGCGCGTCTCGACGAGGTGAGATCCCTCACGGCGGGCCAGGTCCACCTTGACGCCCCGAGGCCATATGTCAACCTCTTGGGCAAGGGAGGAAAGGCAAGGACGGGGTACCTGCTGCCGAGGGCGTGCAGGATCGTGCGAGCCTACATGAGGGAGGCACTCGGCCCAGGCCCCGACGCTGATGCGCTCCTCTTTCCAAGTAGGGTAGGCGGAGGGAGGATGTCAGAGCCGGCCTGGGACAAGCGCATCAAGTCATACGCGGCGATTGCGCACGAGAGCTGCCCGGACGTGCCGATACGGGCTCACGCCCACCAGCTGCGCCATGCGGCCGCCTCCCACTGGCTGGACGCGGGCATGAGCGTGGTCGAGGTGCAGCACATGCTCGGGCACGAGCAGCTCTCGACCACCATGCGCTACCTCGACGTGCAGATGCAGCAGAAGAGCAAGGCCATGGCCATCCTGGAGAGCGAGGACGACAGGAAGAAGACGAAGAAGTGGCGAAAGCCCGACGGGA
Organism: Atopobiaceae bacterium; assembly: GCA_017513965.1. Classification (GTDB taxonomy): domain Bacteria; phylum Actinomycetota; class Coriobacteriia; order Coriobacteriales; family Atopobiaceae; genus RUG440. Next base: position 9,717 of record JAFWMI010000313.1, read on the forward strand.
CGCTCGTCGACTTCCTTGGTCTTGGCAGGCGGTAGGGCACCGAAAACAAAATCCAAACTCCCGACGGGCCGTCGCCCAAGGTCGCGTGCGGTGCGGTCATCCGGAGTTTGGATTTTGTCCCGGTTTGGATATCGCATGAGGTGGCAGTGCACCCGGTCGGGCACGGACGGAACGGACTCGCGGGCGGCGTCGGCGGCCTGCTTCAGCACTCGGGAGACCGTGTCAGGCGAAAGCGGCGTGGGGACTCCGCCGTGGATGCTGTAGAACAGCGGGCGCCCCGGATCCGGATGACCCCCGGGATGGAACTCGTCCATGTAGACGCGCAGGTGGGCGGCGCACCTGTCGCCAATCGGCACGACGCGCGACTTGTCGCCCTTTCCCGTAAGCGTAATTCGGACGGGAGCCACGAGGGACAGGTCCCTCACGCGCGCCCCACAGATCTCGGACACGCGGGCCGCCGACTCGTAGAGCATCACGAGCAGCATGCGGTTGCGCCTCGACTTTGCTGTGGCGCCGTCGTTGGCGGCGAGGACCGCCGCCAGCTCGGCGTCCCCGAGGTACTCGATTGGCCTCTTCGGTGACGGCGGGGCCTTCATCGCCTTCGCCGCCTGGCTGAGCGCGACGAGGGTGGCGTCCTCCGATGCGCAGTAGGCGAGGAAGGAGCGCATGGCGGTGAGCCTTAGCCCTACGGTCTTGGGCGACAGCCCGCGGTCCTCGCGCATCCAGCGCAGCCAGCCCTTGAGGGACGTTCTGGTCACGCACGAGAACGTGACGTCGGCGCCGGAATGCCCGCAGGACTCCTCTAGGTACGCCAGCCAGCACTCCAGCGATATGCGGTACGCTTCTACCGTCTTCCATGACAGCCCACGCACCCTTGGCAGCCAGTCGTGCAGGAACGACCGTGCCATGCCCCATGTATAGCGTAGTTTAAAACTGTGCCACGCAACGGTTGAAAAGTGTGCCACTCCAAGGTTTCCTTCGTCACAATGGGTGGCGAAGGAGGTGGATTGGAGATGATGACACTGATGGACAAGTCAAGGATCATAGGGCTGCAC
>JAFWMI010000314.1 GCA_017513965.1 Atopobiaceae bacterium
ATCACGCTGGCTGCGTGTCTCTGACGTATGAGAGAAGATTTGAGCCATGGACAAGGTCATTGAGCGGTATGCGAGGGCGTACAGACGAGGGATTGAAACTCGAGGATTCGAAGACATCGACGGTATGGTCGCAGCGTACCGTGAGAGGCTGAGGCAGATGTATGCCTCCGAGACCTACAGCGAGCACAACGCCTACCCCTCGATGAGCGTCGAGTACGTCTACGCCGTCATAGCCATGTGCCTCGAGCTCAAGGAGCGCGGCCTCATGGATGAGCAGGTGATTGAAACGGTCAATGCCGAGTTCGCCGCACGGCGGAGGTTCTTCGACGTGCTGGTCAGGGCAATCGACCTCCTTCCGAACTGCTACCGAATCACCGAGCGGTGGAACGTGGTCGACCATGCGAAGCGTGTGGCTGACGGCAGCATCACCTACGACTCCTTCGAGGTCAGTGACGGGAGGGTGGAATACCGCATCTCCCGCTGCATGTACGTGGAGATGTTCGAGCACTACGGCATCCGCGGCCTATGCAAGATCTTCTGCATGACCGACGAGCGGGCGTATGCGGCCCTCACCAGGCACGTGAGGTTCGTGCGGCACTCCGACCTCTCGGACGGCGAAAGCTGCCACGACGAGGTGCTGGACCGCAGGCTCCACGGTTAGCGTGCCGGCGGCTTTTCAGGACTTGGGGCGCTCGTTTGTACCAGCTTTTGGCCGTTTTAGGAAGGTCCGTTTTGCCATCGCGTAATGATTAAGAAATTGATATACAACAGTGCAGGTAGACGGCTTGTCAGAATTAGGCTTCAACGCCAAAAAGAGGGGCTGTCAGAACCGGCCTTCCCAAAACCTCGAAAAGCTGGTACAAACGAGCGGTTCGACCTTTACGAGATCGCCTCAGGTCACAGAGACGCATCAATTACTCAGCAACTCTGCGCCCAAACTCAACCAACGCCACAGAGTTACCTAGAAACCGCAGTATCTCTGTGTCCCATGAGCCTCCGCCCGCGATCTGCTTCAGAAGCTCGTCAGGAATCTGGACCCCTTCAAACTCTGCAATGATGAGGTTCTTTCCCTGGCTGTCACAGATCCTGAGTCCGGTATGCAGTGTAACCCTCATAGGCGTAGCTCGCATCAATTCCACGTGCGAGGAGGCTGACGTCGTCCAGGTTGGGAGATAGCGCGCCCTCAATCAGGTGCTTGATTTCTGTGTCGCGCACCGGACTGCGCTGCATGGCAAGAAGGTAGTCGTCGCGGTCGATGAGCGCCCAGTCGACGGTCCTTTCCAGCGAGGCACGCAGCATATGGTCGAGCCAGATGCGTCCCGCCCGCCCGTTGCCTTCCCGGAAAGGATGCGCCACGTTCATCTCAACGTACTTCTCGATGATCTCGTCAAAGGTGCGCTGAGGCATGCGCTCGATCGCGCGCAGCGCCGACCCAAGGTACAGCGCGGAAGCGAAGCGAAAACCTCCCTTTGAGAGGTTGACTGTGCGCACCTCACCTGCGAAGTCATAGATGTCTCCAAAGAGGTGCTTGTGAATCTCTGAGAGGGCGTGGAAGGTGCCCGGCGTGAGCGCAGCGAGCGTACCGTCATGGTAAAGCGAAAGAGCAGCACGCTTGGAAATTCGCTCCTCTTCATGAGCTAACTGGATGGCGTCTTTGATGCCTAGCCGGTTTTCCATGGACGGTTCACCTTTGAGACGTGCGGCACGGGCTTGGCTCCCGTTGCCTTAAGGCCGAGACTTGCGTCATCACTTTTGTACCATGCTTGCGGGTGGGGCGGATGCAGAAATGGCACTTTTCTTGGCGACACCTCCACGTCCTCTGTTTGCTAACAAGAAATCCCAGCTCATCGGTGGTGGTCTCATACTCTGCGGCTATGCTGTTCTCGCTGCCGACCGCTAGGTAGTCGCACTTGTCGCTGTTGCCGCACGTACCGCAGCGGATGAGCTGGCCGTGGATCTTCCCGATGCCGAAGTAGTCGCAATTGCACAGGATTGGCTGCACGTGGAGCATGCCGTGGCTTTTGCCAACGCGGCGTTGGGGCACTGCGTGAAGTGGTAGCGGAAGGCGTGATGCTTTGCGTCGTATGGTTCGTTAACGTTGACGAAGCCGTCCGGGTAGCGCCTAATGGTCAAGCGGCAAAAGAGCTCGTGATGTCCCGCCGTACGATTACGCGCATGCTTGATGGGAGAGAACTGTACTGTGAACGCCATTGATTACATCGTGGGTGGCGGCAGGGGCTGAGGCGCGCGAGCAGGCGCCCGCTCCGTCCTCGTGTGGCTTTCTAGGACTTCTCCTACGAGTCAGCCTCAGGGCGCAGAGTTGCATCATTTCCCCGGTAACTCTGCGCCGCGCGAGCCTCCCTCATGTCAAAGGTGGTTACCCCCTTTGACAGGTCAAGCCTATTGTGAAGCAGGCGGTTTCAAAACCCCTGCACAGCGGCCATGACACGAATCGTGTCGCCCACGTGACCGCGCGGCTCTTTCCGCCCGCGCAGCGCCCCACTACCCTCTGCCTCGCAAGGCAAGCAACGGAAGGGAGTGGTACCAATGCCCAGCAGGTCACCAAGGAGTGGGCTTCGCACGGGGTTGGCGTTGTTGGCCGCCTTCGCGCTGTGGACCGTGCTGATCCAGAGCGTCGACGTGCAGCCGGTGGGCCGAAACGGGACAAATGTCGGTTTCGCGACACTCAACGTCTGGTTCCACGGGGTCACGGGCGTGCACATGGCAATCTACACGGTCACGGACTGGCTCGGCCTCGTGCCGATAGCGGTCTGCCTGTGCTTCGGGGCCTTGGGAGCCGTACAGCTGGTCACGCGGCGGAGCCTGCTCCGGGTGGACGCCGACCTCCTCCTGCTCGGCGCCTACTACATCGTCGTCATCCTCTGTTACCTGGTGTTCGAAATGGTCCCCATCAACTATCGCCCCATACCCATAGACGGAATCATGGAGGCGTCGTATCCTTCTTCCACGACGCTTCTGGTCCTGAGCGTCATGCCGACGTTGAAGTTCCAGGTGGACCGAAGGGCGAAAAGCCCTGCCTCCAGGGCCGCCGCCACCGCGTTCGTGGTCGCGTTCTCGGCGTTCATGGTGCTCGGGAGGCTGGTCGCGGGCGTGCACTGGGCAACCGACATCGTCGGGGCAGTCCTGCTCACAGCCGGGCTGTTTGCGGTATACGCGTCGGCAGTCGCACTCACGGACCGGAAGCAGGCCGAACCACGCTCGGAAGGATGAAGATGGAATTCAGCGAGAAGCTCCAAGAGCTGAGAAAGGGCAGG
>JAFWMI010000315.1 GCA_017513965.1 Atopobiaceae bacterium
ACAAAAAGCTCCTCAATCGCCACCGCCACCTTGTTGAGCACGCCCACCGGACACAGGCGACGCTCGAGCTCGCCGGTGACGAGCGCCTCCGCCTCACCCAGATGATCGAGCGTTGCGGGCACGGTAAGACTGCCCGTCACCTCGGGCGAAACGCCGTATTCCAGTGCCAGAATCGTCACGTCGTCCGACTGCTCGGCACTATCTGCCCAAGCAGCCACATCGGCGCGAAGGCCACGCACAAGCTCGCGTGGGTGCGCGTCGGCATGCGCATTCAAATACGTCTCGAGCCGCTCGTTGCCGTATTCCTTCTCGTCGGAATTGAACGCCTCGTTTACGCCGTCAGTGTAGAGTATGAGCTCGTCGCCCGGATGCAGCACGAGCGTCTCCTGGCGATACTTCGCCCGCTCAAAGGTGCCCAAGAACAGCCCGCATTTCTTTTTGAGCCATTCCCACTCACCGCTCCGACCTCGACGCAGCAACGGATAGTTGTGCCCAGCGTTCACGTACGTGAGCTCGCCCGTCTCCCAATCCAGCGATGCGGCCCATACCGTCACAAACATGCCGGCATCGTTATTGGCACACAGGCGACGATTCGCGCTAGCGATGGCCTCGGCCGGCTCCATGCCGGTGGAAAGGTAATTCTCTATCTCCGTCTTGGCCGCCATCATGAACAGCGCCCCGGGTATGCCCTTGCCACTCACGTCGGCAATAAGGAATCCGAGCGTGCGATCGTCAATGAGGAAGAAGTCAAAGAAGTCACCGCCCACCTCCTTGGCTGCATCCATCGACGCAAAAATGTCGAATGCGCCAATCTCGGGGAAGGGCGGGAACGTGCGGGGCAACGCAGACTCCTGAATCCGCTTCGCGACGGCTAAGTCTTTCTCGTTGCGCCGCTCCGCCTCGTCAATCAGTCCCCGCAACGCCCCAACGGTCTCGTTTATGCCGTTCGAGAGCGAGGTAAACTCGCGATTGTCCTTCTCGTCTACCGTCTCTTCCAAGTTCCCCGAGGTAATCTTGGCAAGTGAGTCGTTGGTTCGGTCAATGGGACTTATCACGTCCTTGCCCAGGAGGCGTGCGGCCAACAGATAAATCGTCGCCAAGAGCGCAAACGCGGTGACCGACGCCCACGTGACGGTTGACAGGCGGTTGGCAAACACCATGGAGGAAGGCATGGCCATGAGGATGTAGTACTCCCCTACCTTACGCACGCACATATAGCCGAGCTGCGCCTGTGACGATTTGCCAATATCATAAATATCATCTCTGTAGACCGTGTCGTAGAGCATCTCTATAGATCGTTTGGACTCGGACAACTCCTCAAGCGTACCCGTGCGCCACACATCAAACAGCTTATCCATCTTTGCCCCTTCGGGAAAGGCAGGGTTATAGCTGCATATCACTTCATCGTTGAGGAATATGGCGATGGTCCCATCTTCAAGGTCATAGCCTTCGAGCACTTCCGTAACGCCATGAGAAAGCGCAAGTCGTTCGGCAACCTCCGCGGGAACAACATGGGTGCCAGACGCACCCCCCTCAGTCGATTCGTCGTCTGGGTCGGCAATATAGGGTCCGAGCCCATCCAAAACGAGCTGCACATCGCTCAGCTCGTCCACCAGCCTTCCGTCGAGATAGGCGAGCTCGTCATTCATCTTCTCGTAAGCCTGCTCCTCCGAGCCTCGGGTAATGGCCGCAAAACAAAACGCTTGCACCACGCAAAAAACCAACGCCGCCACCACGAAGAGCTGCACTTGAAAAACCGTGCGCACGCTCACGTCGGCGGTGGTTTGCGCACGCTTGCGCACCACATGGTCTGCGACCAAACAGACACCAAGCATAAGAAGAAAATCGAAGAGAACCTGCACCTCGATGCCACCCATCACGCCAAAGGCGCCCGTCCATTCCGAAGAGATAGACAGCTTGCCCGAGTTTGCTTGCACAGCCGGAAGGACGGAGAACACGAGCGTAGTGAAGCTGTTAAACAAAAAGGCCACAGCCACGTTGACGGATGCGATTGCACACGAAATGGCAAGGTAAACGCCCCTTCGCTTTCCTGAGGGATGATTATGCAGGGCAATCCCGAAGATTAGCCCGAGCATGAAGCCGGCGCACCCATAGAGCACAATGGAGTTGAGCGAGGATACGAGATAACGCTCGAAGAGATCCAGCGGCTGCAAACGCGCATGGATGAAGAGCACGATGCCGGAAAGCACCCCAAACAAGGTACCTGCGCCTTTTCCCATAAGTAGGGCAGCCAACGCAAGAGGGCCCAAAAGGCCGAGCGCATACCCAAGGTACTCACCTTGTCTCCCAATTCCAATAAAGCCGAACTGTGTGAAGGTCATGGATGAGGACAATATGAGCAATGCAAGAAAGAGCTTTACCTTGGTAAGACGGGACTCGTCGTGCAGAAGGCCCTTCCAATCACGAATCCTGTTGTTCGTCTTCGGTCTGTTTCCCATGGCTCACCTTGTCCGCAGTGTAGGAGTGGCACCCGTCCACGTTCATCATAGTCCATTACATAGGCGAAGGCATAGGCACGGGACGTACCGGTGGTAAATGAGGCAGGCTTCTGTGTGCAACCTACACAGAAGCCCGCCTCCCACGAGACTATGTTCCTATGAACCTACTCCCCGCGAGCCTCGCGGATAATCTTCTGATACTCAAAGAAGCTGTCCTTGCGTGCGCGATGCATATCGCCCGTGCCGTCGTCGTGCTTGTCTACGTAGATGAAGCCGTAGCGCTTCCGCATTTCGCCGGTGCCGGCGGAGACCACGTCGATGGGACCCCACCAGGTGTAGCCAATCACGTTCGCGCCGTCCTCTTCCACGGCCTCGCGCAGCGTCTCTACGTGCGCCTTGAGGTAGTCGCTGCGATACGGGTCGTGAATCTTCTCGACGCCATCCTCAACAACGACCTCGTCATACGCGCCAAAGCCGTTCTCCACGATCATCTGCGGCATGTTGTTGTAGCGCTCGGCCACGGTGTTAATGGTCCAACGCAGGCCGATCGGGTCAATCTGCCAACCCCAGTCGCTTGCCTTGAGGTACGGGTTCTTGCCGCCCAGGCTCATGTTGCCGGCCATCATCTCGCCATCGTCGTGTGTGGTGGCGGTCATGGACATGTAGTAGCTGTAGGTAAAGAAGTCGACCTTGCCCTCCGCCAAGATCTCCTCGTCGCCAGGAAGGATGGCGGGCTCAGCGCCGTATTCCCTCCAAATGCGCTTGGCAAAGTACGGATAGGCGCCGCGCACTTGCACGTCGGAGGCATACCAGTCGCTGTCGTCGAGCTTTTGCTGGGTAACCAGTAGGTCGGCGGGATCGCAGGTGAGCGGATACGTGGTGAGGAAGGCAGTCATGTTGCCCATCATCACCTCGGGATAATTGTCGTGAGCGTACTTGACCGTCTTGGCGCCGGCCAGGAACTGATGGTGCAGCGCATCGAAGCAGAGCTTGGCGTCACGCGGCGCGTCTGCCGTTGTGCCGGTGTAACCCTGCACCAGGCTCGTCGAGAGCGCGTTGTTCATGAACGGCATACCCGTGTTGACCTCGTTGAAGGTGAGCCAATACTTCACCTTATCGTGCCAGCGGTCGAGGCAGAACTTGCTGTAGGTGAAGAAGAAGTCTACGCAGCGGCGATCAGCCCAAGCATTGTACTTGGCCACCAAGGAATACGGGGTCTCGTAGTGACTGAGGGTCACCAGCGGCTCAATGCCGTTCTCTTTGAGGCACGAGAACACCTTGTCATAGAATTCCACGCCAGCGGCGAGCGGCTCGGTCTCCTCACCCGTGGGGAACAGGCGCGTCCAGTTGATGGACATGCGGAACACGTTCCAGCCCATCTCGGCAAAGAGCTTGATGTCTTCCTCGTAGTGCCCATAGAAGTCGGTTGCCTCCCAGCTGGGATAGAGCGCGTCCGGATCGAACTTCTCGTCAATCTGACGCGGGGTGGTTGCGGTCGCACCGCGCATGTGGTCGCACAGGCTGTCACCCTTGCCGTCTACGTTCCAACCGCCCTCATACTGATTCGCTGCCGTCGCTCCGCCCCACAGGAAGCCCTTTGGAAAAGCCATGCTTACCATCTCCTCTCGTCGCACACATACTTACATAAGACTTTATCATGAACGAATACCTTGGAACGAACCGTACCGTTCTTTGGTATGGTCCACTGGCTGACGTATACTCTCGATGGGCCTGCCCTGTCCACGGAGCGGTCAAATCCTTCCGCCGCTTGGAAAATAGGAAGCCTGCGAGAGGAGTATTCATGACGCACAACACCGACTACGATCAGGCACGGTTGGAGCTACTTGATGCCGTGGTGGCCTTGGGCTATCCAGAGGAGTTTGGCGTTGTGCTCGCAGCCGAGCTCCGAACGCCCAAGGCCATGCGACGCCTTGCGGGATACCTGCGAAACGCCCAGCCCACAAGCCCGGAGCAAATCGTGGACGAGATGCTCGCCATAGCCGCCATGCGCGATCGATGGGTCGAGCAAAAAATCAGCGAGCACGCCAACGCCTCGCTCACGGCATTCTACAACCGCCCGCGTGAAGAATAGCCTGTGCTATATTTTCCTCGGTAGCGCATGCAGCGAGTGCGAGGAGGCATCATGTCAATCTCAAAGATCGTCATCACGGGTGGACCTTGCGGCGGCAAGACCACGGCACTCAGCCGTATCCAGCGCGACCTCTCCCACCTTGGCTACACGGTGCTCATCGTACCCGAAACGGCAACGTCACTCATTTCCGGCGGAGTGGCCCCGTGGACATGCAGCACCAACGTGGAATATCAAAAGTGCCAGATGAAGTTGCAGCGGCAAAAGGAGCAGGTGTTCGAGCAGGCCGCGCGCACCATGCCGCAAGACAAGATCGTCATTGTGTGCGACCGCGGCGAACTGGACAACAAGGCATACATGAGTGACGAGGAGTTCGCGAGC
>JAFWMI010000316.1 GCA_017513965.1 Atopobiaceae bacterium
CACCCGAGCAGTGGCACGTGTACTACGCCTGGCAGACTGCGGGTACGTTGGCCATGTATCGGGCTTGGGTTGCCGATGGCAAGCGCATGCCGCTGGAAGAGGTTACCGAGCTGGCAGTGGGGCTCGTGTGCAATGGGGTCCAGGCAGTGCGGTAGTTCCTAAAAAAGCTCTTATTCTGCGTGACTGTGAGAACACACAAAGCCCCGCTTGTTTTTCGTGGCATTTATCGGGTGTCTGAACCTCGAATTCGCCTCCGCTCCATGTGAGACTTTCACTGTGGAATTGTTCCATCGAACAACGAAGGAGTGAGAGCATGTTCAAGGTAGGCAAGTACGCACGCAGCGTGTCCATTGTGGGCGTAGGCTGCACCCCGTTCACGAACTTCGAGGACCATCCTCAAACCAAGGGCATGAGCGAGGGTGAGGCGTTTGGTTACGCTGCGCTGGAAGCTATCGCAGATGCTGGTCTTGAGCCGCGCGACATTCAGTACTTCTATCACGGCTCCGCAAATCCCTTCATGATCGGTGACTCGCTTACGCCCAACATGCAGGTGGCAGACTGGTTTGGCACGCGCGGCATTGGGTCGGTGCACCACTCTGAGGCATGCTGCACGGGTTATGTGGCCATGCAGGAAGCCGCTATGGCCATTGCATCGGGCGAGTTCGACATCGTGCTCTCTGGCGCCGTTGATCTTGCGGCGAGCCTGCCCGTGGTTGGTGCCCCTGGCCACATGCGTCGCGATTTCCCCCTTGAGGAGATGCTTCCCTCCATTCCCATGGTATACGACCGTGCCTATGGCCGTCCGCTGGACTCCGCCTTTGGCATTAGCTTCGACAACTGGATCAACGAGTATCGCTGGACCTACGACCTCTCGGCAGACGACGTCGACCGCGCGCTCAACGCCGTGGCAAAGAGCCTGCGTCGCGCCTCCGTGCTCAATCCGCTGGGCTTCTATGAGCAGGACTTCGATCAGGTTGCCGCTGCCAACGGCATGCCCAACGCGGACGCATTCCTCACCTCCATGTTCAATCCCAAGGTTACCCAGTACCTGCGCGTGACCGGCTTCGAGACCAAATGTGACGGCGCTGCCGCCATGGTCCTCATGCCCACCGAAATGGCCGTTGCCCGCGGACTCGACCACAAGGTCATCGAGATTCTGGGCACTGGCAGCGCTGCCTACGAGGGTGCGACGCTTGCCAACGAGAAGACCGGCACCATTCGTGGCACCAAGCAGGTATACGAGCTCACCGGCGTCTCTCCGGACGAGGTCGACCTGCTGTTCATCAACGACTTCTTCATGGCGGGCGACATCTGCGTGCCCGAGGAGGTTGGTTACGTCCCGCGCGGCGAGGCGTGGCAATATGCCATCGACGGACGCTTTGCCTTCGATGGTGACAAGCCCATCAATACGCACGGCGGTCGCTGCAACTTTGGCCATGCGCACGGTGCCTCTGGCATTGCCGACATCGTGGAGGCCGTGCGCCAGATGCGTGGCGAGGCCGGTGCCACCCAGATGAAGAAGCTGCCCCAAACCACTTTGTTCCGCGGCTTTGGTGGTGGCCAGAACATCCGCGTCCAGCTCATCCGTACCGTAGACTAGTCGCGCGCTGCGCAGAAAGGGAGAAAACCATGCCGCTTCTCAATCAGATGGAGCCCATCGTCAAGAAGTTCTACGACGGCGTCGCTGAGGGCAAGTACTACGGCCGCAAGTGCAAGGAGTGCGGCGCCATAGAGTTCCCGCCCCACCTCGCTTGCAACACGTGCGGTTATCACGAGACCGAGTGGGTCGAGCTCTCTGGTCATGGGACGCTTCAGTCGTTCGTCGTCCCCGGCATCCAAAACGACAAGCCGTACCTCAAGGCGCTTGGCGCTTACGGCTATGGTGCCGTGAAGCTCGACGAGGGCCCGGTGTACACGTTCGTGGTCTATGCAGGCAAGAAGAAGGTCGCCAAGAAGCTCCAGGATCGTCTGCACGCAGGCGAGGTCATTGGCGTACACGCCAAGCCAATCGATCGCGAGGTGCCGCTAAAGCCCGGTTCGGACGAGGTCGTAGCGTGGAGCCAGCTGTGCTTCGAGCTGGACGAGGTACAGGCGTAAGTATGTCCATCGAGGTTTGACCTCTTCGGGCATTGTGGAAGATCAATAGTTGGGTTAGAGAGGAAACAAACATGGCCAATCAGGAACTGCTCGAGCAACTCGCTGGATTCGCAAAGGTCGCCTATCAGTACGACGGCGAGATTACGGCCGACACCACCTTCGATGAGCTGGGCAAAGGCTCCATGAAGATGATCGCGCTCACCTCCACCATCGAGAATGAGCTCGACGCAGAGGTCACCATTCACGAGGTCATGAAGATGAAGACCTTCGGTGAGCTCGTCGAGCGCGTTGAGGAGGAGATGGAGGACTAGTTCCTCTGCAAGCTCGCGATTTGGACGTAGTCAAATAAAGCAAAGGCTATAAGTGCGGTGCTTAGTGAAGAACACTAAGCACCGCCATCTCTATCAGGGTTGCGACTGATGCGAGCGAGGCACGTGGTTCTGTTCATGCTGCTGGCGATACTGCTTGGCTATGCTGGCGGTCGCAAGTGCCATGGAACGTCAATCTCACAGATGGGCAACTGCGAGGTGACGACGGAGAACAGTTGATGTTGGCGATGAACAACACTTGATACGCAACATATGTTATCTTTTAGTGAGGAACGATAGACCATCTCTCAGAAAGGACGGCACGCGCATGCCTCCCAGTGTCAAGTTCACAAAAGACGAGATGATCGAGGTCGCACTCACGATAACGCGTGAAAAGGGCATCGATGCGGTGACGGCTCGCGAGGTGGCAAAGCGCCTCGGCGTCTCCACGCGGCCCATCTTCACCCACTACGAGTCGATGGACGAGCTCAGGCGAGACGTGCGCGAGCGTGCGAAGGGTTGCTACCGCGCTTACATCGAGCGAGGGCTCGACGAGCCCATTCCCTTCCTGGGGGTCGGCCGCAGCTACATCCGGTTCGCGCAGGAGGAACCGCAGCTGTACCGGTTGCTCTTCCTGACCAAGCCCAGCGAGGGCGGAGGCGGCGCCATGGAGGCGCTGAGCCTCTCGCAGGATCTGGCACGTCCGTCGATCATGCGCATCTACCGCATGAGTGCGTATGAGGCGGACTGCTACTTCCGCGACCTGTGGCTGGTGGTGTTCAGCTTTGGCACCATGATCGTGGCGGACGAATGTCCACTCACGGACGAGCAGATGAGCGCTGTCCTCACGGAGGTGAGCCTGGCGGTCTGCAAGGCATACAAGGAGGTGCCCGGCTTGCCCGAGGGCACTTACGACCGCGACGCGGTCTTCTCCCAGTTAGTCATGGAATAGCTGCGCCAAGGAGACCTGCATGGAATACCGCGAGGTGATAGTGCTCAAGGACGGCAGGACCTGTCTTCTGCGCAACGGCACGGAGGTAGATGCCAAGGCCCTTCTCGACATCTTCGTCCTGACGCACGGGCAAACGGACCACCTGCTCACGTATGCAGACGAATGCATGATGACGGTGGATGACGAGGCGAGCTACCTCAGGGGGAAGACGGAGAGTTCGCGCGAGATAGAGATCATCGCACTCGTTGACGGGACCGTCGTTGGCTCTGCAGGAATCGAGGCTCTGGATGCCACAAAGGAGAAGATTCGGCATCGGGCGGAGTTTGGCATTAGCATCGACCGTGCGTACTGGGGACTTGGCATTGGGCGGGCGCTCACGCGAGCATGCATTGCCTGCGCCCGAAAAGCGGGCTACCGGCAGCTGGAGCTCGACGTGGTCGCGAATAACACCGCCGCGATCTCCCTCTATCAAAGCGAGGGCTTTGTCGAGTGGGGCCGCAACCCGAGGGGCTTCCTTGCGCACGAGGGGTGCTGGCAGGAGCTCGTGCTCATGCGCTTGGAGCTTGACTGACCAAACTCCACGCTGCATACATCACGCTGATGGAACCAATTGGGCGGAGCGAAAAGTGCCCAAGACGTATTGACGTTTCGTGTCGCAAAGCATAACATATGTTGCGTAACAAGTGTTGTGTTATTGAGAAGAGATGAGTCATGCTGAAGAGCGCGGAGTATACAAAGTGGTTGTCCGTGGTGGCGCTGCTCATGTTTGTATGCGCAACGTTCCAGATTGTGGATGGGCACTGGGGCTATGCCGCGTTGTGCTTTGATGTGGCCGCGAGCTTCATGGCGATTTCCACCAAGCACGGCAAGCTGGAGAAGGATGGCGAGCAACCGCGGCAGTAGGGGCTGAGGCACGTAGATGCAGGTGCCAAACGCGTCGCGCGGTTTGCTCAATGGGCGAGAGGATGACGATGAACGATAGGGCTGCAAGGAATCGCAGGGGATTCGGGGGCGGTTGTCTTGTCACGATGGCAACACTTGTTGCGGTGGCTCTGGCCGCGGGTGTCGTCTTCTCGCACTTCGGCGGATTCGGAACGGGTCCTGCTGCTGACGCGGACGAGTTTGCGCGCTATGCGGTGCCGGTGGCCGACCTTGTGGTTCCCGAAGGCACGCGCGTGGTGGCGCTCGGCGAGGCGACGCACGGCAACCGGGAGTTCCAGGAGCTCAAGCTCGACGTGTTCCAAACCTTGGTTGAGCGGCAGGGTGTTCGCGCCTTTGCGCTGGAGGCGGATTTCGGCGGCTGTGAGGCGGTCAACCGTTACATACATGGGGGAGAGGGCACGCTGGAGGAGGCTGTAGGAGACCTGGTCTACACCCTCTATCGCACCGACCAGATGGCTCAGCTCATCTCTTGGATGCGCGCGTACAACGAAACTGCGGCACCCGGTGAGGACCTGCGCTTCTATGGCTTTGACATGCAGAGCTACGAGCATAGCTATCAACTCTTGCTGGACGAGGTGCGCCGGTTGGGGCTCGAGGCGACGACGCTGGAGGAGCTCTGGACGGGTGACGACTTTGCGGAGGGTGTTGGCCCCGAACAGAAGGAGGATGCCTATGCAAAGGTCGCAGGGGAGCTCGAGGCGCTCGGTGATGGGACGGACGTGAGCCTGGCGCTACAGCTGATCGAGTGTCTGAGGCAGAACATCGAGCTCGGAAGGCTCAGCGAATCTCCGGAGAGCTATGGTGTGCGGGATGGCTTCATGGCACGAAACGTGCTGTGGATCCTCTCCCAGGAGGAGGCCCGCGGCAACCGTTGCATCCTCGTTTCGGCGCATAACGGCCATATCGAGCAGCAGGGATCCTATGGTCCCGACGCCAAGGTGATGGGAAGCCACCTTGCCGACGAGTTGGGTGATGCGTACTACGCCATCGGCACCGACTTCCATAAGGCAACCGTCAACCTGCCCAAGGGCGATGGGCGTATGACGCATACCTTCTATTCGTACGACCCGCTGGCCAAGGCAGCGGCTGACGGTGGGTTCGAGACGTGCTGGCTTGACTTTGCGCGCGTGCCCAAGGACTCCACGCTTACAGAGTACATCGACGGCCCCATCATGATGGGCAGTGTCGGCGAGGGCTTCAGCGCGCTCATGTACGTGCTGCCCCAGACCTACCGTGTGAAGCGAGAGCCTTCGGCTCCGTACGACAGCATGATCTTTGTTCCCTTTGCAACTCCAACCGAGATTGTCGCGGCGTCCTAGCAGACGGTCAGTCCCTTCGGTTTTTCATGCACCCTCGCCATCACGTTGGGCCAATGCTGCGGCTATGCCATGTCGTATAGGCTCCATGCCTGTCTTGTGCGCATGCACAAGCAAATCAAAGATGAATCAAAGAATGATTGGCGTGGTATCCATGGTGAAAAACTGCTGCTCCCGTGACAATTGATAGCAGTTGGAACTATGCCTTCACCAAGTGAGAGGAGCATCACATGGACCTTATGGAGCAGTTGCGTGACAAGGCGCGTGCTAATGTGCAGAAGGTGGCCTTCTTTGAGGGCGACAACCCCAAGATGATGGAGACGGTGGGAGAGCTTGCCAAGGAAGGTCTTGCCGAGTGCTATCTGGTTGGCGATGCTGCCGTGCTTCGTTCGACGGCGGAGCAGGTGGGTGTTGATTTGAGCAACATCCATGTGGTCGACGTTACCGACGCCGATGCCAACGAAGAGTTTGCCCAGCGCTTTGAGGCCGCTCCGGACTGCCCGCTTCGTGCCAAGGGCATTCGTCGTCGTGCCAAGCGTCCCATGGACCGCGCGCTTATGATGCAGCGCATCGATGACGTCGACATCACGTTTGGTGGCATCGATTGCTCCACGGGTGACGTGATCATTGGCGGGCAGACGATGATCGGCCTCGCCGACGGCGTGGACACCATCTCGTCCCTCGGCATCTTCAACATCCCGGGCTGGGAGGGAAGTGAGGGACACCTGCTGGGTTTTGGCGACGCCGCCGTGTGCGTTGACCCCGATCCCGAGCAGCTCGCATCTATCGCCATAAGCGCCGCCGAGACTGTGCAGGCGCTCATGGGCTGGGAGCCCCGTGTTGCCATGCTCTCGTACTCGACGGACGGCAGCGCCGAGAGCGCGCTCGTGGACAAGGTGCGTGCTGCGGTTAAGGTTGCGCAGGAGCGTCGTCCAGACCTCAAGATCGATGGCGAGTTCCAGCTCGACTCCGCCATCGTGCCGGCAGTTGCCGAGAAGAAGGTGCGTCGTGAGAGCGCTGTGGCCGGCAAGGCCAACGTGCTTATCTGTCCCGACATCAACGTGGGCAACATTGGCGTAAAGCTCGTGCAGAACTTTGCACATGCCGATGCCTACGGTCCCATGCTCCAGGGCTTCAAGAAGATCGTGTGCGACTGCAGCCGTTCAGCGCCCGTGTCCGAGCTTGTGGGCAACGTGGTAATGAGCTGCGTGCGTAGCCAGGCGCTGAAGGGGGAGTAGCCGTGGCCGAAAAGACCTATCGCATTCTGGTAATCAATCCCGGTTCCACGTCCACCAAAGTGGGTGTGTTCGACGGGGACCGTGAGGTATTCACCAAGAACGTTGCCCATGAGGCATCCAAGCTCGCTGAATTTTCGAGCGTCTCGGATCAGATGCCCTATCGTCGCGACATGATTCTTGCCGCACTTGACGAGAACGGAGTCGCGCTGGACACGATCGACGCGTTCGTGGGGCGTGGCGGCGGCTTGCTCTCGCTCGAGGGCGGCACCTATGCGGTCAATGATGTTATGCTCGACCACGCATATCGTGGCGCAAATGGCATCCAGCATCCCGCCCAGCTGGGCAGCCAGCTCGCGCATGAGTTCGCCGCCAAGGCTGGCAAGCCGGCGTTCGTCGTTAATCCGCCCGATACCGATGAGTTCTGCGACTACGCACGCGTGACAGGCATCAAGGGCGTGTATCGCAACGCCCATCTGCATGCGCTCAACCTCAAGGAGACGGCCATACGTCATGCGCACGGCATGGGCAAGCGTTACGACGAGTGCAACTTCATTGTGTGCCACATTGGCGGTGGCATCTCCATCTCTGCCCACAGGCAGGGCAAGATGATAGACGGCTACGACATCGTGCAGGGCGAAGGTGCCATGGCACCCACCCGCTGCGGCGCCGTGCCGGTCGCGGGCATCCTGGACTACCTTGAGATGGGCCACACCATCAAGGAGGCGCGTGCCCTCTGCATGAAGACGGGCGGATTCGTGGACCTTCTTGGCACGTCCGATGCCATAGAGGTCACCAAGCGCGCAGCCGAAGGTGACAAGGCCGCGGCACGTGCCTGGGGTGCGATGCTCTATCAGCTCAACAAGTACATTGGGTCGATGGCAACCGTGCTCGCGGGTAAGGTGGACGGCATCCTGCTCGGTGGCGGCATGGTGCATAACAAGGAGCTCGTGGCGAGCATCGAGGAGAACTGCGGTTGGATCGCCCCGGTCTCGGCCTATCCTGGCGAGTTTGAGCTCGAGGCAATGGCCTCTGGTGCGATTCGCGTGCTCAACGGCGAGGAGGAGCCCAAGTCGTACACAGGCGTTCCCGTATTCACCGGCTTCGAGGACTAGGTGTCTCCGTTGGTCGGCATGCTCGCGTGGAGTGTGCCGGCCGGCTATCGTTCGAAAGGGTATGCATGATTAAGGACCCACGATTGGCACTTGCCATCTCCATTGGCTTGTTGCCGCCCATATGGGCCGTTGTCTCGGGCCACTTGGGTATAACTTGCGGCGCTGTCGCGCTCATTTGCGCAGGTATCTACGTAACGGCAGGAAACAAGGTGGAGCTTGGCCTGCCCATGTCCCTCGGCTTCATCCTGTCGGACCTCATTGCGGTCGTTGCCATATGGATGATGGAAAACCTGCCGTTCCCGGGCGACGGGAACACGTTTATTACACTGGCCGTATTGGGCTTCTGCGCGGTCATGCTGTGCACGCGCCTCGAGAGCGTCTTCTTCTTGCCTGCCGTACTCTCCGGCTGGGCTGTGGGACTCACGGTAATGGGGCCACTGGGCTTTGCCAACTTGGGAACCATGCCCTTGCAAGTTGCAATAGCTATGCTCGCGGGCGTGTGGTACGCAGGCTTTGCGGTTGATGCCTTCAGTCGTTTTATTGGTCCCAAGGCGTAGCGCCCAAGACCTTACAGAAAGGATTCGTTAGTATGCCAATGAAAACCTCCACCCGATTCGTCAATGCGGCGATTCTCAACTGCTTTACCGCGCTTGTGCTCTGCACGGTGTGTGAGTTCCTGGCGCTCTCGCGCGGAAACCTGCCCGGCAACGTATGGAACTGGCAGGTATTCGGCGTGAACTTTGTCATCTCCTGGTGCACCGCGACCATTCTGGGCATGATACCCGCCATCCCCATGCTGGGCGTCAACTTTGCCATGAAGCATGCCAAGCCTACCGACGGCGCCAAATTTGGCCTGCTGGTAAACGTGCCCATCAACACCATCTACTCGGTGGTGCTCGACCTCGTTATGAGCTTTTGGAACGTGTGCCTGCTGCCCAAGGTCGTCTTTGGGGCACCTCAGGGTGGGCCGGTTATCGGTGCGCTCATGGGTGCGCTGGGCGACTTCCCCATAATCTGGGTGGTCTGCTTTATCGTTACCTTCCTGCTCGTGCAGCCCATCGAGGGCATTGCCCGCAAGATTTGCAACGATCCCACACCTCAAATGTAGGCAGAAGCAGAATTCGTTTAGAAGCGCTCCTCCGTTGGCTATGCTGGTGGAGGAGTTCTTTGTTAGAGGGAGGGCGGGACCATGATGGCGTCTTATTGCGTTAGACAGGTTGAGCAGGGCATTTGGCAGATAACAGACGTTC
Source organism: Atopobiaceae bacterium (assembly GCA_017513965.1). Classification (GTDB taxonomy): domain Bacteria; phylum Actinomycetota; class Coriobacteriia; order Coriobacteriales; family Atopobiaceae; genus RUG440. Next base: position 9,216 of record JAFWMI010000316.1, read on the forward strand.
TTGACGACCGGGCATATGTGGTGGTGGGGAAGCATGCGGCGCTTTTGGTGGATACGACCATAGGCTGTGGAGACCTGCGCGAGGTCGTGAACAGCATCACAAGTCTGCCGCTTACGGTGGCGCTGACGCACAATCACTATGATCACACGGGAGGGATGGGCTGGTTTGACGAGGTCCTCATCAACCGCCTTGAGATGCCGCTTCTTGAGCGCGAGCAGTCGCGGGGATCACGCGTACACGATCGCATGCTGCAAAACGGTAAGATCGAGCCGGATGAACCGTTTGCTTTCCGTGACGGTGCAACCCCCAAGGTACATGTCCTCGAGGAGGGAGACGTCTTCGACTTGGGTGGGGTCACCGCTGAGGCCGTGTTGCTTCCCGGGCACACCGCGGGTTCGATGGGCTTCTTGGTACGCGAGTGCGGTGTGCTGCTCTCGGGCGATGCGGTAACGCCCATCATGTGCCTGTTCTTCGAGGAGAGCCTGAGTATAGACGTTTATCGTGCGACACTTGCAAAGATGGCAGGTCTTCCCTTCGAGCGGTTCTATACCGGACACCACGATGTGGGCTTGGGCAAGAGCACCCTCGCGAGCTTCGACGCATGTGCCGAGTTCGCGCTCACGGCACGGGGTGTGCCTTGGCGGCATACGATGCTGCCGGAGCTCGTTGGGACCGCGTATTTGGCCCCCTGTGACACGCTGGATGCGGATTCTCCCGACTTTCGTGCGCTCATTGGGCCATACGTGCCCCGCTCTTCGCGGAAAAAGAGAGATGGTATCTAATAAATAACTGCGCATTGCTTTGGGGACTGGCACGCGTTGTGCGGAACGCTACAATTAGGCTATCAATCACCGAGAGGAGCATTCATGAGTATGACGATTACCACCACGACGAACGATACGGCTGCGACCATTGCGCTTGATGGATGGCTCGACACCTCGAGTGCGCCGCAACTCGCCGATGCGCTCAACAGCCTTGGTGGCTCGTGCACCGAGCTCGTGCTCGACTTGGATCAGCTTGAGTACATCTCTTCGGCTGGCTTGCGCCAGATTGTGTCTGCGCACAAGATGATGAAGGGCAACCTCGTGGTGAAGAACGTTCGACCTGAGGTGATGCAGGTCTTCCATATGGCGGGATTCGATAAGCGCATTAACATCTCGTAGTATGGAAAGGAATCCCAAGCACCATTCGATTCTTACGAGCTTTGCTGTGGGAACGACGTTCGCCTTCCTCGTGGCGGGTGTGCTGTCGGTTTTGTTCGTGTATGTGAACAATGTCATATCGTCTAATCAACACTGGTCTGAATTGGCAGACAAAGGTGTGATGCTTATAGACAATTACTTTGAAAATGTGACGTACGACGAGGTGTTTTCCTCTCCCGATAGCGAGGAATACAAAGGCTTGCGTTATGCCTTAAGGGAGTTTGTTGTTTATAGCGACGCCAACTGCGGATACCTGTATACCATTAATCCGGAGCGAACCAAGCGTACCTACTTGGTGGCCACTTCCAGTGACGAGGAAGAAGATAAGAACCTGAGCAAAACGCGAGGCTTGGGTGCCACCTCCACGAATCCCATCACGACAACCGAGCTGTCAACGCTGGATGGGGGAGATTGTTCCAGGCCGGAGCGAACCAATAATGAGTTCGGGAATCACTACTGTTGGTATCGTGTGTTGGATCTGCCAGGCGGCAAAGGAAAGGCAATCTTTGGCCTTGACCAGAACGTAACGGATTACAACGACTTGCTCGATACAGACATGTGGCACTTTGCCTTCCTCATTGGCCTGCTTCTCCTTGGTATAGCCATAGTCGAAATCGTCTTGCTGAGGCGTGACGTGGTCAAGCCGATTCAAGAAGTCACAGCGCACATGCGTGACTTTGCAAGGGATGGCATTGCCAAAGATAGGCTGAAGATCCACAGAAGGGACGAAATAGGCGAGATTGCCCTTACGTTTAACCAGATGACGATGGACATAGAGCAAAGCGTGCAGCGTATTGAGGAAATGACTGAGGAGCGCGTTGCCGCAGTTACCGAGCTGGAAGTTGCCAAAAGAATTCAGCAGGGATTAGTGCCTGCCGCCAAGCACATCGAAGGTGCGGGCTACGAGATCCATGCCTTTGCCCGTACCGCTCGTGCCGTGGGCGGAGATTTCTACGACTTGGTGGACTGTGGTGAAGGGAGAATCGCGCTCGTTATTGCGGATGTATCTGGGAAGGGAATCAGTGCCGCGCTGTTTATGTCCATGTTTATGACGTTGTTGCACGAGAAACTGAGCAAGGAGCATGATCCTGCGCAGGCACTCAACGAGGCTAACGACCTAGTTGCCAAAAGCAATCCAGAGAACATGTTCGTGACGGTTATTGCCGCCATGTTTGATCCCACGAGCGGCACGCTCACGTATGCGAATGCAGGACACACGCCACCCCTTGTGGCGGGAAGTGGATATCTTGAGCCCGATCCTGGCATTGCGTTGGGACTTTTTGAGGATGCGGGCATCGTGAACGAGACGTGCGTGCTCAAGCCAGGCGATGGAATCGTCTTCTACACCGACGGAACCACGGAGGCGAACAACCCACAAAAGCAATTCTTTGGGGAGGAACGCCTTGCCCAGGCGGTGGCAGGTGCCCATGGTGCGGAAGAGGCTATTAACGCCGTCGTGACTGCAGTGGATAGCTTTACCGGCGAAGCGGAGCAGTTCGATGACCTCACGCTGCTGTCGCTCTTCGTTTTGGAGCATGACGAGCGTGTTTGGAAAGCTACATTGGTGCCGGAGCTCGCGTCCTTTGGGGAAGTACGCGAGCATCTTGAGGAGCTCTGTGACGGCGACGACACCCTCTTCAAACGTGTGCTGCTTGCCTGTGACGAAGGGCTCACCAACGTAGCCAGCTACTCCGGTGCCAGTCTTGTTGAATACGAGATTTCGCGCACAGATGAGCAGATTAGCGTGTGCATGGCAGATGATGGGACACCCTTTGACCCACTCACCTACGAAGCGGATGAGTTGGAGTTCGAGGACTTTGAGTTTGGCGGTATGGGAATCTCGTTCATAAAGCAGTCGTGCGATGAGATTGCCTATGCGTACGAGGACGGCAAGAACGTCTTGAAGATGACGTTCTATCTGTAGCAGGCATCGTGCGGGACAAGGAATTGGGGGACACCTCGAAGGGCCGTGGAGTATCGGCCCCATGCAGGAGGCGTGCCCCCAATTCTCTAAACCGCTACTCCTCCAAGTCGAAGAAGCCGAGAGTCTGCATCATCTCGATTGCCTGCCTGAGGTAGCGCATCTCGGTGATGGACCATTGGAACCCAAGGCGATAGAGCGCCTTGACGGTGAACTGACAATTGCTTGGATTCTCGTAGCGCACTTCGTCATCGTCCAGGCTGTAGTTGACGAGCGGCGACACATACGCATTGATGCGGTCATCGGCAAGCGCCTCGCGCAGACGATGGTTAAACGTCTGGTCATCGACCACATCGACGTTGAGGTCGCTCTCTTGCATGGCGCGGATGATGTTACCCATCTCCACGGTGTGGGAGTTGTAGACGTGGAATACGGTGAACTTGGCATCGGTGCCGGCGAGCAGTGTGATGCCGTGCGCGACCTCGTCGATGGGTGAGAACTCGTCGGTCTCGTCCATCTCGGACACGGGGAAGCATCCCAATGCCACGTAGGACTTGAGCGTGCTCATAAAGTTGTTGGTGCTAAAGTTCACTTGGAACTCGCCGTCCTGCTGGCGGCTCATGAGGTTGCCCACGCGCATGATCTTTGCGTCGAGGCCACGTGACCCGACCATTTCCAGAATGGTTTGTTCGGCAAGGAACTTCGTATGGACATAGCCGTTGGAGATGGTTTCCTGGCCCATCTCGAGCTGGTTCTCGGTAAGTGTCTGTTCCACGGCATCGACACCGATGACGTCTCCACCTACCGACA
>JAFWMI010000317.1 GCA_017513965.1 Atopobiaceae bacterium
CTGCTCGACGTTTATCGCAAGAACTAACGGAAACAAAGGAAGCATCACTTCGGCTACAAGAGCCAGGAAGGACTCATCATGGAACAGCTCATTGCCTGGATTGAGAAGGGAAAGCCCTTCTTCAACAAGGTCGCAGCCAACAGGTACCTCAAGTCGATCCGCGACGGCTTCATCTCCGCAATGCCCATCGTCATCTTCTCGTCGATTTTCCTGCTCGTCGCCTACGTCCCCAACATCTGGGGCTTCTCTTGGCCGGCAGAGATCGAGGCTATCCTCACCAAGCCCTACAACTACTCCATGGGCATCCTGGCGCTTGTCGTCGCGGCAACTACGGCCAAGCACTTCACCGACGCCCTCAACCGCGACATGCCTCGCAACAACCAGATTAACTTCATCTCGACGATGATCGCAGCCATGGTGGGCTTTCTGATCCTCACCTCCGACACCATCTCCACCGACACCGCCTCCGGCTTCTCCAATGCCTACATGGGCAGCAAGGGTCTGCTCACTGCCTTCATCTCGGCCTTCGTGGTGGGCGGCTTCTACAAGTTCTGCATCAACCGCAACATAACCATCAAGATGCCTGAGCAGGTTCCGCCAAACATCTCGCAGACCTTCAAGGACATCATCCCCTTTGGCGCCTCCATCGCCTTCTTCTGGCTCTTTGACCTTTTCTTCCGCAACGTGTTCGGCTTCTGCTTCGCCGAGGGTGTCATCCGCCTCTTCCAGCCGATCTTCACCGCCGCTGACGGCTACATCGGCCTGGCCATCATCTACGGTGCCATGTCCCTCTTCTGGTTCGTCGGCGTCCATGGCCCCTCGATCGTCGAGCCTGCCATCTCCGCGGCGCTTGTGACCGGCATGACCGAGAACCTTGCAGCCGTACAGGCTGGCCAGCACGCCACCCACGTCCTCGCCCTCTCCACCCAGTACTTCGTCATCTGCGCCGGCGGTACCGGTGCCACCCTTATGGCCTGCGTCCTCTTCGCCTTCCTGGCCAAGTCCAAGGAGATGCGCGCCGTCGGTCGCGCCTCCATCATCCCCGTGCTCTTCAACGTCAACGAGCCCTTCCTCTTCGGCGCTCCGATGATCCTCAACCCGATCTTCTTCATCCCCATGATCTTTGCCCCCATCTGCAACGTCTGGCTCTTCAAGATCTTCGTCGACGTCCTAGGCATGAACGGCCTCATCTACACCCTGCCCTGGACCACCCCCTCGCCTCTGGGCATCATCCTGGGCTCGGGCGTCGCTCCGCTTGCCATCGTCTTCACCGTCGTCATGCTCCTCATGGATGCCGCAATCTACTACCCCTTCTTCCGCGTCTATGACAAGCAGATGTGCGACGAGGAGGCCGAGAACCTCGACGAGGAGGCCATCGCCGCCAAGACCGCCAAGATGAACGACGCCTTCCAGGGCAAGGCCAGCGCCTCATCCGTGGCCGAGACCGCAGTGGCTCCCGCGGCTGCCGCAACCATCGAGGCCGCTCCTGCGACCGCCGAAGGTGAGTTTGCCGACCTCAACGGCAAGAAGGTCTTGGTCCTCTGCCAGGGTGGCGGGACCTCGGGCCTGCTCGCCAACGCGCTGGCAAAGGCTGCCGAGGACCATGGACTCGACCTGGAGACCGCGGCCGGCGCCTATGGTGCCCACCTCGACATCATGGGCGATTTCGACCTCGTGATCATGGCCCCGCAGGTGGCCTCCTACCTGGATGACCTCAAGAAGGACGCCGACCGCTTAGGTGTCGCCGCGGCGGCAACCCAGGGCAGGCAGTACATCGCCCTGACCCGCGACGGCGAAGCCTCCCTCAGGTTCGTCGAGGAGCAGCTCAACCACTAGCCTCCTTTCCTTGGGCGGGCTGGGGGAGTGCGTGCCCCCAGCCCGCCTCCCTGCACGCGGGTGCAGGATCGGCCAAGACCAGACCATAACGAACAGGAGCAGCAACATGGCATGCATGGCATTTCCCGAGGGCTTCGTCTACGGTGGCGCGACGGCAGCCTATCAGTGCGAGGGAGAGACCCTCACGCACGGCAAGGGCAAGGTGGCCTGGGATGACTTCCTGGCCAAGCAGGGCCGCTTCTCGGCCGACCCGGCGAGCGACTTCTACCATCAGTACCCCGTCGACCTCGACCTCTGCGAGAGGTTTGGCATCAACGGCATCCGCATCTCCATCGCTTGGAGCCGCATCTTCCCCGCCGGCGTCGGCGAGCCCAACCCCGAGGGCGTCGCCTTCTACCACCGGCTCTTCGCAGCCTGCCACGAGCATGGTGTGGAGCCCTTCGTGACCCTGCACCACTTCGACACCCCGGCGGCCCTCTTCGACCAGGGCGACTTCCTCAACCGAGCCACCATCGACGCCTTCGTTGACTACGCCAGGTTCTGCTTCGCGGAGTACGCCGACGAGGTCACCTACTGGTTCACCTTCAACGAGATCTGGGCGGTTGCCACCAACACCTACATCGAGGGCACCTTCCCGGGCGGCCAGCAGGCGAACCTGACCCTGGCTTTCCAGTGCATGCACAACATGATGCTGGCCCATGCCAAGGCAGTCGTTGCCTACAAGGAGGCTGGCTACACGGGCAAGATCGGGGTCGTCCAGTCGCTCGAGGGCAAATATCCCTTCGACGAGAACGACGCGGGCGATATCCAGGCGGCCAAGAACGAGGACGTCCTGCAGAACCAGTTCATCCTCGACGCCACCTTCCGGGGCGACTACGCCGCCGACACGATGGAGGTCGTCGACCGGCTCGTGGCCATAGCGGGCGGGTCGCTCGACATCCGCGACGACGACCTCGCCATCATGCGCCAGGCGGCGCGTCTCAATGACAACCTGGGCATCAACTACTACCAGAGCCGCTTCCTCAAGGCCTACGATGGTGAGAACGACCTGCACCACAACGGCACGGGCGAGAAGGGCACCGACCGCTTCCGCCTGAAGGGCGTCGGCGAGCGCGTCAACAAGCCGGGTATCCCCACCACCGACTGGGACTGGATCATCTACCCCGAGGGCCTCTTCGACCTGCTCGTGCGCATTCGCCTGCAGTATCCCAACTACAAGCAGATCTTCATCACCGAAAACGGCATGGGCTACAAGGACGAGTTTAAGGATGGCTACATCGACGACGGACCGCGCATCGACTACGTACGCGAGCATCTGATGGCGGTCTTGCGTGCCGTGGAGGCCGGCGTCAATGTGGGCGGCTACTTCCTGTGGTCGCTCATGGACATGTTCTCCTGGACCAACGGCTACAACAAGCGCTACGGCTTCTTCTACGTGGACTTTGAGACGCAGCGACGCTACCCCAAGGCCTCGGCGTACTGGTTCAAGCGCATCGCCGAGACCGGCAGGCTCGAGTAGGCACACAGGCTGAGCCGAGGGCTGACCCCCGTGGCTCACTGAACATCCGCTGCCGACGGCGGAAGGAAGGATTTGAAATGAGCACCAACAAGACCCTCGAGACGCGCATGGAGACCGTGAGGGCGCTCTTCGATCGGGAGTTTGGGACGGCCGGCCGCAGGCTCCTCCAGGTGGTCTCACCCGGCCGCACGGAGCTTGCCGGCAACCACACCGACCACGAGGGCGGCCACGTGATCGCCGCGGCGCTCGACGCCTCCTTCGTGGGCGTGGCGGCTGCCAACGGGACTGACGATGTCCACCTTACGAGCGTGGGCTTCGACCCCATCACGGTGAGTCTCAATTCCCTCGATCCGCGCGCGGACGAGCGCGTGACCACCGCTGGCATCGTACGCGGTATGGCCTCGCTCATGGCCGGCACCGGTCGCGTGCCTGGGGGATTCGACCTGGTCCTCGAGAGCAACGTGCCTTCCGGGGGCGGGCTCTCGTCCTCCGCTGCGCTGGAGCTGGCGCTCGGACGCGTCATGGAGGCCCTGTGGGAGGGGCCGGCGGTGGATGCTGCCTCCCTCGCGCGCATGGGCCAGCTGGCGGAGCAGAGATGGTTCGGAAAGCCCTGCGGCCTCATGGACCAGATGGCCGTGGCTCAGGGAGCGGTGTGCTTCATGGACTTCGCCTCCGAGACTGAGCCAGGCATCGAGCGCATCGCCTTCGACTTCGCGGCCGCCGGCTACGCCATCTGCCTCACCGATGTGGGATGCGACCATTCGGTCTTCACCGACGAGTACGCCGCCGTTCCTGCCGAGATGCATGCCGTGGCCGCTGCGCTGGGAGTTGAGAAGCTCTCCCAGGTTGTGGAGGGGGACTTCGAGGCGCGTGTGGGTGAGCTGCGCACGACCTTGGGTGACCGTGCCGTGACACGGGCCATCCACTACTACCTCGAGGAGGAGCTCGTGGACGCCCGGCGCGACGCGCTTTTGGCCGGCGACATCGACCGCTTCCTCGAGCTCACCCGGCGCAGCGGTGCCAGCTCGGGCATGTTCCTGCAGAACGTGGGGACGGGCGGCGCCTACCAACCGGCCATGGTGGCCCTGGGCCTGGCGGAGCTGGTGCTGGAGGGCCGCGGGGCCGTGCGCATCCATGGGGGAGGCTTCGGCGGGACTATCCAAGCCTTCGTGCCGATATGCACAACCGACGAGTATTGCACCCGCATGGACGGGTGGTTGGGCAAGGGTTCCACGAATGTCTACAACGTGTCCGAGAAGGGGGCGTACGCACAATGGATGTAAGCAGGGACGCTTCGACGCTGGTTGCCTATGGCGTCAGCAGGGAGATCATTGATCCGCTGGACGAGGACTGGGCCTACAACCGTGTGCTGGAGGCGGTGGGCGCCCTAGGCCCCGAGCCGCTGCGCGACGGGGACGGGCGCATCCGCGCGGACGAGGGCGTGGACGTGACCGAGGGTGAGGCCGACTTTCCCCTCATGGGGCTCCTCGGCCGCCTCGCCGACGCGGCCGTGGCAAACGGCGTTGCCGCCGACACCGCGCAGGGGCGCGACATCGCCGCCATGCGTGTGGCTGGTGCCCTCATGGCCAGACCCTCCGAGATCGCGCACCGCTTCGGCGTGGTCGAATGGGAGTCCGGCGTGACGGCCGCCACCGACTGGTTCTACAAGCTCTGCTGCGACGTGGGCTACGTGCGCCGCGAGGCCATCGCCAGAAACGTGGGCTGGACGACCCCCACGCGCTGGGGCGAGCTGGAGATCACCATCAACAAATCCAAGCCTGAGAAGGACCCCCGCGACATCGCCGCGGCGGGCGCGGCCAAGGCTGGCGGCGAGGTTTACCCGGCCTGCCAGCTCTGCATGGAGAACGAGGGATACCCCGGTCGCATGGCTTCGAGCGGCCTGGGCGAGCACCCCGCCCGCCAGAACTTGCGCATCATCCCCATCGAGCTGGGAGGGGAGCGCTGGGGCCTGCAGTACTCCCCCTACGCCTACTTCGAGGAGCACTGCATCGCGATGAGCCGAGAACATCGCCTGATGCACGTGGACCAAGGCAACATGGGGCGGCTGCTCGACTTCGTGGACCGCTTCCCCCACTACTTCGTGGGGTCCAACGCCGACATTCCCATCGTCGGCGGCTCGATCCTCTCCCACGACCACTTCCAGGGCGGGCGCCACGTGTTCCCTCTCATGAGGGCTACCGCTAGCGAGGCCTTCGCCATGGACGCCTACCCCAACGTGGGCTGCGAGGTGCTGGAGTGGCCGCTCACCGTGCTGCGCCTGACCGCGCCCGAGGCCTCTCGCGCCGAGCTGCTCGACGCCGCCGGCCACGTGTTCGCCTCCTGGGACGTCTGGGGTGACGAGTCGGTGGGCGTCGTGTGCGAGGAGTTCGACGAGGCGGGTGTGCGCACGCGCCACAACACCGTGACCCCCGTCGCCCGCAAGCTGGCAGACGGCCGCTACGAGCTGCTGCTGGCCCTTCGCTGCAACATCACCAGCGAGGAGCACCCCCTCGGCGTCTTCCACCCCCACGAGGACAAGTGGCACGTGAAGAAGGAGAACATCGGCCTCATCGAGGTCATGGGGCTGGCCATCCTGCCCCCTCGGCTGGAGGCAGAGCTCGATGCGGGCACGCTCACCCGCGACCAGATCGGCCAGGTCTTTGCCGGGGTACTGGAGGATGCGGGCGTGTACAAGTGGGACGAGGCCGGCCGTGCCGCGCTCGGGCGCTTCCTCGACTCCCTGTAGGCGGGGCGCGGATAAGCGAGGCATGGCATTGGTGGGGGAGCCGCATGGATGTCCATCGGCTCCCTCCCGGGGAGTATTATGTAGCCCCCTTAGACCAGAGCTGACATCCTCCTGGTCGTTTGGGACGTCCCATGTCAAATCAAAAAGAGCTTAATATTTATAAAGAAGCTCCCGACGAAAGGAACGATTCCCCATGATCAAGCTGGTACTGACCGACCTTGACGACACCTTGATTCCCGCTGGGTCGGACGGGGCTTCGGAGCGTGCTCTGCAGGCCATTCATGCCCTCCTGGACCAGGGGATTCGCTTTGGGCCGGTCTCGGGTCGCACCCCCCAGGCCATGGGTTGGATGTTTGGCGGGGACGAGGCCTGCTATGCCACCGGCGCCTTCGTCAACGGCCAGGTGGTGCGTCTTGACGGGGAGGTGATTCACGTCGAGGCCCTGGACACCCGGGCCCTCGAGCGCCTGCGCCAGCATCTCGATGCGGGGTCCTTTGGCGCCGTGCTCACCCTGCATGACGCGCTGGGCGACGGTTCGGCGACGCTGGCGACGGCGGCGCCTAGCCAGGAGGATTCTCTCAGGAAGGGCACCGACAGCTACGAGGCAACGGTTGACCGGGTTCCCAACCGCCCGTGGGTAAAGTCCAACATCGTATGCTCGTGCGACAGGGATCACATGGTAGCCCTGCGCGACCAGCTGATCGACCTGTTCCCCGAGTTTGACTTCGTCTTCCCCAGTGCCTGGGCTCCCTACATCGACATCCTTCCCAAGGGGTACTCAAAGGGGTCGGCGGTGCGGATCCTCGCGGACCGACTGGGCATCTCGATTGATGAGGTGGCGACCTTCGGCGACTCCGAGAACGACCTGGCCATGCTGGACGGCTTCCCCAACTCGGTTGCCGTGGCCAATGCGACCCCGGAGGCCAGCGCGGCCGCGCGTTGGCGAATAGGCCCCACCTCAAAGGACGCGGTGGCCCAGGCCTTCGAGGAGATCGCAGCTGCCGCGGCTGAGGGAGGCATGCCGCGCTTCATGAGCTAGGGACACAGCGGAACCAATTCCCTGTGTCATAACCGTTTGAATCTTACACCCAGGGGAACTCGGCCACCGTGAGGCGGACGGGACGCACGTCCTGC
>JAFWMI010000318.1 GCA_017513965.1 Atopobiaceae bacterium
AGGCCGTACGCCGCAGGCCCTACTCCGTCATCCTGCTCGACGAGATGGAGAAGGCGCATCCGGACGTGTTCAACGTGCTGCTGCAGCTGCTCGACGACGGTCGTCTCACCGATGGCCAGGGTCGCGTGGTGAGCTTCAAGAACACCATCGTGATTATGACCAGCAACGTGGGCTCTCAGTTCATAGCTGCCGCGAACATGGCGGAGGATCCGGACGAGGTGCAGCGTCAGGTAAACGATGCCTTGCGCCAGACCTTCAAGCCGGAGTTCCTCAACCGCATCGACGACGTGGTGGTGTTCCACGCACTGGGCCTCTCGGACATCGAGCGCATCGTGGACATCCAGCTCAAGGACGTGCGCGCGCGCTTGGAGAAGGAGCGCATCACGCTGGTGCTGAGTCCTGCGGCCGTGCAGTCGCTTGCCTTCGACGGCCTGGACCCCGTGTACGGCGCACGTCCGCTCAAGCGCCTCATCCAGCGCCAGGTGGTGGACAACGTTGCCAACCTCATCATTTCTGGCGAGGTCATGGAGGGTGACACGGTGCGCGTGGACGTGGGACCCGACGACCGGCTCTTCGCCGTGCGCGACGAGGGCACGCATGTGGAGAGTGAAGTCGTCTAATCTTTCAGAAAACCATTTGGGGACAGTCCCTCCGTGGCTTTAGCCAAAGAGGGACTGTCCCTCTTTGGTTACTTGTGGCAGATTACGGGCGGCATGCTACACTCTATGCATGCCGTTTACAGGGAGAAGCTGCAATGCGCAACGAAGAACAACCACACCAGCCGCGCAAGAGGCCCGCACATTTTAAGGGTGAGCCTGTTTTCGACGATGATGACGTTGAGGTCGCTAAGGCCCCCAAGGTTCCCGAGGTCCCCGAGGTTACCGAGCTTCCTCAGGACGTGGTGCCGAGCACGCTTGCAGACGATCCCGTGATTGGGGATGGCTCCGCAGGCAGGGCGGGGTATCCGGTGTCGAATTGGAGGATCCACCGGCTCAAGGAGGACGAGCTGGTGGGCGTAACCGAGCCGGAAGGCCGCAGTCGCCGTGCGCGTAAGGCTCGCCGTGCGCACGCGGCCTCGAGGAAGGCCCGATCCGGCACGAGGAGGAAGACGCGCGGTCGCGTTCGCCTGTTCGTGGCGATTCTGCTGGTTGCGGCCATTGCTGGGGTCGTCTACGCAGGCGTTACCTATTCACTGGAAATATGGGGTGGAAAGACAATCCCCAACGTGGTGGGCTTGACCCAAGACAAGGCAATCGAGGAGCTCGAGGAGAAGGGCTTGAAGGCCGAGTCCGAGGAGGAGCTCTCCGATTCGGCGGAAGGTCACGTGATAGAGGTCGATCCCAGCATGGGAGAGCGTGTGGCAGAGGGTACCGTGGTGCATCTCACCATTGGGAAGAGTCGCGTGATTCCCAAGGTTAAGGGGAAGAACCGCGAGGAGGCCGTTGCAGCCCTTGAGGCGGTTGGCGCCACGAACATTCGCTTTGAGCGTCGGGACGTGCTTGATGACCGTGATATCGTGCTCGAGGTGCGTCCCAAGGCGGGGTCGGTGTTCATGAGCTCCGACGAGGTTGTGCTGGTTGTGTCACAAAACCCGGTGGTGCCCGATATTCTGGGCATGAGCGAAGCCGAGGCAAAGGACATGCTGGATCGGGAGGGCATTCCCTCGTCGTTTGGCACCGAGCGCCTTGGGGTCGACGAGCGTCTTAAGGTCGTGAAAACCTCGCCAGAGGTCGGCGAGTCGGTGGGTCCGGACGGCGTATCGGTAACCGTGGGAGACGCGCTCATAAACGTGCTGCGACTTGCCGACTATTTTGACGCCAAGGCCCCGCACATCAACGAGTTCCTTGTGGGGGAGGGCATGGAGTCCAAGGGAGGCAAGGTCTCGGACGATGACCACATCTCCGCGAACTACCAAAACTCGTCGGGTGACAGCATCGCGTTTCTCTCGGACCCGTGGTCGCAAACGATACCCGACGGCTCGGAAGACGTGATGAGGGACTCGGCGCACATCGAGGGAGTGCGGTTTACCACGGCCTACACATATGCCATTGAGCGCAAACCGACCGATGACCAGCAAAAGGGCAACGAGACTGCACAGAACGCCACGGCGCAACGCAACGTTCCCACCGTGGAGAGCCATTCCTCGGCACTGCTCGACATCGGCGACGTGAGCGTGGGCAAATCCACGGCCAATGCGGTTATGGATGCCTGCGGCTTCTATGGGATGCAGGACTCGTGCACGCAAAACGACATCACGTTACCCAAGGGCGTGAATGCCAGCGGGCGCAACTTCTATTGCTGCTATGGCGAAAACGACGGGTATGTGTGGACCGTGCTCATTAACGATACGTCGACGAGTGGCGCATCGAACGTTCAGGTAATGGCCACGTGTGCGCCAAAGGCCGCCTACACGGTCATCGACCTCTCTGCGTTTGGCGACCAAATATGCGACTTCGTGGCCTATTGGGAAGTGTACGCATAAGAGGAGGGCATGACGTATGGCACCTCAGGAAGAGGAGCGTTCGCAAAGGGAGTCGATTGACGAGACGTTCTTGCGGGCCGAGAACGAGGATGATGACGGCTACGATCCCTACTCCGATCGCCGTCCCGCTCCGGAACCGCTCTTTGAACCCGATCCGTGGAACTGATGGGGGATGGGGGTACGCCGCTCACAAGATGCCCACTACAATCACGGACACTGCGAGGCGTATCCTCATTTCCGGTTCATTTCTTAGAAGACGATCAGCGCGACCTAGGCGTTTTTAAGAATCAACTGCCAGGCGAGTATGGCCACGATTATGAGCACGATTACGATGGCGGCCAAGATGGCGCGCGAGCGTATGGCAGCAGATCGCTCGCGAGACGAGAAAATCGAGCGCTTGCCCTTGGGTATCTCCAAATATTGTCCGTAGTGTAGGTCGCGTTGCAGCTGAGACATGTTTGCCCGTGAGCGGCTATATGCCGTTCCCGAAAGCGGGTTCCTGCCACGTACGGTTACGTTAGAGTCGTGAGTAAACCCTTGGGCGTAGGACTCGTCCTGCTCAAGGTCGTTGATAGCCTCCTGCGTCTTGCGTGGCCGAGGCTTGCGAACATATGGTGTGCGCGCTTGGTTTTCCTGCGCGCTTTGGGCGATTTCGTTGTCGTCCATACGGCGCCTCCGAACGAGGTGGTTTGAAAGACCATCATATGATAATTCAAGCCCCGTAGAATACCGCAACTATGGGGAATAATACGCAAACGTTCACGGACTCTAAGGTTTGCGCGATATGTACGCAAAACTTACGCGTATGTGACTTAGATTTGATGAGTATGTGAAGCTAAGAAAATCTTTGTAAGAGTGAATAAACCCTGCGAAAGGGGGAATAAAACTGATGTACACAGAACGGACGCCCAATACCGGGCCGTCCAAAACCGCAAGAAGGAGTGGTGCAGTATGTCAAGCATGGTTCCCTACGATCGCTATGGTCGCGCAATTCGTCGTTCGTTCCCCTTCGAGGACTTCTTCGACGAGCTCTTCAGCTCCCCGCTCGTCTCGTCTTCGAGTGACGAGGCCTTTAAGATGGACGTTGAGGACGCAGGCGACGCATATGTGATCTCGGCTCATCTGGCCGGCGTCAACCGCGACGAGATTGACGTGGAGCTCAACGAGGGCCGTCTGTCGATTTCTGTTGACAAGAAGGAGACCGAGGAGGAGAAGGACAAGAACTACCTCCACAAGGAGACCCGCGAGTGGAGTGCCACGCGTGGCGTGTACCTCAAGGATGCCGCGGTGGAGGGTCTCTCCGCCAAGCTGGAGGATGGCATTCTTACGGTCAACGTGCCCAAGCAGGCAGAGAAGGCCAACGTCACCAAGATCTCCATCGACTAGCAACGCGAGCAGACGCATAACGTCGCAACCGAAGGCGGTCCCTCGAACGGAGGGGCCGCCTTTTGCTTACCAAAGGACGAGGGGACGGTCCTGCGCGCCTGCGCAGATGGTGAGCGTGCCATCCGGCGTACGAGCCTCCGTAAAGGTGGCGTTCGTGGCCTGAGCGCCTATGACCTGTGCGAGCGTGCGCACGGCTATGCTCGGGCGATTGTTCTCTTGAGAGAGATGCAAGGCGACCACGACCTCGGTATCTTGGGTGATGAGTTGGGGAAGCACTTGGGCAGCCTGGTCGTTCGAGAGGTGGCCGGCGCTTCCCGCAACACGTGCCTTGAGATAGGCAGGATACGGACCGGTGGCAAGCATGCGCACATCGTGGTTTGCCTCTATGCCCAGGATACGACAGCCGCGAAGGGCTGCTTGCGCCTCGTCCGTAACATAGCCGGTGTCTGTTGCCCAGCCAATGGCATCGAGCACCCGCTTCCCATCCCCGCACTCATCGCGCACCTCAAAACGAAAACACATGGGGTCGTTCACGTCGTGCGAAGTGGGAAACGCCTGAACGTGCATCCCTGCCACCTCGAGCGTGGCATCGTGGTCGATGAGAGTAAACGGCAGGTTTGCCAGGTGCTTTCTGCCAGTGGCAGTTCCAACCGTGGCATAGAGCGGACCGTCAAAGTGATTGCATATTACGGAAAGCCCTGCGGTGTGGTCGCCGTGCTCATGGGTCACCAGGATGGCGACCACCTTTTGCAGGTCGCATCCCACCTCGTCGGCACGCTCATGCAGGCGCTTGCGCGAGACGCCGCAGTCCACGAGGACCGATCCCTGGGGCCCTTCGACAACGGCGGCGTTTCCCTTGGAACCGCTCGCGAGTATGTAGAGGTGCATGAGTGGGTTCATGTTGGCGTCCTTCCGTGCGGATTGGCTGGGTCCTACCTTATCACTTGCCGTAAACTAGGGATTGCATGGGGCGCGACGAGTGCGCCTTGTGACCAAATGGCGAGAGGAGACCTATGCCAAGCGTCAGTCGCAGGTATGCGTCGGGAGAGGTTCGTTTTGAGCGACCTTCCGGGCACGAGGATCCAGAGCATCGTGCGCCTGTTGTGCTCATGGTATCGGGCGGGGCGGACTCTACGGCGCTGCTCGTGCTGGCGGCAACGTCGTCGCTCGACATCGACGATGGCCGGGGCGTGGCACGCATAGCCCGCGAGCGACTGCACGTGCTGCACGTGAACCATCAGCTGCGCGGCATCGATGCCGAGGAGGACGAGGAGTTCGTGCGGAGCCTCTCCGATAGGTATGGCATTCCCTGCACCATACGCAGGGTGGACGTACAGGCGCTGTCGGCGGCACAGGGTGCTGACGGCAACACCGAGAACATCGGTCGCGAGGTTCGTTACGCTGCCGCCGCGCAGCTGGCAAACGAGCTCTCCGCCCAGTTTGGGACGCCTCGCTCTGCAGCCCGCATCGTAACCGCACATACGGCAAACGACCGTGCCGAGACGTTCTTCATGAACGCCATACGAGGAACGGGTCCTGCGGGACTGAGCTCGATTCCGCGCAGGAGGAACCGCATCGTACGACCGCTGCTCGACCGTACCCATCGCGAGCTCTGCGAGCTCCTGCGCATGCGTGGCATCGTGTGGCGCGAGGACGCGACCAACGAGGACACGCGCTATCTGAGGGCATTCGTGCGACATGAGGTAATGCCGGTGGTGGAGCGCAAGAACCCTCGCGTTACGGCGAGCCTTGCCAAGACGTGCGACATTCTTTCCGACGAGGACGCATACCTGCATGCACAGGCCTCGCGCATGCTCCGCGACTTGGTACGGCGTCGGGCGGAGGGCATGATTGCCCTGGACGCGGCGCGCCTCGCTGCGGCGGAGGTCGTTATCGCTCGCAGGGTGGTGCGACAGGCGATACTGGTCGTGTGCCCGGACGTGCGACTGGAGGCCCGCCATGTGGAGGCGGTGTTGCGGCTGGTCGCGGCAGGACACGGCTCGGTTTCGCTGCCCATGGCCGTGGACGCGCGCGTTGAGTACGGCATGCTGTTCGTGCGTACGCAGGGCGTGAACGACGGCATGGTGGCCGCATGGCTCGACGTGCCGGGGGAGCTGGAGATCGACGGCGTGCGTGCCATACGGAGCAGAATCGTGGAGATTGACGCCAGCGTGGACGGTGTCGCCATGGCCAGAACGCATGGTAGCGAATGGGCGGGGGAGTCGGTGCTCCTCGACGCCGCCGCCTGCGGCGTTGACCCCACGATCGGCGGCAGGCTTTGGGTGGACGCGCCCCAAGAGGGAGAGGTGCTGTGCCCGCTGGGCATGCATGGTCAGTCCAAGCTGCTCTCGGACCTGCTCAACGATGCCAAGATTCCGGCGGCGGATCGCCAGCGGGTGCCCGTGGTGCATGCGGGGCCGCGCGGCAACGTCTTGTGGGTCGCCGGCGTGCGTGCGGACGAGCGCGCGCGGGTTACGACGGCAACGCGCTTTGTGGTTGAGCTCACATTGCTGTAGCCTCTCCATGTTGGCAAAAAGTCACTTGCATTTATGACTGCAAAAACGTACTCTTAGGAACGCATGACTAGGACGGTCATGCAACTGTATCTGTTGGCCCCCGAGTACATGTTGGTTTCCAAACACCTGTTGGCAGCGATCATGACGACCGGGGCCCCGTTTTCGAAAGGGGTCCACCTTTGAGTGAGATTCAGAACTCGTCCATCTTTTCCCTGGATGACGTTTCCGATGATGAGCTGAACCAGCTCATCGATGGGACGATCACCGACTTTGACGAGGGCGACCTCGTTACGGGAACCGTCGTCAAGATCGAGCACGACGAAGTCCTCCTGGACATCGGCTACAAGTCCGAGGGCGTTATTCCCGCGCGTGAGCTCTCCATCCGCAAGGACGTCGATCCGTCCGAGATCGTCGACCTGGGCGACCAGATCGAGGCGCTGGTCCTGCAGAAGGAGGACAAGGAAGGTCGACTCATCCTCTCCAAGAAGCGCGCAGAGTACGAGCGCGCCTGGAATCGCGTTGAGGAGCGCTTCCAGTCTGGTGAGAACGTTGAGGGCGAGGTCATTGAGGTTGTTAAGGGCGGCCTGATTCTCGACATCGGCCTGCGCGGCTTCCTGCCCGCATCGCTCGTCGACCTTCGTCGCGTGAAGGACCTCACCGCATATCTTGGCACCCGCATCGAGGCTCGCGTCATCGAGATGGATCGCAACCGCAACAACGTGGTGCTCTCTCGCCGCGTGGTGCTCGAGGAGGCCCGCAAGGCAGAGCGCCAGGAGATCCTCTCCAAGCTCCGCAAGGGCATGCGCCTCAAGGGCACCGTGTCCTCCATCGTCGACTTTGGCGCCTTTGTGGACCTGGGCGGCATCGACGGCCTGGTGCACATCTCCGAGCTCTCTTGGAACCACGTGAACCATCCCTCCGAGGTCGTTAAGGTTGGCCAGGAGGTTGAGGTTGAGGTGCTCGACGTCGATCTTAACCGTGAGCGCATCTCGCTTGGCCTCAAGCAGACGACCGAGGATCCTTGGCGTTCGCTCGTCAAGAAGTATCCCGTGGGCGCCATCGTTGAGGGCGTCGTTACCAAGCTCGTCTCCTTTGGCGCGTTCGTCGACCTGGGCGATGGCGTCGAGGGCCTGGTGCACATCTCCGAGATGGCCGGCAAGCATGTTGACCAGCCCGCGCAGGTTTGCTCGGTGGGCGACACCGTACAGGTGAAGGTCATGGAGATCGACCTCGACCGTCGTCGCATCTCTCTGTCCATGAAGGCTGCCGCCGAGACGCTTGGCGTTGAGGTTGCGGTTAAGCCGCTCGAGGGCGAGGAGGCCGTCGAGGAGGAGACCGAGGAGGCTCCCGTAGAGGAGTAGTCGCTTGGGACATCCATGTGATAGCTAAAGGGGTGGGCCTCGAGCCCATCCCTTTTTGTTTCGAATTCGTAGCACGATGAGACGATGGCAAACGGTTGTGGCAAAGTGTGACGCGAGGGAGGTCTTACGTCATGCACATGCTCCAAAACGCAAACGCTCTAACCCTTTGCGGGCGACTTACGAGCGGCCTCCTCGTTTATTTGGCACGCTAGGAGTGACGAGGCCCACTTTTCCGGCTGGTGTGCAAAGACCCACTGTGTTTTACGCAATTCGGCATGGCCGCGTTACTGCTTGGACTTACGAACGAAGCGCTCCCGCGAAGTATTGAAAGGGTTAGCTATGACAAGAAAAATCGACATGTTCGACACCACGCTGCG
>JAFWMI010000319.1 GCA_017513965.1 Atopobiaceae bacterium
ATTAGGCGGCAGCCTGCTCGTTCTCATAGAGCTCGTTGTCCACGGAGCGAGCGAACGGCAGGTAGATGAAGAACGAGGCGACCAGGCACACGACCTGCCACAGGGCGCCCTGCCAGCCGCAGCAGATCAGACCGGAGACGATGGGAGGCGTGGTCCAAGGAACGGTGACGCCCGTAGTGTAGGGGATGAAGCCGATGGCCGTCATGATGTAGGCGGACAGGTTGGAGAACAGCGGGGCTAGGACGAACGGGATGAACAGCTTCGGGTTCATGACGATCGGGGTGCCGAAGAGGATCGGCTCGTTGATGTTGAAGATGCCGCAGCCGATGCCGAGCTTGCCGACGGTCTTGAACTGCTCGGACTTGGCGAAGAAGACCATGTAGATAACCATGCCAACGGTGATGCCGGAACCGGTGATGGCATGGAAGCAGGTGCGCCAGGGGTTGGTGAAGATGTGCGCGCCGTTGGCGCCCAGGGCGGCGATGGCCTGAGAGCGGGTCATGCCCTCGGCGGTCAGCCTGTCGAAGATCTCCTGGTTGATGAGCATGTTGGAGGTGGCGATAGGATCGGCCACGGAGTTGACGACGGTAGCGCCGTGGACGCCGAACCACCACAGGAACGGCACGAGGCCCTCGAGGATGGCGACGCCGACGAACGTGTCGCCGAGGCTCTGCAGCGGGGCCTGCAGGAACTTGTAGATGAGCTCGATGGGGGTGCCACCAGAGATGAGCAGGCAAATGTGGTAGATCACGATGCCGCCGGTGAGGATGGCGGCGGCGGGGATGAGGCCCGTGAAGGCGGCCGCGACGCCGTCAGGCACGCCGTCCGGCATCTTGATGCGGATGTCCCTGTGGAGGAACCAGCTGTAGCAGATGCCGGTGAGCAGGCCGGCGATGATGCCACCGATCATGCCCTGGCCGGCAAGCCAAGTCTTGTTGAGGCCAGCGACGGAGGTGACCGCGTTGCCCTCGGCGTCGAGCAGGTCGACAGTGACGGTGGACGGAATGAAGATCAGGAACAGGGCGATAGCGATGATGCCGGCGGACAGCGGCTCAAAGCCGTCGTTCTTCGCCCACTGATAGGCAATGCCCAGGGCCGCGATCAGGGCGACGATCTGGAACGAGGAGGTGTAGCCCTGGCGGAGCGCCGGCACGAAGCCGGTAGCGGTGACCATGTCGGCCAGCGCCTGGACGGGCAGCTGGAACAGCAGCAGGTAGACGGCGCCGACGATGATCAGCGGCATCGAGTATACGAGGCCGTCCTTGATGGCGCGGATCGGCTTGGTGTTGACGAACCACATGACGGCGGGCAGTACTTTGTTACCGAAGAACTCTTGCATGTGCTTCCCCTTCCTTTGACTCTTGACGATGCTTCCTTCCCAACGGCGCAAAAGCGCCAACAATCGCATGGTGAGGTGACACATCGGTCACCGCTAATATGCGTATAGGAAAGCATATAACAAATTTGTGGGTTATGTGACGAAAGTGTGTCACTTTTTTGACGAACGGACGCATTGTCACTGGGGCTCGCACAAGGACTTTGTTGAACCAAACGACGGGTGGGAGGCCACCTTCACGGCAGCCTCCCACCCGTGCTAACGTGCATCATCAATTTCTATTCGAGATGCTCTCTCAGGAACGTATCAACAATGGTCAGTGCTTGCTCGGTCCAGAACTCCGGGCCACCGTGGTCGGCACCACGAAGCAGGTACAGAGAACACCCGTGTCCCGTTTCAATCAGACGCTGGTAGAGGTTCACGCTGCAGCGCGTGTTGACAGTACGATCTTTGGTTCCATGCATGATGAGCATGGGGGCGATCTGCGTGTCATCGTGAATGTTGCAGGCAACCGTCAGCAGCTCACGGGCCTTTTGGTCCTCGTTGAGGTCAACGCCGCCCATGATCATGCCCTCAGGCGAGTCTGGCCGGTTATGGTTGGGCGTAGATGGATTGGCATCCTCAAAGGTGAAGTCCGTCGAGCCGTAGTAGTTGACGATGCAGCTCACCTCACCGGAAACCCCAGGGAACAGGTTGTACTCGGTATCATCGTCGTGCAGGATGCCCACATAGCTTGCCGTATGCCCGCCCGAGGAGTCACCCATCACCGCAACATGCGCGGCGTCAACCGCGTACTCATCCGCATGCACGCGCATGAAGCGAATGGCATTTCGGGCATCGCGAACCGGATCAGGGAAGACGCCAATCCCACTCTCGCGATACTGGACGATGGCAACCACGTAGCCCTTGGCGGCAAGCCGCGCGATGCAGGGCAGGTTGGCATACACATGCTGGGTCATCCACGCGGAACCCTGAACATACACCACACAGGGGTACTTCCTCGAGGCGGGCCGGTCCCCACGTGGCGCCTTGGCGTTTCTGCTGGTGGGAATCAAAATCTGTAGTACACGGGACACCCCGCCAATGCACTCGTACTCGACGTTGGGCACATACATGACCCCGATCTCGTCGCCCGTGGTGTCCAACCATGTGACGCCCGCAACGTCTTCGTCGAACGCCGGAAACTCGTCATACTCCCACGCTTTGAGCTCCATATATGCTCCTCCTTCACGCTCTTTTGCGTTTGCATCACATCATACGGGAGAAGGCCACACGTACGGTATGCTCGACTCTGTCAACGGCTCTATGCATCACACGGGGAGGCCCTATGCTCATCCGCACATCGACTACCGAGGACCTCGAGCGCATTATGCAGATATACGCCCACGCACGTGCCTTCATGGCCGAGACCGGCAACCCCAACCAGTGGGGTCCCAACCAGTGGCCCCCGCAAAGTCTTATCGAGCACGACATAGCAACTGGCAAGGGGCATGTGTGCGAGCACGACGGCCACATAGTTGGCGTCTTCTTCTTCGACCAAGGCCCGCATGTGGAATCCACCTACGACCAGATTGACGACGGAGCCTGGATTGGGGATGAGACCTACGGCGTGGTGCATCGCATCGCCTCGGACGGCACCGTCAAGGGCACGGGCCAGTACTGTCTCGAGTGGGCCTTCTCGCAGTGCGGGCACTTGCGCATCGATACCCATCAAGACAATGTGGTCATGCAGAACTTGCTTCGCAAGCTGGGCTTTATTCATTGCGGAACAATCTACGTACACGAAGATAACGACCCGCGTCTTGCCTTTGAGAAGCTTGCGTAGGGTCTATCGACCCAGATTCCTTGTTGCCGTCCCTGCCGTGCGCTTCAACCCCACGGTAGATGGCCTATCCCCCTTGGCAGCTACTCAAACAGGCCTTTGGCGGCGTCTCCCATACTCCCTGTCTGCTTC
Source organism: Atopobiaceae bacterium (assembly GCA_017513965.1). Classification (GTDB taxonomy): domain Bacteria; phylum Actinomycetota; class Coriobacteriia; order Coriobacteriales; family Atopobiaceae; genus RUG440. Next base: position 3,291 of record JAFWMI010000319.1, read on the forward strand.
CAACCTGGATTCACCTCGTGCGTGCAGTCGGCAAGGTAGCCGCGTTCCGAGATAGCGCACATGACCGCGTCCATGGAGCGCACGGCGTACTCGATGTCAGAGATGAAGATACGTATCGATGCCCTGGTGCCAAAGGCGCTCGAGCCAATGAACATCACTTGGGGCATGTAGCCCGTGGCAATCCAGCCGGACTGCGTCAACACGCGCGCCGCAATTGCCTCTATGTCGGTCTTTACCATAGGAAGGTTCACGCCCGGTACGATGTCGCACTCGAACATGTGCCGACAGGCCATCCGGCCAGACAGGCGCATGAAGTTGTCACCCATGATCTTGGAGTTCGGTACGACGTGGGGAATTCCGTCGCGGTCTCGGAGCGTGATCTGGTGCCAGTCGATGTCCATAACCTCGCCACGATGGTCCCCCATGATGACCTGGTCGCCAACGGAGACGATATCGCCAGCCACGATCAGCATGCCTGCGACCACACTCTTGATGAGGTCCTGCAAGCCCAGTGAGACGACGAGCGTCGTGACCCCGAGCGCCTGAACAACGCCGCCCATCTGAATGTCAAACACGCCCTCGCCGAGAAAGAACACCACAAGGATGGCGATGACCGCACGCACGATATTGGTGAGCAGCGATATGGCCCCAATGCTCGAACCCTTGAGGTGCGTACGCAGCAGGTGGTTGAGCAGATGGCCACCGATCAAAGCACCTGAGATGGTTATGACGGCCACCACGATGTCAATGGGCAGCTCACCGTAGGTCTGCCTGAGCGAATCAAAGACCGATGCGGCGACAAATTGGCTATGCATGATGCTCCCCGTGTCCAGCTAAGACAAGCTATGCGTCTCATTGTATCCGTCGGCGTGGCACTGCAACGCCTGAGGCGCTCAACCGCGCAGCTTCTTATTGCTTCACACTCAGATAGGCGGCTGGCACACGGTCGGCAAGCCAAGTGCTGTCATTGCCTCGATAGAATGTGACGCCGTCCTTCGCGGCACGCTCGGCATCAACCGCAAGGACCACCGTCTTGCCGCCATGTCGTCTTCCGACTAGATAGGCGGTCTCTACGTCTGTGGAAAGGTGGACGACTTGGCGGTCCATGGGAAGCAAGCCGTCGGCCAAGATCGAGTCCAAGAACCTCTGTGAAGTGCCGTGGTAGAGCACGGCGGGTGGAATTGCTGGGACGTATGCCTCATCGAGCGCAATCGAGTGCCCATAACGCGCCCTGATACGACCATCCTCTACGGCAAAGCGCTGCTTTGAGCCGTGTTCCACCACCTCCATGA
>JAFWMI010000320.1 GCA_017513965.1 Atopobiaceae bacterium
AGACACTCGTTGCGGTGCTCGTGGCCACGTTGGTTGGGATGTTGCCCGCTTGGGTCAATCAAATCGACTTCGGATTGGTGGCGTCACTCGTGGCAGGAGCGGTGCCTATGGTATTGTTGACTTTAGTTACATTATTCCGCGGATGCTCACGGCAGCCCTCGCAAAGCGGTGGGCCGGAAGAAACGACGAGACGAGAGCCTGGGCATCGACGATCTCGACGGGGATCGCAGGCAGCTACGTTTACGATACCGGTGAGTCAGTCGAGGTCATCGGCAATGAGGGGAACGTCGTAGAGAGCTTTGCTTATAACAAAAGATCGTTGACAAGCCGAAGGCTTAGGCGCCTGAATGCACACGCGAGTGCGATAAAGCACGGGTTGAGCAACCAAGTGATTGACGCGAAGCAGCTCGGGGACCTGCGCAGCGGGCAGCAGCCAAGCGGGAGCCTGCGGGCCAGGTCCCAATCGGATTAACGAACCCCGCTTGTGGGAAAGGATTCCGAAGCCCCAACAGTTAGTTCCCAAACCGTTATGCGGAGAGGGGACTAGCTGTTTTGACGCACCGTCTTCCATCGCCTTTACCCACGGTCGGTGCCTTACAAGCACAAGGTCACTGGTTCTAACCCAGTATCGTCCACCAGAAAAGACCAGCTCAGAGGCTATGTGAACCCCTGAGCTGTTTTCATTTGGAGCGTTTCGGGGATATCTGCCCAAAAGCGGGGATTTATGCCGCCTTTGGAAAATGCTTGCCATATACAACGTGCTGGGGCTTGTGCTCAAGGTCGAAGTGGTAGACCCACCGCAACGGTCAATCGCGCCCCCAGCATCCCTGCCACCGCCATCCCGACGTCCACTTCGGCCTCTCTCCGTCGTCCGGGACGTTTACGGCCCTTTTCGGCTGCCCCGGAGAGTCCGAAAAATGACTTTCCGCCCATGATTTTATACTGTTAGGCGAACGGTGGCGCAGGGGCCGTGTGCGGCAACGCTGCACACGGCCCCTGGCCAGAGGTTTCCTTAACTTAGTGACATTGGGCGAGATCCCTTTTGACAGGCATGTTATATGCCGTGGTATTTGCCTATGGTAAATGACTTGCCACAGTCATGGCATCTGCAGTCTCTTCTGCCATTGGGTTGAACTTTAGAAAAGACATATACATCATGGCTTCCGCAGCGAGGGCACATAACGTCCTGTTTTGCGGCGGTCCATGATGCGCCGCCAGAGATGGTGCTCATCTCGTCTTCCGAGAGCTCGTAGCCTTCGGATTTGGCGAGCTCCAGCAGCTCCTCGGGTGTTTGGCAGGCCAATACCTTCTCGCGTTGCTCGGGTGTTAGGTCGTTGTTCTCCATAAATTGCTCCTACGTTTTTGGGACCTGCTCTACCCGTCACACACGTTAGCCAGTGGAGATTATCCCAAAGCTCAGCAAATCAATAGGTCAAAGAGCCTAGTCCAGGTCCTCGCCGTTACTCGCGATGAGCTTCTGATAGTAGAAGAAGGAGTCCTTGCGGGCGCGGTGCAGGTCACCCGTGCCGTCGTCGTGCTTGTCTACGTAAATGCCACCACGATGACCGGCCAAAACAACCTCACGGACCACGTAGTGAGGCGCATGCGGGAGCTCGACCTCGCGTACCTCGAGGGGCCGTACGTGCCCCGCGCGCTCGTGGGCATGATGGCACAGAACAAGTAACGCCTCGCACAGGACAAGACGACTGGGGGCACGTCCCTTGTAGGCGTGCCCCCAGTCGCATCTATCCAAACCAGCCCTATTGGTTGAGTGGGTGTTTTACGCCGCCTCAGCGAGCTCCTGTTCGGCCAAGCCCGGCAGTTCGGTCTTGGTCACGCCCTCACCATAGATGGTTGCCCAGTCATTTGCCATCGAGAAAGTCGTCCAAGATTCCTTCTTCGCAAGCTCGTACTCCTCAGTCGCGCGCTTCTCGTCGCCGTACTCGCGCGTGAGGTCGTCACACACCACATACAACCCCATGCCACCGCTCGCCTCGGCATAGTTGAGCATGGCGTAGTCGCCCGAGCTGTTGCCAAACGAGAGCAGCGGCCGGCTGCCAATCTCACGCGCAATGGCCAAGACCTTGCCGTTCTTGCCGCACTCAACCTCGTCCAGCGGCTCGGCGAGCACCACCTGCTCGTCCTGCTCCATGGTGTAGTCGTCGGCAACCTTGTCGCCCTGGCCGGTGGTGGCAAAGGCCACGTCGGTAGCAATCACGTGGTCTGGCGCAATGCCAAAGGGAGCCACGGCCGCACGCACAACCTCGCGCTCGCATGCCGAGACCATCCACACGTCAAAGTCGTTGGCCTGCAGGTACTTGATTACCTCAAGCATGGGCAGATAGAAGCTCTGGCCATAGGTCATGCCGTCAAAGCCCACCACGGGCTCGGTGGCAAGGAAGTCGGTAACGTAGGCACGGAACTCGTCCTGAGTCATGCCCGCAAACTCGTGGGCAATGGCAACGTGCTTGCCTGGGCTGTTGTCGTCGCTCTTCTCGCCGCGCATGGCATAGTCGCGGATGCTCTCGCACAGCTCCACCACGTCCGGGGTCGCCTCGTGCTGGGGGTCGTCGAGCACACGATGCAGCAGGAGCATGTAGTCAACGTATATGGGTGCCTTCTCACAAATGATGGTGCCATCCATGTCGAAGGTGGCAATGCGCTCAGAAGGCTCCTTGTAGTTGGGACTGGCAGGGTCGCATACGTCCGTTACAAACGCAATGAGCTCCTTGAGCGAAGCGCTGTTGGGATCCCAAGAGGGAAACACGGTTGCGACGTCTGGCTCACCGGCCGGCACGTCCGCGGCAACCTGCGCGTTGCCCTCTGTCTGAGCACTGCCCTCCGCCTTTGCCTCCGGCTGCGCGTTGGTTTTGGGCAACGCAAGGCACACCAGCGCCGCGATTACGGCTCCCAGCGCGAAGGCCAGCACAAGCACGAGTGGCTTCTGCTTCGACTGCTGCGTATCTGCCATAGAACACTCCTCTTCTGTACGGCAATTCGGTACGTCCATCATAACGCACGAACATCAACCGAGGCGTTCCTAACGGCCATGCTTCCCGCTTGCGGCGATTATGAGGTCGCCGCGGCCCTGCGAGCGCATCGAGGCAAGCGCATACTCAGGCTGCGAGACAATGGTCGCCACCGGTACCGCACGTACCTCTATGAGGGTTGCCTGACGATCCTTCGGGATGGGACGGATGCGGGGTTACGCCGTTCGCGGCATGCGGCCACTCGAGACCGCGAAGGTCATCGCAGTGACCTGCAACGAAGTCGCGGGCCGTTGGAGTGGCCCGCGCTGAGCACCTGACCCTCCATGAGCTGAATTCAAATTCACCCATGTGCCGCCCCATACGGGTAAAAAAGCGCCGTCACGCTTCCCCGGGCATGCCCACGATGTCGTGGAACCGCTCGAAGAACGCCTTCAGCTTCTCGACCACGCGCTCCAGATTTGCCGCGAGCCCCGTGGACGCCTTGCTGAACAACGACCCGCCTCCTCCCTTGGGGAGTATCCCCATCACGGCCGTGCCCGTCTCACGCACGTACCCCTCGGTCCAGGCACGACGCATGATGCCCAGGGTCTTCAGTTCGTCCAGGCGCTCCTCGTCCATGATCCGCTTCAGCTCGGCGTCACGCTCCTTGGCGACGAACTCGGCCCACGCCTCGCGGCTTGCCCCCGTGACGTTGACGCCGTCGATGAACCTGTCGATGAGCTCCTTCTTGTCGCGAAGCGTCGGCGCCGCCGCGATGGCGCGGTCGATGTCGGCGCGGATCTCCCCGTCCTCGCAGTTGCTGGCGTGGTACTTGGCAACCAGCATGAGGATGTAGTCGATGCCGACCTCCACCTGCTTCACGAGCTCCATCTCGAACTCGACGTCGTCGACGATGGACTCGAGCTTGGCCTTCTTCGCCTTGCGGTACTTCTCCCAGAGCGCGTTGTAGACGCTCTGGTAGTCCTGCACCTCGCGCGTCCCGAGCAGATCGTTGCCCCGGAACTCGTCGAAGGCCGAGAGGATGTTGCGCAGCCGCAGGATGAGGCCCCAGGTCCTGATGAACGCCTTCTCCGCAGACTCGCCGAGCGGGAGCTCTCCCGCGGCGAGCATGTCGTGCAGCGCGTCGACGGCATCCTGGTAGTCCGCCATCCACTCCACGTAGGGCTTGAGCACGACGATGCCTGAGGCGTCCTTGTCGCCGAAGAGCGCCAGCGCGTCGTCCACCTCCTTCTCGAGGTTGCGGAAGCAGATGACGTTGCCGAAGCTCTTCACGCTGTTGAGGATGCGGTTCGTGCGGCTGAACGCCTGGATGAGTCCGTGCTGCCTCAGGCGCTTGTCCACGAAGAGTGTGTTCAGGCACTTCGCGTCGAAGCCGGTGAGGAACATGTTGACCACGATGAGCAGGTCCACCTCGCGCGACTTCATGCGCATCGAGAGGTCCTTGTAGTAGTTGTCGAAGCCCTCGCCGCTCCTGCCGCCCTTGCCCCGCGTGGAGAAGCTGGTCCCGAACGCCGCGTTGTAGTCGGCGATGGCGGCCTCGAGGAAGTCGCGGTCGGGCGTGTCGAGGCTCACCACGTCGAAGCTCTCGTCG
>JAFWMI010000321.1 GCA_017513965.1 Atopobiaceae bacterium
GCTCATGGCGATGCGCGGGCCCACGGGCGAGCCCTACCGGCCGACCTACCTGCACACCGTGTCGAACCAGCTCTCGGCACTGCTCAACCACGCAGTGCTGCACTACAACCTTCCCTCGAATCCCGCGCGCAAGGTGCCCAAGATGGGCTCGAAGGACGCGGGCGAAATGAGCATCTGGACCAAGGCGCAGTACCTGCGCTTCTCCCGCGCAATCATGGACAAGCCGGACTCGTGGATGGCGTTCGAGCTGAATTTGAATTCAGCTGGAGGTCATCCGCTTCATGGAGGGCCGGCTCGGGTGGGCGGGGACGGCGACGGAGTTGATTGCCCAAGCAGGCCTCGGCGACGCGCGGGCCGCGAGCCTGGGGAGGAAGCTCGCCGAGCACTCGCAGGCGCTCCTCGAGGCGGGCATACGCTACTCGACGCAGCGCTCGGCGACCGCCAGGACCATCTTCCTCGAGCGCATCGCAGAAGTGCAATTCGATGACAGCAGTGACGGCAATGACGGCACTTTTCTATAAGAGGAAGATCCTGTCATTGCCGTCATGCTGTCATCAAGACGAAGGCTGCTTGCCCGTAGCAAGTAGCCTAACCCCTGTACATAGCGAGCTGCCCAACTCATGTACATCGGAGTTAGCGGGGCCAGCGCGCTACCTATCGCGTCCGTGCATCCAAGGGGCTGTGGGGCCATACCCTCCACAGTCCCTTTGACTTCCTTCGCTCGCTGCCCCATCGCGACTTGAGCCATCTGATTGCCACTTCGTTCATCAGATGGCGCAAGATCGCCGCGCACGGGGGAGCCCCCGTGGCCCCTATCGAAAAGCCCTCGAGTGTCCACGGCGTGGTCGGCCGTCACACTCTAAGCAACCTGATGCCTCTTGAACGCCCTCATAGCCAGAGGAGTGAACGCCACGAGCATGGCACCGTAGAGAACAGCCAGCACCGTGGGAAGGTTGGCCACGAGTGGCCCCCCCGCATACGACACCATGTAGTCGTACGCGTAGCTCAGTCCGGTGAAGGGCGTGAGCAGCGCAATCTTCGCGGCTGGCGTCATGAACAGCCCGAGCACGCCCATGAAGACGAACGCCATGGTGATGGCGGCGACTGGCATGGTGGAGCGAACCTTCGAGGAGATGAGCAGGGCCAGCGCCGACATCCCGAGCGCCACCAGGTACCCGAGCGCGTACGCCAGCACGACCGCCTGCCCCACTGTAAGTGGGTAGGGAACGTCAAGCCCCTGTGAAACCTGCAGAGGCAAATCCCAGCCGTCTGCACCGTAGAGCACGACTCGCAAGCCGATGACGAGCCCCGCGAGCAGAAGCCAATATGCAGTCGTGAAGATGAGGGACGCCGCGACCTTCGCGGCCGGTAGCGCGCGCTTGCCCTGGCGTGTGGGCAGTACGATGGCAGCTGTGCGGTCTCGGTACTCACCAGCAAACACGCCCGAGAGGGCAATGCAGACGGCAACCACCGCCAAGCCCGAGAAGGCCTTCCACTCAAGCACGTCATGCCAGCCCTGCATATAGCCCCACTCCATCGGCCAGGAGATTCCATCCTCGAGGTTGCGCCAGTAGGCCTTCTCAACATCCGAGTAGCGGAAGTAGCCCCAGAAGCCCTGGTCGAGCATGCCCTCGATCCTCGCCTCGGCGCCATCCCGCAGGCTGGTCGCGCGAGGACTCGCGGAGTCGAGCGTCCCCACGACCTCCATGTAGTAGCCGTCCTCGGCAACGGCCCTCGTCTGCTGCCAGAACTCCAAGCCGTACGTGTCGATGATCTGCTGGTTGTCCAGTTCGTAGAGGCCAGGTACCTCCTCACCCAGCTGGTTGGCGCGATCGAGTGCGGCGGCATCATCGGCCACCCGCTCGTCAGTAAGCTGACCTGCGTGCATCTCCTGCAGTCCCCTGGCTGACTTCTGCGCTTCTGCGCCATGGACGACCTCTCCAGTGAAGAAGTCCCGCGTCACTGCCGTCGTATAGTCGAGCACCGTCAGCGCCAGGAGCATCGCTAGCACGAGGGCGCACGAAACCATGCCCGCCCTGTTGACCAGAATCTTCTTGAGTTCGAACTCTATGAGTGTTCCCATGACGCTCCTCCTAACGCCCGTTACCGTCGCTGAACACCAGCAGGTACAGGTCCTCGATGGTCGGCTCGACGACTGAAGCCCCCACCATGGGCGGCTCGTCAGCCACCACACGCACGACCGCATGGCCGTCCGTGGCGTAGCGAACGTTTGCAACCTGCAGGCTGGCCGACATCTCCTCGGCTCGGCGCGTCTCCACCCGGCACTCCCACACCTTTCCCGCGGCCTGTTTGACGACCTGCTCGGGCGTCCCGTCGAGCACGAACGACCCCTGTCGCATCACGAGAATGCGGTTCGCGATGAACTCCACGTCGCTCACGATGTGGGTGGAGAGGATAACCACCTTGTCCTGCGCAAAGCCAGCGATGAGGTTGCGGAAGCGCACGCGCTCCTTGGGATCGAGGCCCGCAGTCGGCTCGTCAAGCACGAGGATGGCCGGATCGTTGAGCATAGCCTGCGCGATGCCGAGGCGCTGCCTCATGCCGCCCGAGAAGGTCTTGACCTTGCGCCGCGCGTCATCGGCAAGGCCCACCTCATCCAGAAGCTCCATGCTGCGCGCCCGCCCGTCGCGGTCGCTAAAGCCCTTGAGCGTCGCCATGTAGCGCATGAAGTCGAGCGCCGAGAAGTCCGGGTAGTAGCCGAAGTCCTGCGGCAGGTAGCCGAGCAGCGCGCGGTACTCGTCGCCGAGCTCACTCGCGTCGCGCCCGTCGAGCAGGATCTGCCCGCCCGTGGGTCGCAGCACGTCGCAGACCATGCGCATAAGCGTGGTCTTGCCGGCGCCGTTGGCGCCGAGCAAGCCCGTCACGCCCGGGGCGAGCGTCGCCGACACACGGTCCACGGCAAAGCGCGCTCCGAACTGCTTGGTCAGCCGGTCTAGCTTGAGTTCCATATCATCAATCCTTGTCTAGTTGTAGGTCCTTGCCAGATGCGGAGAGAAGGCGTCGAGGCCGCTCGCTACCACCTGCACGGTCAGCACGACCTCGCGCACGAGCCAAACGAGGGCCGCAGCTGCGGCCGCTGCCCACGTGGCAAGCGATGTCTGCGCGTACAGGTCTGGAATCATGGCCGAGAGCCCCAGAAGCGCCGCCGAGCATGCCACCGTCCAGACGACAGAGAGCATCGGGGCGCTGGCTGGGGGTGCCTTGCGCAGCGTCATGAGGGAGCCCGCGCAGGAAAGGAAGAGCGGCGGACAAGCCCAGAGCGCCACCTCGAAGACTGAGGCATCGACTGACTGCGCCGTCACCCCCACCATGAGGGCGACCGCCAGCGCCGACGAGCATCCCAGCACGATGAGCCGCGCAACCAGCACGCTGGCCGCGTTGCGAGGGCACGCGTACTCCAGCTCGGCCACCCGGTTCAGTTTGCTCGCGTGCACGGTGGGCACGCCTATGAGAACGCACATCGCCGAGAGGATCCCGATGCAGACCCTCGTCGATCCCGCGTCGCCGGCTGCGTACGCCAGTACGCACATGATCGCGACGAGCGCGGCCTGCGCCGCCCACGTCCACACGGGGATGTAGCGCACCTGTGACGCGACGAACGCGGCCGTTCCCATGCGCCGGGACTGCACCCTTCGAATCCGCGCGTCCTCGGCGACCATCGCGGCGACGAGAGCGTCTGTCGTCTCAGGAGCAACCTCATCGCGCTGGGCGGCGTAGTGCCGCGCCAGCTCCGCTTCGAGCCTCGCGCGTCCGACCTCACCCATCAAGACCACCTTCTTCCAGCTCCTCTTCGAGCATCTTCAATGCGGCGTTTATGCGCCTCCTCGCGGAGAAGCGGCTTATGCCAAGCGCTTGGGCCACCTCGCCCACGCCGAGCCCCGAGCCGTACCGCAGCTCCACGGCCTCGCGCAGGTCGTCCGGCAGCTTGGCCA
>JAFWMI010000034.1 GCA_017513965.1 Atopobiaceae bacterium
CTATTGTGAGCCTCGTATTCCTTGCGCTCACCGTCTATGCCCATTGGTCCAAGCTACGAGGCATCTTTAACGGCACTACGGAACGCGCTGGTCTTGCCAAGAAGTTTCGCCGCCGCTAGCCAGACTCAAAAACCGCGCATGGACGGCTCACCGCACGCTCGTTCTCCCCAGGCATTCGCCCAATTCTCTGTGGGAAGTGCGTAGTACGAGATTCCATGGCGCACACGCCACCGTTCAACATGCGGTATGCCAGCCCAAAGCAATGATGGTACAACCACCACCGGCAGATAGAGCGGGCCCAGGCACAGTGACTGCACGCTATGCCCGTACTCGTGCACGAGCAGTCTCCGTGGACAACCTCGCGGTACAAACAAGAAGAGTCCGAGCGAAAGACCCGCATCCAAACGCCATGTGGTCACCCAGGCCGTGCGAAAGCGCCGCCTAGGCCCTCGCACCACACACGCCAGTACAAGCCCCACGATAGACTGAGGCAGCCCCCAAACCGCATGCAAGGCTACCAGAGATGCCCGTACGGCCTTAGTCATGCATAAAGCCCGGACGCTCGCCGCGTAGTGCAGCATTGGCGATATCCTCCAACGCCCTGGCAACCGACTCATCCTCGCATGAGCCAATGCACCAGCTCGACGCCGCGCGTGCAGCAGGTGAGGCGTTGCTCACGACCACAGCCTGATCCACAGCCGCAAGCAAGGCAACGTCGTTGTCGGCGTCGCCAAACACCACGACGTCGTCTCTGTCGATACCCAGCTCATCCAGCAGCAGCGACAAGGCGGTGCCCTTGTTGAGCCCCGCCGGCAGCACATCACACCAATGAGGAGCTGGCTGCACAAAGTCAAACTGCGGGAATTGCTCCCGAGCACGCGAGATTATCTCATCGAGCACGTCCTGGTCTTGCGCGCAGGCAATGGTCGCCCCAATCACCTCGATGTTGGGCACGCACGGGATTGGGATACCCCTAAATGAGAACTTCTGCTCCCAAGCACGCAACTCTTCGGGAGAGGTTCCCATACAGTAGACGGGGTTCGTCTCGTCCGTCTTAAGGGGATAAGCCGTCACGAACGTGTTGCCATACGGTGCAACAAGGTCCGCAAGCTGCTGCAAGGCAGCCGTATCCACCAACGTGAGCCTCCTGAGCTCTCCGTCAACCATTATCCGCTTGCCATTGGAAAGAATGCCCGTGTCAAACACGCTCGTGTTGCCGTCAAAAAGCCGCGTGAGCTCGGACACGTCGCGCCCAGTAGCCAGGCCAAACCGAACGCCCGTCTTCTTGAGCTGTTCGATTGCCTGTACCGTGCGGTTTGAGGCGCACCGCTGCCCCAAGGGAATGAGCGTGCCGTCCACATCACACAAGACGAGCGAAATCATGTTACACGTCCTCTCATCGCTTTTTTATCTAGCGTAGCAAACCAAACGCAACACACGGCGCACAGCGCCCAGAATCCTCGGATACCCAAGAACGCCTCCCCACCATGCAACGCCATCGTCAAATATCCATGTGCTTGCCCTACCATAGGACAATAGGCGCTATTGGGGAGGACGTCATGCTCAACGTTGTGCTTGTAGAACCAGAAATACCCGCCAATACGGGAAACATAGGCCGTACCTGCGTACTTGTGGGCGCTCGCCTGCACTTGGTGGGACCCATGGGCTTTGACCTCTCGCACAAGGCCGTACAGCGTGCAGGACTCGCCTATTGGGAGAGCCTCGACCTGCACACCTATCGCACCTGGGACGCCTTCGTTGAGGAGGCACTTCCCAACGGCATCGACGCCAGCACACACCTCTTCACCAAGGCTGGCGCTCATGTGTATTCCGAGACCACGTATGGTCCCGACGACTGGCTCGTCTTTGGCAAAGAGAGCGCTGGCCTGAGCGACGAGCTCTTGCGCACGTATCCCACACGTACCGTACGCATTCCCATGCGTGACGACTCCTCACTGGTCAACCAAGACGGGTGGCACAGCAAGCATGCACAGCTTCACCCCGAGTTGCGACAGGATATCTGCGGCAACTACGTGGACGAGCGTGTGGGGCAAATTACGTCACTCAACCTTTCCAACGCCGTCGCCATCGCCGTCTTTGAGGCTCTGAGACAGCAGGACTTCGCCGGTCTCGAAACCCGCTGAGGCATACATGTCGGCGTTTTGGGTTTCATCAGCCAATACACGACGGTGCATGTCGATGAGCACGAGCTGACGTACCGTCGCAGCCAAGGGAATGGCAAGGAGCATGCCCAAGAACCCGCCAACCCCGCCACCTATGGTAACGGCAACCGTCACCCATACGGGTGGGAGCGCCGTGCGCGGGTCTCCCACATGCGGCAGCAGGAACGTTGACTCGAGCATCTGTGTCACGGCGACGCACACGAGGTACAGCAACGCAATCCACGCGTTGTTGATTACCACCATAAAGGCACCCACAAACAAGCCGATGGGGTAGCCCACGATGGGAACGAGTGCGGCCAGACCCATGAGGACGCCCACACCAAGCGCATAAGGATACCCCGCAGCAACGAGCACCACCGTGCCCACGGACCCCAGAATGCTCGCCTCTATGCACTGACGCACAATGAAGTTGTGAAACGAAGCGTCCGCGACGCCGGCCACCAACGCAAGGCGCTCCATGCGCTTGGACCCCAAATAGCAGGCGATGACGTTAGCAAGCTTGTATCCAACATCGGTGGTGTCGGTGAGCAGAATAAACGAGAAGAGCATGCCAAAGAAGCCCGTCATTACCGTGCTCACGACGGTGAACACCTGCGTGGTTACCGAGCCAACCGTACCACCGAACAGGCTCTTTATTACGCCGTTGATGTCGAGCTTGGTTAGGTCCGTCACAAAGTCGCCGGTTATGAAGTTGTGTACCGCCTCGCGTATTGGCCTGAGCAAGGGATGCTGAATAACGCTCTCAACGAACGCCTGACCATTTGTTTGAACCATGGTTACCGTATCGACAAGGGCAGGAATGAGCACGGACGACGAGACCGCCAGCACGGCAAGAATCAGTATGACGGTAATGCCCACACAAACGGGACGCCGAATGTTTGACACAAGCTTCGAATTGCTGTTGGGCAAAAAATAGCGCTCCAAAAAACGCGTGGGTATGGCAACCACGTAGGCTATGGCCGCACCCAAGACGAGTGGAATTATGGCCGTGAGCACAATGCCAATAAAGGCGATAATCGCATCCCAACCCTGCAGAATCGCACAAACCAAGATGACCGCACCCGCGATCGCCCAGGCCTCTTTGAACGTTGGTTTCCTCATCCCTCTTGCCCCCAAAAACTCTTGCGGCCAAACACGCGCATCTGCGCGTTAATCGATCATGAAGGAAGGCATCTTACCCGCTTTGGTTGCTTCGGCAATCTGGAACAGGGCGTCTGCCACCGCGTCATCTGCGCTCGCGCCTATGTGCCAACGCGCTGCTTGAGCTACCTCAGGGCTGGCATTAGAGACCGCCACTGAGTTGGGCACCGCCGTAATCATGGAGAGGTCGTTCTCAGAATCGCCAAACACGGCCACCTCGTCAATCGAGAGACGCAGCTCCTGCGCCAGAAGGCGCACGGCCGTACCCTTGCTCCATCCTGCCGGCGAAATGTCTATGATGGGGGCCGTGGGGCTGGGGAATACAAAGTCCATGGAGGGAAACTCCTCGCGCAGCCGATCTCGTACGGCCGTGATGTGGTCGCGGTCTCCTGCGCACCATGCGTTCGCCTTTACGTAGGTGGGCTTGTCCAGCGATGGCACAAACCGATGGAAATGTGGGAAGAGCTTCATGCAATCACGTGCGTGAGAAGCGCTCGAAGTCACAAAATAGCCCGATCCCTCTTCGCTTGAGGTTTCCAAGTCATAGAGGGCGAGGCAGGCGTCTGGAATGTCCGTGAGCACTTGGGCCAAACGATTGAGCTCCGAGCCATCAAGAGCCTCCACATGCCTCAGTTCGCCATCCACATAAACCATCTGACCGTTTACCGGCGCAGCAGTGGCATAGCATGCCGCGTCGTTGTTGAACATCCACCCCAAATCGCTCGGTATCCTGCCCGACACAGGTCCAAAACGCACGCCTGCGTCCAGCAACGCGTGGATGCCGGCCAAGGCATGGTCGGTCGCGCACGGCAAACCGTTCTTAATGAGCGTGTCATCCAAGTCTGTGAGAACCAGTTTAATCATCGCATCTCTCCCATAAACGAGGGCATGCCACCCGTCTTCGCCGCATCCACTATGTCGAGCAGCGCGTCCGCCACGGCGTCTTGCGCGCTCGGGCCAATGTGCCAGCGCGCGGCCTCCGCCGCAGCAGGCGTGGCGTTGGCCATGGCCACGGAGTTGGGCACGTAGCGCAGCACGTCCAAGTCGTTCTCGGCGTCTCCAAACACCACGACCTCGTCCAGTCCAATTCCCAGCTCGCGCACCAGCACCTCTACGCCCTTGGCCTTGCTCCAGCCCTTGGACGCCACGTCGATGTAGTTAACATGCGGGTTGGGATACACAAAGTCCAGCTCGGGGACCAAGTGCATGAGCTGCGCGCGAACCTCATGCAGGCGCTTCTTGTCCCCCACCACGCGAATGTTGGCCTTGTAGATGGGACGGTCTTCCGGAATGCGCACGAGCACCTTGCCAATGCGGCCAAACTCGCTGTAGTACTCGCCAATCTCCTGTGCCGAGATGCCCACCGAGTAACGATTGCCAAAGTCATTGATCATGAGTGCCGTGCCGGGGAAGTCGTACACGGTGTTGGCCACCTTTTGAAGCCCCTCGTGGGGAATGGGTTGATCAAACACAAGCTCGCCGTCTATGTACACGAGCTGTCCGTTTACCGTAACACCCGTGCGATACGCCTGCTTGTCCTCCGCAAAGAGCAAATGCAGGTCCCATGGCACGCGGCCGGTACATGGCCCAAAACGCAGGCCAGCGTCAATCATGGCATGTATGGCGTCAAGCGCATGGCGCGTGGCGTGCGGCAACCCAACGCGGATAAGAGAGTCGTCCAAATCTGACAAGGCAAGCTTTATCATAGTGTCCCTTTCGAGGCGGTTCTTGCCGTAAGAGTGTATCATGTGCAAGTGCGATAACTCACAAAGCAACCGAAAGGACCATCTATGAAGCTCGCAATCGGCAACGATCACACCGCCGTAGACCTCAAGCAGGCGATCGTGGAGCACCTCTCTACCCGCGACATCGAACTGATAGACGTGGGAACCAACAGCACCGAGAGCTTCGACTATCCCATAAGCGGCTATCGCGTGGGCAAGCTCGTCGCCTCTGGCGAGGTTGATGGTGGCATTCTTATTTGCGGTACGGGCGTGGGCATTAGCTTGGCAGCCAACAAGGTTCCCGGCGTACGTGCCTGCGTATGCTCCGAGCCGTACTCCGCCGCACTCTCTAAGCGCCACAACGATGCCAACATCATCGCGTTTGGCGCGCGCGTGGTGGGCGACGAGATGGCCAAGCTCATCGTCGACTCCTGGCTGGACGCCACGTACGAAGGCGGTCGTCACGAGCGCCGCGTCAACCTCCTGCGCGAGATCGAGGAGACCGGCTCCCTCGCCGCAGCAGAGTAGCGTCATAGAGCCCGCCAAGAAAGCGCCAGCTCCTTCCGACGGCTTGGAAAGCGCCGTGCTCAAGCAGTCCTCGCTTCGCTTACGAAACTGCACGGGGCCGCTTTTCAAGCCGTCTCACACATTTCACCGTTCAATATGAGAAGGAATCGAGAAACAGCGTTAGCTGCTGAGGTTGTCCAGCACGTCGAACCGATCGATGCGGATAAGGATTTGATCCAAGTCCAAGGCACCCCACAGCAGGGCCCTTCTCCTGTGTCCCACGAACACGCGCACGTTTCGGCTGTTCTGCAACAGGATGGACGGCGTCCACTCCATGGCACTTATCCGTGCGTAGGGAATCTCGACCGTGCGTCCAAAAAAGGGCGTCACCTCGAGTCGATCGTCGTAGGTAATAACCTTGTACCTGCGCAAGAGTAGCCAATACAGGAACGACACCACCAAGAAGGCATCAAAGAACCCAAGCACCACGTCTGGATCTACCTTAAACACGCTCATTTCGCACAGCCAACCCAGCAGCAGGCCCAACGCACCCATAAAGATCATCGCGAACACCAGCGACCATGTGAGCGTTCCCGCGATTACGTACGTGTCGTGGTGACTGTGGTGTCGTTCTGCTATGGTGCCACTGCTCGTCCACAGCATTACCGCGGCAGATATGGGGATTCCCGCGGCAAGCACCGTAAGAATCGACTGCAAGTCCATCCCCAAACCCCGTTCGTTCCACATTCGTTCCAAAAAAGACTATATAGAAGACTACTCGTGCAAAGCAGCCCGCTCTCCGGCGATTATGCAAAAGGTACCATCAAACCTGTGCGCGGCAAGCACGGCCTAGTTGCCAACCAAGCGCCTGCGAATGCACGCAACGTCCTCATCGGGCACGCCGCACTCAAGTAGGAGGCTCTCCACTCCGCCGTGCACGAGCTCCATATAGTCATATATCGTCTCGATCGTATGCACGGACGAGCTCATCCCCTCGCGAAACGGTTCGCGCGACGGATCGTTCCAGTCGGCCACAAATACCTCGTCACGCATGAGATTGGGCCGCGTTTGGATGTAGTTGGCAACAATGTCCCACTTGTCCACACCAGCAAGACTCAAAAGCAACATGGCAAGAATCCCCGTGCGATCCTTGCCCACGGCGCAATGGAAGAGCACGCATCCCTCGGGCGCGTCGGCAATAAACCGCAGGCACGCGCGAATGGCATCGTAGTTCTCGAGCATAAGGCAATAGAGGTTGTCCATCGAGAAGTTCTGGGCACCAAACACGCGCTCGACGGCATCTGGGTCGGCAAGGTCAACTGCAAGCAAGGGGATGTTTTCGTAGGCCACGTCCTTGCCCAAAAAACAATCGGGCTCGGCCTCCACCTCGGTCGCATCGCGCAAATCAACTATCGCGCGCACGCCATACCCATACAAGAATCGCTTGTCCCATGGCGTAAGCCTGCCCAAACTATCCGCACGAAGAAACCGATGAAACCGGGTACGACCACCATTCGCCGTTGGATACCCGCCAAGCTCGCGCACGTTAACCGCACCGTCAAGTGGCAGACGGAGCCAGTCTTGTTCGTGAGGTTCCATACCATCCCTTCGTCGTTCCGTGCCCTGTTCCATGTATGCTACCGCATTTTGATCGCGAGCAAGCATGGAACCCAAGCGTTAATCTCCATTCGTCAACGCAGCAGATGCGAGCGAACGCATGCCATCTCGTCTTGCGCAACACCGCACACGCCCAGATACGACTGAACGGATCCATAGGCCTCCATGAGCCGGTCGTATGCGGTCGCCACGGCATCGTAGCGAAG
>JAFWMI010000322.1 GCA_017513965.1 Atopobiaceae bacterium
CGCACCGACCAGGCCGGCGTGCCCGCCGAGTTCCGCAACACGGCCCTCGACCTGCGCAACACCGAGGCGCTCGCGCGCGGCAGGTGGCTCTACGTCCACGGCGGCGTCGGCACCGGCAAGTCCACGATGGCGTCTGGGACACTTCGCGGGTGGATGGCCTACAACCACGGCACCGCGCGATGGACCACCGAGGCCGACATGTTCAGCGACCTGCGCGGCGCGATCAGCAGGCGCGAGCCCGAGTCCGAGGCCATATGGCGCTACACGGGCCCGCGCATCCTCGTGCTCGACGACCTGGGCACCGAGCCGCCCGAGAAGTCAGCGGCGAGGCTCAAGCAAATCATCGACGCGCGCTGGACGGGCCACAGGCCCACGATCATCACCTCGCAGCTGGGCCTCGACGCGCTGTGCCGAAGGCTCGCGCAGGCCGACGCCGACGCGGCGCGCGCGATCGGCTCGCGCCTATCCAGCTGCATATCGGTGGCCCTCGACGGGCCGGACCACAGGAGGACGAATGGCACGAATTGACGTGATAGAGCGTGGCGACGCGCTCAGGGGGCTCATGCGGATACCCGACGGGTTCTGCGGCCTGCTGCTCACAGACCCGCCCTACTCAAGCGGCGGCATGTTCCGCGGCGACCGCTCGCAGGCCACCAGCGAGAAGTACCAGACCAGCGACGCGGCCAAGAAGCCCGAGTTCTACGGCGACACGCGCGACGAGCGCAGCCTCGTGCTCTGGAACACCCTCTGGCTCGCCGAGTGCTGGCGCATCCTGGCGGACGGCTCAAGCGCGCTCGTGTTCTCGGACTGGCGGCAGCTCGCCAACACGA
The DNA here is from genome assembly GCA_017513965.1 of Atopobiaceae bacterium. Taxonomy (GTDB): domain Bacteria; phylum Actinomycetota; class Coriobacteriia; order Coriobacteriales; family Atopobiaceae; genus RUG440. The sequence goes on from JAFWMI010000322.1 coordinate 831, forward strand.
CGGACGCGGTGCAGGCGGGCGGCTTCACGCTGCGCGGCATCGTGCCGTGGCGCAAGGCCGCCGCGAGGCCCCAGCCCAACAGCTTCCGCGCCGAGTGCGAGTACGTGGTCTGGGCGTCTAAGGGCGCCGTGGACCGCAGGCCGCTCACGTCCGCGAAGTACCTGCCCGGTCTCTACGAGTACGCCGCGCCCGTGGGCGACGAGCGCATCCACTCCACCCAGAAGCCCGTGGGGCTCATACGCGACCTCATGGAGATAGCGCCCGAGGGCTGCATCGTGCTGGACCCCTTCATGGGGAGCGGCACCACCGCCGTGGCCGCGATCCAGACCGGCCGCCACTTCATGGGCTTCGAGCTGTCCGACGAGTACTGCGACGCAGCCAACCGCCGCGTGCGCGAAATCGTGCGGGGGGGGGGTCGTCATAGATGGCTGAGAGCACTCTTGCGCCGGAGCTGGTGCCGCTCATGAGGGCGCCCAGCGTGACGCTCGGGCACTGCGCGATCTGCGGCAGGGCGCACCCGCTCAACCAGCACCACATCGTGCGCAGGGGCGCCGGCAGGCTATACCGCGCGGGCATCGAGGTGCCCAAGCCCACCATCACCCTCTGCGGGCTCGGCAACAACCTCTCCGACGCGCGCGGGCGCTACTTCTGCCACGGGCTTGCCCACCACCTGATGCTCCACTTCCGATGGGTGGACGACGAGCCCGCGAGGCCCGACATGCCCGGAGCGCACGCGGTGGGTGCGGGCCATTTGGAATACCTGCGGACCGATGAGCCCACGGAGTACCGCGAGGCCCTGCGGATCGACGGATGGAGGCGAGTGCTGTGCCGGTAGGGAGGAAGAAGCTCACGTCACTCGCCTGCCAGCTCTCCGACTGGGAGGTCGTTGAGGCGTACCAGGAGCACAGGCGCGGGACCACCATGGACGCGCTGGCGGGGCGCTACGGGGTGAGCTACAAGACGCTCGAGCGCGCGTTCGCGCGCATGAGGGCCAAGTGGGAGGAGATGAGCGCATGCAGACGCTAGCGCAGGCGGAGAGAGCCGCCCAGAGCTTCGAGGACGCGCGACTCCAGAGGTATCTGGACCAACAGGACGAGGCCGAGCGGGAGCTGCGCATGTGCGGCAACTGCGGGAGGGCCACGCCCATCGACGGGAGCGACGTGCTCTGCGTGCTCAAGGAGCTGCCGAAGTCGTGCAGCCTGTCAACGCGCAGGGCCGTGGACCGCGCGCTGAGGTCGTGCGTGTGGTGCGGAGAGAACAAGTGCCTCATGGAGGCGGGCGACGAGGCCTGCCAAGGGTGGGCACATTATGCAGATTGTGAGGACTAACCGAATGAATGACACTAACCCGATTAGAGGCAAGGTCGTGTACCTGTCCGGCCCCATGAGCGGCATCGAGGACCTCAACCGGCCCGCCTTCGCCAAGGCCGAGAGCCGCGCCTACGAGCTGGGCGCACGCTTCGTGTTCAACCCGTGCGAGCACTGGGTGCACTCCGACCGGCCCAGCGAGTGGTACATGCGCCACGACCTCCACATGCTCACCTGCTCGGAGTGCGGGGACGGCGACGGCATCGCGTTCGACGTGCTGCTTGCCCTTCCCGGCTACATGATGAGCCGAGGCGCGCGCTGCGAGGCGTTCGTCGCCATGATGAGCGGCATCGAGGTCGTGCGCTACTCCGATCTGCTGGGGGTGAGGGCATGAGCAGGTTCAAGCCGTGCCCGTTCTGCAAGCGCACCGAGGGCTTCCAGGTCAAGACCGTGTGGAAGACCTACAAGTTCGTGGCATGCAAGTGCAAGGCGGCAGGCCCCGTCATGAGGACCGAGGAGGAGGCCATCGAGGCGTGGAACACGAGGCCCCTTGGAGTCAAGGCGCGCGCCGTAATCCGCGACATGCTCGCCGCCTACCGACAGCTGGTTAGGGATTGGCTCACCGCTAAGACCGGCCTCATCTGGGAGCTGAGCGGCAGCATCGAGGCCGACTGCAAGCGCGCCGAGATGGACGCGGACCGCATGGTCCACGCCTTCGACGGCCGCCTGCACGAGATCGGGATGGAGGCAGACGAATGAGCGCCACAAAGATGGCCGAGCGCGGCATAGAGCAGGCGGCGCAGGTCCGCGATGTGCTGGACGCCAACCCAAGCCTGCCCGTGGTACTCCTGACAGACAGCGGGCCCAGCGACTACCCCTCCTACTACCACATCGGCATCGAGGCGCGCGTGGAGCCGCTGCTGTGGCCCGACGTGGTAGAGATGCAGGGGCGCACCTTCGGCCTCAACACGGAGAAGGTCTACAACGACGAGGACGACGCCGTGGATGACGTGGCCGAGTGGCTGTTCGAGGTGTGGTGGGACCACGCCTTCGAGCACGGCATGAGGAGGGTGCGCATCGGCGACGAGGCGCCCGACGACGTGCTGACCGAGTTCTGCGGCTACGAGTACGACTACGACGGCGAGGTGTCCCTCGGCATCATGGCCGACTACGTGGCGCGCGAGATCGTGGCGGACATGCCGTGGCAGAGCTACGTGGTTATAAGGGGATGGCTGTGATGGGCAAGACGCGCGAGGAGAGAGTTTTCAACATCGTGTATTCGTGCGAGGACCGCGAGGAGCTAGCCGAGCGGATCGTGGGGCTTGAGGACGAGAGCGTCAAGCTGTGCGAGGTCTTGAAAGCTTCATGGGGTTGCGTCAACAGAACGGTTGACTGCTACGAGTGCAGATTGGTGGCGGGTGGCTGCACGTTGCAGTCAGCAATGAAGGAAGTAGGAGTAGAGGTGGGCGCATGAGCGCGGCAATAGGTGGATTCATCATCGGCATGGTCGTGGGCGGCACGTTCGGCGCGCTCTGCATGGCCGTGCTTGTAGTGGGAAAGGACGATCGAGATGCTTGAGTTCGAGATCGATAGCTGGTACCTGACGGACGAGGGGGAGAGCGACCTCGTGGACTCTGTTGGCGAGGTCTGGCTGCTTGACGAGCGATGCGAGGCAGAGCCCGTCGTGTGCGTGCCCAAGGCCAAGGCGCCCGCCGACACGTCGGACGGGTGGCACACCTTCGATGAGCTCTACGAGCACCGCACCGGCCTGCTAGCCGCGCTGTGCAACGTTATCGCGGGGACCATGGCGCACATTGGGCTAGGCAGTGATGTCATAAGGCAGCGGGTCTTCAAGAGCCGGCGGCACCACGACGGCGAGATGTACGACGGCATGTTCATCGTTGGCATCAACTGCGGCGAGATGCCCGGACCGCTGAACAAGTTAGCCACGTGGCACTGCGAGGACAAGTGGTGGGACCGCTTCATCATACCGGAGGTGGAGCGCGCCCCCGAATGGGACGGACATACGCCGCAAGACGCTCTCGAGCGGCTCGTGCGCTTCTTCACCACGCCAGAGGACGAGGGGGTGGAGTGATGGCCGAGATCTGCACGCTCAATGTGCCGACACTTGACCGCGCGCCCATGTGGGGCACAGGCGGCGAGCTGGTGCCACTGGCCGAGTGTGACGGCAAGAGCATGGCCGCAAAGCTCACGGAGGAGGCGGCCGAGGCCTACGAGTCGTGGCAATGCGTTGATGGGTGCGAGTACATAGGAAAGCCCGAGTGCTTGAGAACCTGCCTGGTGTGCGAGTTCCTTGCGGACGAGCTAGCCGACCTTATCGTGCTGGCATGCGACCTCGCGAAGGTCCACAAGCTTGACCTGCAGGCCGCGCTGGACCGCTGCGGGGAGCGCAACCGCGAGAGGGGGCGCATCAATCCGTGAGGTATATCAGCCTTTTCAGCGGCATCGAGGCCGCGAGCGTCGCGTGGGGCCCGCTTGTGTGGGAGCCCGTAGCGTTCTCGGAGATCGAGCCGTTCTGCTGCGACCTGCTCGCGCAACGCTTCCCCGACGTGCCCAACCTGGGCGACGTGTCGGGGGTTGATTGGACCAAGTACGAAGGGATGGTCGATGTCGTCATCGGTGGTAGCCCCTGCCAGGCGTTCAGCCTCGCAGGGAAGCGCAAGGGACTCTTGGACGAGAGAGGTCTGCTCATGCTTGAGTACGTCCGAGCTGTTCGAGAGGTTAGGCCGCGATGGGTGCTCTGGGAGAACGTCCCCGGAGTGCTGTCGCAGGACCGCGGGCGGGCGTTTGGCACCCTCCTCGGGGAGCTGGCAGACCTCGGGTGTTCTCTCGCTTGGAGAGTGCTTGACGCTCAGTTCTACGGAGTGGCCCAGCGACGCCGCCGTGTCTTTCTTGTCGGACATCCTCTGCCGGGATGCGCCGCGGCGGTACTGTTTGACCCCGAGAGCCTGCGATGGGATCCTGCGACGAGCCGAGAGAAGAGGCAAGCCCTTGCCGAGGCTGCTGGACGCGGTTCTGCGCAAGGTGGCGGGGCGCTCGGCTTCTGCCCCGGCGTGTCCGTGACCGGGTCGCTCACGTTCTGCGACAACTACTCGCCCACCATACGGGCGCAGGACAACATCAACACGCCCGCCGTGTGCGTCACCCAGTACGGCGAGGAGTGCGCGGGCACGCTCACCGCGCGCCACGACTCGAGCCCGTGTGCGGACAGGGGCCAGAACGTCGTGGTGATGCAGGCCTCCAACGGCGAGGACGTGGTGGGCGCACTCTGCGCGCGCGACCACAAGGGCGTGGGCTCCGAGTACGTGGGAGAGTGCAAGGTGCTCTGCATGGCGAGCGGGCAGGCCAACGCCGAGATCACGGAGGACGGCAGCGCGCCCACGCTCACCACGCTCCACGAGCCGCCCATCATGCTCAAGGTGCGCTGCGGAAACGGGCACTGGATCAAGGCGGACGGCAGCGTGGGCACCGCAGTGGGCGGCACGCTCACGAGCGAGGACCTGGCCTTCACACTCGCGACCACGCAGGACCAGACCATGTTCCAGCCCGACGAGGGCGGCTGGGTCGTGCGCCGCCTCATGCCCGTGGAGTGCGAGCGCCTGCAGGGATTCCCGGACGGGTGGACCGACCTGGGCGGCACGCCCGACTCATCGAGGTACAAGGCGCTGGGCAACTCCATGGCAGTGCCCGTGATCCGGTGGCTGGGCGAGAACGTGGAGAGGGTTGAGCGCGTGACCGCGTAGCGCGGGTTGTGGACCGAAAGTGGACCGTTCGTAATATAGTGCATGCCCTACATATTATATCGGGCATGCACTATAATTATATACAGCAAGAGAGAACAGACCACCGCCCGAAGGAGGCACCCGAAATGACCGAGAACGAGCTCAACGAGTCCCGCAACATGTTCGACGGCATGCTCGAATGGCTGGACGACCGCGACTGGGACCACGACGCATGGCTCGTCGTGGAGGAGGCCGCCGCGCTCGATGACAAGTTCATCGCCGCATGGACCGGTCACCCGCACTTCCGCGTGATCGACAACCGCAGCGACTTCGAGGGCAAGATGCGCCACCTCATGCGCGAAATCACGTATTTCCTTGGCGACCTCGCCCCTTACGAGATCGAGCGCAAGTTCCTCATCGAGTACCCAAGTGTGGAGTGGCTCGAAAGCCTGCCCAACTGCCAGCGCGTCGAGATCGTGCAGACCTACCTGCGCTCCGAGCCTGACCACGAGGTGCGCATCCGCCAGCGCGGCTCCGAGGGCAACTACATCTACTACCTCACCGAGAAGAGCATCACACCGACGCACAAGCGCATGGAGCTGCAGCGGCGCCTGAGCGAGCGCGAGTACCTCACGCTGCTGATGCAGGCCGACCCAGGCCTCAGGCAGATCTCCAAGACGCGCTACTGCCTCACCCATGCGGGCCAGTACTTCGAGATTGACCTCTTCCCGTGCTGGGATGACCAGGCGATGGTCGAGATTGAGCTCACGAGCGAAGACCAAGAGGTCCATTTCCCGAAGGAGCTGAAGGTGATCCGCGAGGTCACGGGAGACCCCAACTACCGCAACGCCGTCATTGCGTCAATGCTGCGCGGCGCCACGCACTAGCTGCACGCCACGGCCTCGGGAATCACGAGAGGGAAGGTACGCGATGGGCACGGGAATCGTCGTCATCGGAGCCACGTTCGTCGATATCAAGGGCTATCCCAATGCACAGTACATCCCTGCAGGCAGAAACGCCGGCAGGGTCGTGGAGGTGCACGGCGGCGTGAGCCGAAACATTGCCGAGGATATCGCCAACGTGGAGCTGCGCCCCACCTTCGTGAGCGTGGTTGACCGCAGTGGCACCAGCACGGGCGTGCTGGAGAAGCTGGAGCGGCACCGCTGCGACACCTCCTACGTACGCCGCACCGACGACGGCCTGGGCACGTGGCTCGCGGTCTTTGACCACACGGGCGACGTGGTGGCCTCCATCTCAAAGCGCCCCGACCTCAGCGAGATTGAGAGCATCTTGGACGAGCAGGGCGACGAGATCTTCTCGCAGGCAGACAGCATCGCTGTGGAGATGGACATCGAGGTGTCCATTCTCAAGCGCATCTTCGCCCTGGCGGAGCGCTACGAGAAGTGCGTCTACTCGC
>JAFWMI010000323.1 GCA_017513965.1 Atopobiaceae bacterium
CCGCCCACAAGTCCGAGGAGACGAGGGCGTGGCTCCAGGCGCACCCGGGCCGCTTCGAGCTCGTCTTCGCGCCGACCCACGGTTCGTGGCTCAACATGATCGAGGGGTTCTTCGCCAAGATGACACACCAGATGCTCAAGGGCATCAGGGTCGAGAGCGAGGCCGAGCTCGCGCGGAGGATCTACCTGTACTTCGGCGAGGTCAACAAGGTGCCGGTCGTCCACCGCTGGCGCTACAGGATGGACGAGATAGACGCCTCGGAGGAGCCCAAAATCAGTCTGGCTTATTAGGGAACGCTCTACTAGCAGCATACGCGCTACGCGATGTTGTTTGAGGGATAACCGACGGGCTTTGTGGCTCATAATGGAGGGGACGTCGGCATCTTACGCAAGCCCTTCGCAATTGCAGGGGGCACGGCATAGTTTTGGGAGCTCGGGAGGCGCGCATTACCGGAACTTATCAAACGCCGAATCGTCCAAGGCGCAGGGCTCTGCTGCGCGCTCTTGTCGCAGCGTTAGCGTTGACAATGTGTGCATTACCGGGTGCGGAGGGTCCGCCAATCCAGGCGGTTCGACTTGAACGATGGAAAGGAGAGCCGTTCCGCTCGTGCTGCAGAAGGACCCGAACAAAGAGGCGGAGGAATTACAGGCAAACCTCTACTTCAAAGGCGCCGGCGACGTGCCGTACGTGGCGGTGTCCGAGTTCCTGCCGTTCTTTGGATGCCTGTACCAGAACGAGGCTCTTGGCAACCACGCCCTCGAGTTCTCGTTTGAAGACAGCGATGGCGTCCTGTGGGCTACGAGGGCCGACAACAAGACGCAGATGCTCATAGATCCCAAGGCGGATACCATCGAGTTTGTTGACTACGACGCCTTCGTGCAGTCTCCGGGCGACACGGCGCTCGTTCCTCTGGTCACCATCGGCAACACGGGATACGGTGGTTCCATGAGCCTGCTGAAGGACGCCGGCTCCTATAACCGACATGGCCTGCTCACCACGTTTGACTTGAACAGATATGGCATCGACATCGTTGCCGACAACGGCGAGACGTACGTGCCGCTGCAGACCATGCACGACATCTTTCTTGGTCACAACTACTACTTTACCGTGTTCAACGGCTAAAAGGTGTTTGTCTACGCGTCCGGCTGCGACCTTCTCGAACAGATCGAGAACGTGCCAACGGCTCAGATGAGCGAGGCTTACGCCGAGTTCAACTACAACGAGCTGGTCTTCTTGCTCGACAGCTTCTATGGCCTCAAGCCCGAACACGACATAGACAGCTTCTACAAGTTCATTCCTAACATGGGCCTGGAGCAGAAGCTCGCGTCAACCGATCCCGACGAGTTCGACATGGGCCTTGCCGAGCTCACGTTGCGCTACCTGGACGACCAGCACAGCGGGTTTTTTGCGCATTCCTACCTGTCTAAGGCCCGTGACCAAGACCCTTTGGAGGCGGAAGCTGCGCTCGATGAGGTAACGGGGACGTCTACGTCTACCGCGACGAAAGATCTGGTCCTCTTTAAGGAGCATCGTGCCAAGTACTACCCCGAGTTCGGCGACGAGAGTTTCCCCTATGAGGAGGTCGGCGACACGGCATTCGTTACCTTCGACACGTTCCTCGTAAACAAACATGATTACTACAAGAAGGCGGACCTCAAGAGCCCCCAAGACACGATCGAGCTCATAGCGGCCGCGCACAAGCGGATTATGCGCGACGGGTCTCCCATCAAGAACGTCGTGCTCGACCTTTCCTGTAACGATGGTGGCGACGGCGATGCTGCCGCGTTCGTGATCGCGTGGTACGGCGGTGGTAGGCAGCTGGGACTGCGCAATACCCTTACCGGTGCCCAGAGCGTCGTTTTCTACGCGGCCGACGTGAACCTGGACGGCAAATTCGACGGCGACGACACCCTGTACGAGAAGATGCAGGCGGGCGAGCTTAACCTGTACTGCCCTACCTCCTCCAACTCCTTCTCGTGCGGCAACTTGGTCCCGGCAGCCTTAAAGGGGTCGGGGGTCGTGCTCTTGGGGCAGACGACGGGCGGCGGGTCATGCGCCCTGCTTCCGTACACGACGGCAAGTGGCACGAGCTTTAGGATTTCGGGTACGAGCCAGATCTCCACCATCAAGAACGGCGCATTCTGCAATGTGGACACTGGCATCGATCCCGACGTTCCCATCACGAGATTCGAGACGTTCTATGACCGCCCGAAGCTGGTGGACTTCATCCATTCGCTCAAGTGAGCATCCCCAACCAAAAAGGGACAGTCCCCAAATGGTTAGCAACCATTTGGGGACTGTCCCTCGTTGGTTAATGGCCTATTACTTTGCCTCGACGGCGCGATAGCCGCAGAGCGCGCCTACATAGGTAGTGTTCCCTCGCGTTCGAAGCGGGCGCACGCGCACGAAGTACTTCTTGTTGCTCTTGAGGTTCTTGATCGTAACCGACCGCTTGTTATTGGCAACCAGCTTCGTGGCGACGATCTTACCGCCCTTCTTTGCGTATACCAGAACCCTGAAGCCTGCGGTGGCCTTGGAGTCCTCCTTCCATCCCACCTTGATGGATCCCTCGGCCCTGCCAGCCTTGACCTTTACGGACGACGCATTCCTGAGCCAGCGATGCGAAGCCTTCGACCACGTGCCCTTCAAAGAGCCGTTTATCGCACGAACGCGAACGTCGTAGAGCTTGCCTGCCGTAAGACCCTCTATCGAAGCCTCGGTGGACTTCACCACGGTCGACTTCCATTTGCCACCAGCGGTGCGCCAGGCAACTTCGTACTTCTTTGCGCTCGGCACCGCCTTCCATTTGGCGTCGATGGTGCCGGTGCTCACATGCACCTTGGTGCTGGGCTTGGCCGCACGCTTAAGACTCGCGACCGGAATCGTCTCGTCCCGCTTGGCTCCGCAGCGCGTGCAGGTATAGGTGAGGGTGCCCGTCTTCCTGAGCGTGGGCTCCTTGGTTACCGTGCCCTCGTCCCACGCGTGCCCGAGTGGTGCTGCCGTGGTTTCCTCGAGGACGGTCTTCCCGTTTTCGTCTGCGTAGGTTATGCCCGTCTGAGGATCGCGCCAGTGCTCGACGACACCCGTGTTCTCGCAGTCGAGGACGGCCTCCACATGCTCCAGCGAGGCCGGTTCACCAAAGGCCTTGATGCAGAAGTTGTCCATACTGAAGAAGTCATATATTGGCCGATCGATATATCTTGGGTCGCCGTCCCAGAGGTACCACGTCTCGGGATTGAGGTACTTATTGAGTGTCGATCCCATAGGCTGCGTGATGTCGAGCCACCCGTCGACTGCGCCTTCCTCCTGGTCGGTGATGCCCTCGGCCTTCCAGAAGCTCTCACCCTCGTTTACGACGGGGTTGCCCCACAGGGGGTCGCGGCGCCATAGCGGATTCTCTCGGTAACTGATGGTCTCTTGCGCGCTCACGCAATACTTCGTGGTGCCATCTGCGAAGGTGTGGCTCTGTTGCACCACGATGCCGAGGCGATCGCCTGCCTTGAGGAAGACGGGCTTGTCGAGCGGTGCCCGATGGTAGCCTTGGATCTCGAACGTGTGCGTGCATGTGGCCAGGTGCTTGCCATCGTCGGGTCTCTTTGCACCCTTGTTGAGTTTGTAGAGGTCGAAGGTCACGTCGTATCCAGATAGTGGCGCTTCACCTGTCATCTTAATGCGCGTGGCTACCTCGTCGAGGCGCATGTCCTTCTCCAGCGTAAAGATGTTGGCCTCCCACATGGGGGAGGTGTTGTTGTTGCGCCACTCCGCTGCAGACGCTGGCAGGTAGTCGAACTGCAGTGCGTTCTCTTGGTCGTTGTTCGCGCGAATGTCAAAATCGAAGCTCTCGGGCACGCCGATGGTGTAGTCGAAGTACGAGAGGTAGAAGTAACCAGTGTGCTTGCCATTCTCGTCTACGATGCCCCATTCGTCCTCATTGAGGTTCTTCGTCTCGTTATATGGCCCCACCATACCGTTGGGGACGGCGTCGGTTTCGGATCCCCAGCTGTTCTTGCAAATCCAGGCGCCATCTGCAACTGGCGTGGTAATCTCCCGTGCTCTGTCGTCCGTAATCTCTCTGCCAGAGGAGTTTATCATCACCTTGCCATCAGGCGTTCTGGTATGCGTGAAGTTCGACGCCGCATAGTTGTCGTCCCAGCCCACGATGCACACGGCATGGCGAGAGACGGGCAGGCTGTGGTCATTGTATACAGCCCAGGTTTCGCCGTTGAGTACGTTGTCATCGATGCTAAAGTCCACCGCCACGCCTCGTCCGGCATAGAGCTCGGCCTTGATCTGATCAATGCTGTCCTGGTACAGGTTGGACTCATCCCACGTTACGATCGGCTGATTGCCTTCCGCTTCGTACCGTTCGTTGCTGTCCATGTCTCCCGTGCCCTTGCGGATCCAGTAATCGAACACGTTGTTGTCGGTGAGCGTGTAAGGCGAACCCCGGAGCTTGCCAGAGCCTGGCTCGTCGGGTTCGGTGATGGACCAGTCGTCAAGTGGGCTGTATACGTCATGTTTCTGGTATCTGGCGAGGTCGAACTCGTAGTCCAATTCCGCGTCTCGCCTTAGTTCGTCCTCGCTGGCGAAGTGGTCAAACTCCCTGAGAGCTGCCATCTCGAATGCGATGTAGGCATCCTTGTTTATGAGCAGATCCTGGTAGGCGAGCCGATGATTGGTGCCATTATAAGGATAGTCAGACTCCAATTGCGGTCCAATGCCTTGGGCATAGAGGGTCGCTGCGCACTCCTCGCGTCCGCCGAAGTTGTGGATGTGGTTGGGACCGGCCTCCGTGTTGTAGATGTTCAGACCCTCACCCACCTGCGACTTGTTGATGTTTTCCGTTACCGGGCGTGCTACATACCATGAGAGGTATCGCTCGGAAAGATCGAGGCCCGTCTCGGCGTAGGTCATGCTGAGCTTGGTGAGGATGGACGTCTCCGTGGCGGCGGTAGCCGCAAATGCCCAGCATGTTCCAAAGGGGTTCTGCATCTTTACGGGCGTTACGACGCCGCGGTCACGAAGGTCAAACTTGGAGGGAAAGTTCGCGTCGGTGCGCTGCGAAATATCCGGGTTAGGCACGATCTCCTCGTTGGACTGCGTTGTCGCATTGATTTCTTGGTCCTCGGTTTGGGCCGTGTCCTCCACCTCGACGAAGTCCTCCTCAGTGGTGGCCTCGCCCGGTTGGCCCTCGTCGGTTGTCTCCGTAACCTCGGTCACGTCTACCATCTCCTCCTCGACGGCGTCCTCGGCCAAGGCGACACGTGGTAGATTGCACAATCCGCAAATAAGCGACAAACAAACAAGAACGGAGACAGACATTCTTGTGCGTCTGAAGGCGATTGGATGCATCGTTTGTTCCCTTCCTTCCGCTTCATCGTCCAATAGCGATAATATGTTAACAGTATCATCGCAGATGAGAGCATCCGACTGAACGCAAGCCAAACTAATCGGGTGAAGGTCCCTGCGTGCCCGGCAGTGGAAGGCGCGTGGCCAATGGCAGGGTATGTTGTGAGGCAAAATCCGAGGTGAGCATCTACCCTTCGAGCCAGTTATCGTCCCTCGAGCAGCTCCTCAAGGGTCTGGAACAGCAGGTCGGGCTCGACCGGCTTCGACAGATGGGCGTTCAGCCCAGCCTGCATGCTGCGCTGCATGTCCTCGTCGAAGGCGTTTGCGGTGAGCGCTATGATCGGGATGGTCTTGGCGTCCGCCTGGTCCGTGGCCCTTATGGCTCGCGTCGCCTCCAAGCCGTCCATCTCGGGCATGCGCATGTCCATGAGGACGGCATCGTAGTAGCCTGGCTCCTGCTCTTGGTACATCTCCACGGCGACCTTGCCGTTCTGCGCGTGGTCTACGTCCATCTCCCGCATGGACAGCACCATCATCATGATTTCCGCGTTGATTTCTACGTCCTCGGCGAGTAGTATGCGCCGGCCCTTTAGGTCCACCGTGCGGCGGGCCGGACGGGAGTTCTTCTTGCGGAATGCCGAGCGAAACTCGTCCATTACCGTACCGGCGAACAGGGGCTTGGGAGCAAAGGTATCGACTCCGGCTTCGCGCGCCTCTCCTTCAATATCCTCCCAGTTATAGGAAGTGAGGATGATGATGGGCGTGTCGTTGCCCACGATCGAGCGAATCTGCTTGGTCGTTTCCACCCCGTCCATGCCTGGCATCTTCCAGTCCACGAGAATAAGGTTGAAGTCCTCCCGGCGAACATGGCGTATTCTCACCAATTCAACGGCCTCTTCGCCGGAGAGAACGGTCTCGCAGTTGATTCCCAAATGGCTCAGTACGAGTTTTGCATGGTCGCATGCGATGCGGTCGTCGTCGATGACCAGCACGCTCATCTCATGCGGGTGTAGCTCGAACTCGTCCTCCTCGCTCGCCTCGTGATTGGCTTGCAAGAGGGTGATGGTCACCGTGAATGTGGTTCCCACGCCTTTTTCGCTCTCCACCTCGATTCGCCCGTTCATGAGCTCGACGATGCTCTTGGTAATGGGCATGCCCAGTCCCGTGCTGCTGAATCTGTTGGTGGAGGAGGAATCCTCCTGGCTAAACGCATCGAAGATGCGGGGCAGGAATTGCTTACTCATGCCGATTCCGGTGTCACGGATGGTAAAGCGCAGCGTCGCTTGGTCGTTCAGCCGCTTTACGTCCTCGATGGTCAGGCTGACCGCGCCGCCTTCCGGTGTGAACTTTACCGCGTTGCCAAGGATGTTGATGAGCACCTGGCGAAGCTTCATGTCGTCGCCAATGTAATAGTCGTCAATCCGTCCGACGGTCCTACATTCGTACTTGAGTCCCTTGTCGTTGCACTGACCGCTTACTATCGTGTTGACCTGCTCCAGCATCTTCGCGAACGAGAACTCCTCGCTCTTGATTATCATGCGTCCGGACTCGATGCGGCTCATGTCCAGGATGTCGTTGATGATGCCCAGCAAGTGGTGGGCGGATATCCCGATCTTCTCCAGGTACTCCCGCGTTTGCGGAGAAATCGTCGGGTCGCTCAAGGCGATGCTGTTAAGGCCGATAATGGCGTTCATGGGGGTGCGGATCTCGTGGCTCATGTTGGAGAGGAATGCCGTCTTGGCCTTGTTGGCCTGGTTCGCCTCCTGCAGGGCCGCGTTCAGTGACTCCCGCTGCTGTGCCAGCTTGCTGAACATGTCCTTCTGTTCGGTGATGTCCAGGAACACGCCCACATAGGTGATGGGTGAGCCGTCAGGCCTACGCGTGGGCTTGCCGACCGCACGATACCAACGGTAACCCCGGTCCTTTGTGAGCAGCTGGTACTCGACGTCGTAGGCCTTCTTGCCGGTGTAGTCGGCGATTGTCTCGTTGAACTCATTGAGGACGCGTTCCTTGTCGTTGGGGTGCAGCAGGTTGGACCAGGATTCCAACACGTTGGGGAAGTCCTCTTGGTCGTGATACCCCAACATCCTGCGAAACTCGTCGCTCCAGTTGACGCGTACCATCGTTCCGGACTCGTCGAAGTCCATGGTCCATTTGCCGGAACCGAGCATCTCGTGGATCGTGTCCAGAGATGCCGCCTCGTTTTGGAGTTGCGCGTACAGCTCAGCACGTTCCTCTGATTCCGTGGTCTGCCCCATGAATTGTCCCTTCGTATTGGTTATGCACTATCGTAGTGTTTTACAGGAGCTCTTGCTAGAGCCGAAAAGGGAAGGTGTCAATCACTTCCGTGGATAGCACGCTGCCTACGGCGGGCGCTTTCATGAGCCACAAGTGATGGGGCAAGCCAAACTCGAACGGTGATAGGCGCTCATGCTGTGGTTTTTGGTGCACGTGAACCGACTTTGGAGAAGATGGGGTTCACGTGCCCATAAATATTTGAAATGGTTTCGGATTTATCAGGCGTTATGCCGAATTCGCATACCTGTTTTTGGGGCACGTGAACTTTTCTCACCTTCTTCTGGTTCACGTGCCCCAAAAGCGTACGGAGGCGCGCGAGCCCACACTCACTCTAGCTGGGATTATGCTGCAACAGCATAGTGGGCGATGGTGCTCGTGTGTGGCTGCCTTCCAGGTCGCCTTCGTGTGGGATCAGCAGGTCGTAGAGGTTCACGTGTAGGCCGCGATAGTCGGGGCAGACGTGCTCGAGCACGGCGATGCAGCTGGCCACGTTGAACCGTGCCATCCAGCGTGCCTCGACGAGGAGCTGCGAAAGCCACGCCTCCACGTAGTCCAGTCCCGTGAGACTCGGGTCAACGGGAGAGCTCAGCTGGTAGTCAATGCTGCAGGGGACCTTGTGCGCGGCGAAGCGCGCGTCGTAGCGCGTCTTTATCTGGCCTAGGCTCGCCAACGTGTCCCGCAGCGAGACGTTGCGGATGGGCGGCATGGTCCTTACCACCTCATGCCAGAGGGCGAGGGCGTCGTCCGTTCGCCTCTCCAGCGCGCGGACGGCTCCCCGCCAGAGCGCGACAGGGTCGTCGACGTCGAGTACTCGTGCCGCCTCCTCGGGTGTGGCGTCCGCGATGCCGAGCGCGTACGTCACCGATGCCGTCAGCTCGTGCGCCTCGTATGCGCAGATTGACGAGCATTCGCTTATGCAGTAGAGGTCGGCGACGTGCGCCATCAGGAGCGCGAAGTTGTTCCGCGCGCGATTGACGTTCGCGCCAGGCGCGCTAGTCATCCCAGTCATCTGCCCACCGCTCTCCGTCCCAGCCGTCTGCCTGCTCGTCGTATTCCCATTCGGAGGGGTCGAAGACGTACAGGTGCCCCTCGTCGTCGACGATGCGGTATGCGCTGCGGCTCTGGGTCTCGTAGGCGCGCACGTATGCTGCAGAGAAACGCATGAGCTCCTCTGCAGGCATCGACGCGACCGTGGCGGCGTCGTCCCATGCGTCCAAGCAGCCGCGCAGCGCCTCGACGATCTCCTCGTCGGGGACGTCGACCGACAGCTCGGCACGTGCGGCATAGAACGCGTCTTGGAGTCGTGCGAGGTCACGGGCAACGTCGCCTTGCGAGAGGCTGGCCGACGTGGCAACCGCCTCGGAGATTTGCACGATGGCCGGCGTGCCGAACTCCACGAGCTCGGCCTCGGCGAGCGCCTCTGCCCGGCGTGCGGACAACGCTCGTGCGTCCTCGGCTGAAATCGAGAGGCCACCGGCGCGGAGCCGCTCGTTTACCTCTGCCAGCGTTGCGTTGGTCTCTGGTCCCAACGGCGACAAGAACCATGTCTCGATGCCCATGAGCACCACCCCTTCCAAGATTGCAGACAATGCCTAATACCGCGAAGAGGAGCGAAGTGCAAGACTGCAATTCTTGGCATAAACGTGGTATTGCGGTGGCCGTTCTGCCACCGGTAACCGTTACACGTGGTCGGTACGCTGGAATCGCGAACGCCGAGGGTCGGTCCGCTGGCTTTGCGTTCGCCGAGGGTCGGTCCGCTGGAATCGCGAACGCCGAGGGTTTTTTCGCTGAAATCGTCATCGCCGAGGGCGAAAAACCCTCAGCGAAGCAAATCCCAGCAGAGGCACCCTCGGCGATGCAATTTCCAGCGAACGGTCGCCAGCCAAGCCTACATCAGCGCCTTGCCCGCGTCCCAGGCGCCGCCGACCTCCTCGCCCACGACGCGATAGACGCGACGCGCGGAGTCGTACACGATGGGGCGCATTCGCCCAAAGTCCACGCGGCCCTCTTCGTCGAGCACCGATTCGTCCACGCGCGTGTTCACCACGCGGCCCACGATGCGTGCGCCGTGCTCGTCGCCGTCGATGGCGGTGACCTCGCACTCCATGGTGAGCGGGAACTCCTCGATCACGGGCGCGTCCACGAACTCGGACCTGGTGAACGTCATGCCCGATGCGGCGGCCTTGTCCACCCTGTTGCCGGTGGCGATGCCGAAGTAGTCGGCCTCGGCCACGTGCGCCGCGTCGGCCGGCGACACGGTAAAGGCGCCTCGCTTGACGATGTTCTCGGTCGTCTTGTGATCGCCAATGTTGAAGCAAATCTCCTTGCGGCTGCACTCGCCGGCCCACGCCGCGTTCATCGCGTTGGGCGTGCCGTCCTCCCCGTAGCTCGCGATGATGAACACCGACTGCGGGAACAGCTCGCCTTCGCTGCCTAGGTTCTGAAATGCCATGGTTGCCGTCCTTTCGGTCTTGCCTACGGTTGCAATGAATGCCAACAGGAGTATGCTGCAATGCTAGAGCGAGTACCAGTACTGTCTTTGAGGATAGTGGGGATGGGTATGGCGGACGCAAGGAAGATCGAGGGCCAGAGCTTTGAGGGGACGGGTTACAACTACACGCTGTCGCTGATTCAGGGCAAGCACAAGATGCCCATTCTCTACTGTTTGATGGAATACCAGCCGGTGCGCTTCAACGAGATGCGCCGCTACCTTGGCCACGTTACCGACAAGACTCTCTCGGCCAACCTCAAGGAGCTGGAGGCCGACGGGCTCGTCACGCGCCATGCCTACCAGCAGGTGCCGCCCAAGGTGGAGTACTCGCTCACGCCGCTGGGCGACTCGCTCATGGTCGTGCTCGACCAGCTCTGCACGTGGGGCGAAGAGCACATGGGATAAGCACGCGTAAGAACGGGGGGAGAACCGGCTCGGCCAAGGTACCGGGGACTTCGGTTACGGGCTGGACCAAGAATCGCAAAAGAGAAGGGGGGTCACACCATGCAGCACGAATGCAAGATCACCGTCCTGGAGACCAAGTGCTTCGAGGACTATCAGGAGCGGTACTTGGCTGACCCCAAATCCGGGCCTTGCCCGTTCTTCAAGGCTGGCGACGAGTTTGTTCTGATAAGAACACCCGAGCGTGACGACTTCTACCACCTCATGGACGGGAAGTTCTGCGGCGAGGCGTGGGACGCCATCAGCCGCTACGTCTATGCCGCCCTGCAGGGAGGCGCCATCATGAAGAGTTGGACGAACGACGACCGCATGATGATTGCCTGTTGCAACGATGGGACCCGCCCCGTGATCTTCAAGATCGAGCGCATCGACATTCCACAGAGCGCGGAAGAGGAGGAATGGCTCGCCAAGCAGGACTTCCGCAACTCGTCGGACGACGCCTACACCGGATAGGGCTTTGGCGGTGTCGGTGTTGCCACCGGTAACGGTTACGGGTGGCAGGTCGGTCCGCTGGCTTTGCGCTCGCCGAGGGTCGGTCCGCTGGCTTTGCGAGCGCCGAGGCCCATTTTCGCTGGGATTGTCATCGCCGAGGCCGAGAAACCCTCAGCGAAGCAATTCTCAGCGAACGGACCCTCGGCGATGCAAATCCCGGCGAGCGTCCTGCCACCGGTAACTGTAACGCATGGTTTGCACTATGCTCAGACCATTGATTAAGAGGTCGCATACTTACCGTGCGTCGCCTATTTGTGTTTGCTCATCCGGCCTAGGGTCCCAGAAGACGCTTCGCACATACGGTGCCAAGTCCGGATACTCCAACAGATGCTTTCTCACGTAGCATCTGGTAAAGCCTGCGAACCTCGCCCCGGGCTTCAGCATCAGCTTGAGCGTCATAAGCGCGACTTTGTCCTTCCGATTCTTCCGGTAGTCCTGCAGGTTCGCATACAGCATGTTCATCTGTTTCTGCAAGCCCTTAAGCCTCACATCCGACTGCAAAGCCCTGATGCGTGGGTCTTCGGACATGAAGACCCCCTCTATGAGCTCGGCAGTCGACATCGCTTCTTGGTCACCCTCCACGAGGACTCCGACGTGCACTTCGTCTCCAACGAGCTCTTGCTCGAGTAACGTCTCGGGATCCCTGCGGCAGCAATCGATTACGCGTTCGTCGTATTTCGCCTTGTTTTTACGCTATTGCAATGTCGGCACGATAGAAAAAGGTTGTTCCATTCGAACATCCGGTCTGGATACTTTCCGTTATGGTGCGGCAGAAGATGCTCGACCTCTATGGACTGCAGGTCATCGATCTCGCAGATGTAGCATTTGCCATGGAAGTCCTTCATAAGCTGGTCAACCACATCGTCGTGCCGATAACGGTTTTGCGCGCCACTATCCATCAGGACTCTGGGCGCTTGCGCCGAGCGCCTGACCCCTATCATGATCCCAGGACCTTGCCATGCAACTCGAGCTTTAGCCTCTGGTACTCGGTGGTGAGCCCCAGCTCAAGGTAGTCTGGGATCTCGTTCAGGTAGAACTCAAGCTCACGGGCATCAAGGAACTCGTCGTCGCTTAGGCACTCCTTTGTCGCCAACGTCTGGTAGCGGTCGAATCCCTCTCTGAGTTCCTTCGAGAGGGCGTCAACGTTGAAGTACCCCTCGACTATGCTCTCGTACGTGTTACCAGCGAGCCCGCCGCTCACTAACGTCTTGCTCTCCAAGTCATACACGACTGCCGAATCTAGGCTCGAGAGAACAAAAGGCGAGTGCGTCGTAACAATGAACTGTATGTTTGGGAAAAGGCCCGTCAGTATGGGGAGAACGCGCTTCTGCAGCGAGAGGTGCAGGTGGTTCTCAACCTCGTCAACGAGGGCGATGCCCGGCATGTCAAACGTCGTGGCACGTCCGTTCTTCTTTACCATCCGCAGCATAATGCCCAATACGATATCTAGAATAGAGGAGAAGCGAATCTCAGCGAACGTTCTGCCACCAGCAACAGTTACGAATGACCGTGAGGAAAGGAGGGGTCTGAGGATAACACGCAGACAATACAGCCGAAGAGGCCCAGTGCGTATCGATGCGGCACCAGCGTCGGCATTGTGTGCATCCCTCGGACATCTCTGGTGATTCGAGCACGCTCTCGGAATCGGACATGGCTTTCATCGATAACCATTCCAAGAGGCTGTATGTCACGTCGAGCGACTATGACTGGCTCTTGGGCTACTTGGGCGAAGAGTAGTGCGCACGTATGGCAATTGAGCAGCCGTGAGAGCGGAGGACGTGGCCAATAGGGGACTGATGGGTTGGCGGCGCAGCGAACGTCTCTTCCTGAGTCGAATCCCTCATTTCCCCGAACATCTCATAAGCTGCGGATTTGGCAGACCCAATAGGCCGCTCAATGTGCCCGTAGGTCATCATGCAGTTCGATGATGTAGCGTAATCAAAGCCATCGTTCACATGGCGAACCAAAGCATCGGGAGCATCGAGATAAGCGTTCCGTCCGGTCCAGTCCGTCATGGGCGTTGCGAACGCCGTTGCCAATATGTGTGAAGCGACTGACGTCGTCACTACGATTACGGGCAATTAAATGTGGGTTGGGAAGGGCGTTTGAGTGCTCATGCAGCCTTGTAGCGACCACCATAAACAATCTGTATGAACTTTCTCAAATGAGAGAAGGGGAGAAGTTCGCATTGTCTTTTTGCACCATGCCTTTGCGGTTGGTCGACCGCATTTGCTGTATAATTTGTAGCAAGAATCTACAGCAAATGGGAGGTGCGTCATGCCAGCAATAATGCCAGTCTCAACGCTCCGCAGCTACACCGAGGTGCTTGACGGCGTACAGCCAGGCTCGCCGGTCTTCCTAACAAAGAACGGACACGGGCGATACGCGATTCTCGACATGGAGGACTACGACCGCCTCATGGACGAGCGCATGCTCTTCTCCGAGCTGGAGCGCGGGCGCATATCCGGCGAATCCGAGGGATGGGTCTCGTCCTCGATGTGCGCGCTCATTTTGAGCGGCGGGCTCACGATGGGTGTTGAGGTCCTCTACTCTCCGGTAGCCATTCATGACTTGGATGCCATTTGGGAGTGGATTGCCATTGAGAACGAGGAGCCGGGCGGCGCAGATAGGGTCATCGCTGACATCCTTGAGCGCGTTGATACGCTAGCCGATTTCCCGCTTTCTTCGACCCCACTCGACGCGCGGTGTAGCATCAGGTCTGACTGGCGATTCGTCGAGAGCCACGGCTACCTTGTCTTCGTTCGGCTCTGCGAGAATCAGCTCTTTGTGGATCGAGTGCTCAGCGGCAAGAGCGACTATCTGAGAAGGCTCTTTAGCGTCGAAGATGGCAAACGATATTATCACTAGCCGGAATTGTTTGAACCGGCTACCTATACGACGTAGTTCGCATAAGGTAATTTGTGCCCCACCACGAAAGTCACAGGTAGTGGCGCATGTCCAAGACCATCGCACCCTACTCGTGGGTCTTGGCGTTCGTCGTGAAGTTCGCGCCCCCGAAGTCATGAGGACCTCGTTTGGGATAGACGCGCACGGTCGCGAGCATGCCAACCAGCTCCTCGGCGGCGAGTAGTGCGAGCATCCTGTCCTGTCACCTATCCAGAACATCTCGGCCCCTCTCCCCGGTGGCAATTGTGCCCCACGCTTGGCCGTGGCATGTGCTAACATGCAGGCGAGATTATGGATACGCCCGGTTGGGAGGTAAGAGTGATGACCTA
>JAFWMI010000035.1 GCA_017513965.1 Atopobiaceae bacterium
GCCGAGTCCCGCGAGAACGAGGTCGCGTCGACCTGCTCGGCGCCCGGCCACTACGAGGCTGTCACGCACTGCGCCGACTGCGGCGTCGAGCTATCCCGCCAGACGGTGCCGCTCCCGCTGGGCGACCACGCGTGGGGGAGCTGGTCGACGGTGCTCGAGGCGACGTACGAGCGCGAGGGCATGCAGATCCGCACCTGCGGCACGTGCCACCTCTCCGAGACACGCCCCATTCCCAAGCCGGCAGGCCCGGCGAGGGTGAGCATCGCCTCCGCTTCCGTTACCGTGGACGCGGGCGGGCTCGCCTACACCGGGAGGGCCCACAGGCCCGAGGTCGCCGTGACGCTCGGTGGGACGGCCCTGCGCGAGGGCGTCGACTACGCGCTCTCGTATCGGGACAACGTGAACGCCGGCACGGCGATGGTCACGGTCACGGGCATGGGCGCCTACGAGGGAACGGTGACGGGGCGGTTCTCCATCGCCAAGGCGGCCCAGGCCGTCACCGCCTCCAACGTTACCGTGGACGTGGGCAAGACCGTCGCGCTGGGCGCGAGGGCGAGCGGCGCGGGCAGGCTCGCGTACAGGAGCTCGAACGCCGCCGTGGCCGTCGTCGGCGCCAACGGCCAGGTCACGGGCAAGTCGGCCGGCACCGCCACGGTCACCGTGACCGCCGCCGCGACCGCCAACCACGCGGCGGCCGCCAGGACGGTGACCGTCACCGTGGTGGGCGACAACACGCTCGCGGCCCAGGCGAAGAAGAAGGTGGTCACGGTCAAGGCGTCCAAGGTGCGCAAGAAGGCGTGCAGGGTCGCCTCGAACGTGAGGGCGTCCGGGGCCCAGGGCGCGCTCTCGTACGCCAACGCCAGCACGAGCAAGAAGGCCAAGAAGCTCGTGGTTAACGCGAGGACGGGCAAGGTGACCGTCCCCAAGGGCACGAGGAAGGGGACGTACAAGGTCAAGGTGCGCGTCACCGCAGCGGGCGACGCCACCCACAGGGCGGCCAGCAGGGTCGTGAGCTACAGCATCAAGGTGAAGTAGCCTGGCGACAACGAACGCGTAATCGGGCGGGCGAAGGGTTCTCTCCTTCGCCCGTTCGCTTGCTCGTGCGCACAGGCCACCGAGAAAGTGCGCATGCGCACAAAACTGTCCCGGGGAGGCCCCACGTGCGCACAAGCAGCCGAGAAACGCGCGTGCGGTCTGGACAGGAAGTCGCCGCCGGTTCTGCGCCGCTTTGCCCGCCACGGAGGGATAGCCCCTCTGTGGCTACGAGCAATATGGAGCTTGTCTGTGCCCAATCATCCTTGTGCTCGCAGGTACTCTGCAAGTCGTGGGATAACGAATGCAACCTCACCCCTGCGTGGCGCAACGATGACGCCTGCGTTGAGGAGCCGCCGTCGGTATGACTGCACGTGGCCCTGCGATACACCCAACCGTTTTGCAAGCTCGCCCGTGCGCGTGGGACCATCATCCTTTGCCATCGCTTCCAAAAAAGCAATGTCAGCATTTGAGAGTGGTCGAAGCATGGCACGAAAAACGTTCTCATCGAGGTCTGCATATGCCGATTTCTTTGCCTCGGCGAACGACTCTTTGCTTATCGCGGTTTCCTCTGTTGAATACGCAAGCAAGTAGTAGCCAAGCAGCTGGAGCAGGTAGGGGAACCCCTCGGTTGCCTGCGTCACCTCGTCGAGGGTCTCTGGGTCTATGCTTCGATGAGCGCGAGCGAAGGCCGAGGCATAATACGAACGCACTTGTCCCAAGGCAAATCGGTCATGGCACCTCCTTGGACTTCCGTTATTCTCCGTTAAGTTCCGTTAAGTTCCGTTATTCTCCGTTAAATGCACAGAGAAGCCCATGTGCTGGAGGAAGGGACGCATCCTTCGCCTGCTCGGCACTTGTGCGCACGTGCTGTTGGGAAAGTGCGCATGCGCAGAAAAGTGTCCCGGGGAGGCCCCACGTGTACGCAAACAGCCGAGAAGTGTGCACGCGTGGGGTCTCCAGGTCAATTAAGTGCGCATGTGCACAAAAGTGTCCCGGCAAGTCCACACGTGCGCACAAACCGACGAGAAGCGCACACGTGCGCCGACCGGCGCAGCCCCGCCCCGTCCCGCGCGTCCTGTCTCTTTGTTGTGCGGAACTTTGTGATGGGTGAATGTGCGGTACGATGTTTGGGTACAAGCTAACAGTTAACTCAACACACGATCTGGGCCACAAGGCAATTATGTCTAGGCCAAGGGGAAGAGAGACCCAGCCATGTTTGAGAAATTTACCGACAAGGCGCGAAGGGTCATGAACCTCGCCCAGGACGAGGCTCGTGGCTTGGGGCGCATGTTCGTGGGCACCGAGCATCTGCTCCTCGCCCTCATCAAGGAGGGGGAGGGCGTCGCGGCTCAGGCGCTCGCCAAGCTGGACGTAACCTACGACGAGACGATCGCCACCATCCGCGGCTTGTCCAAGGACGACGGCGAGCCGGTTCCCGGCGGACACATTCCCTTTACACCCCGGGCCAAGCGCGTACTTGAGGATTCCTACCGCGAGATGATGAGCCATGGGCAAACCTACATCGCCACCGAGCACCTTCTGTTGGGCATTGTCTCGGAGGGCAATGGCCGCGCCATGGAGACGCTCGGACGCATGGGCGTATCGGGTGACGCCGTTCGCAACGCAGTGGACGAGCTCATCTCCACGAGCCAGGAAAGCAGGACGCCGCGTCAGACCGCTGGCGTGGGCGACGTGCGCAGCGCCAACCAAATGCCCTTCGCCGGCATGCAGCAAGGCGGGCAGGACGACGGCTCGCTGCTCGAGCGCTTTGGCCGCAACCTCACCAAGCTCGCCGCCGAGGGTCGACTCGATCCCGTGATCGGCCGCGACCGCGAGGTGGAGCGCGTCATGCAGGTAATGGCGCGCCGCCAAAAGAACAACCCGCTCATCCTGGGCGATCCCGGTGTGGGAAAGACGGCCGTGGTGGAAGGCCTGGCGCAGCTCATCTCGGGCGGCAACGTGCCAGACATCCTGCGCGATCGTCAAATCTGGACGCTCGACATCGCCTCGCTCGTCGCCGGATCCAAGTACCGCGGCGAGTTTGAGGAGCGCATGAAGAAGGTCGTTGCCGAGGTCATGGAGTCCCAGGATGCCATCCTGTTCATCGACGAGATGCACACCATCATTGGTGCGGGTTCGGCAGAGGGCTCCATCGACGCGGCCAGCATCCTCAAGCCGCCGCTGTCGCGCGGAGAGATTCAGGTGATTGGTGCCACGACGGCAGACGAATACCGCAAGCACATCGAGAAGGACTCGGCACTCGAGCGCCGCTTCCAGCCGGTGAACATCGGCGAGCCCAGCCCCGAGGATACGCTTGAGATTCTCAAGGGTCTGCAGGAGCGCTACGAGGCGCATCATCACGTGCGCTACACGGACGAGGCGCTTGCGGCGGCCGTTACGCTCTCCAACCGCTACGTGCAGGACCGCTTCCTGCCGGACAAGGCCATCGACCTGCTCGACGAGGCCGGCGCACGTACGCGCGTGCACAAGATGGCCCTGCCGCCCGAGCTCGCTGCCGTAGACGAGGAGCTGGCGCGCGTTAAGCAGGCCAAGGCCGATGCGGCCACGGCACAGGAGTTTGAGGAGGCCGCTCGCCTCCGCGACCAGGAGAAGGAGCTGGGTGCCAAGAAGGCTGAGCTCGAGAAGGCCTGGCGCGACGAGATGGACGCCAACGTGGTGGTTGTTACCGAATCCGACATCGCAGACGTGGTCTCGTCCATCTCTGGCGTGCCGGTGAGCAATCTCACCGAGGGTGAGGCCAGCAAGCTGCTGCGTTGCGAGGAAGTGCTGCATCAGCGAGTGATTGGCCAGGACGAGGCCGTGAGCGCGGTGAGCCGTGCCATCAGGCGCAGTCGCTCGCCGCTCAAGGATCCGCGTCGTCCCGGCGGCTCGTTCATCTTCCTCGGCCCCTCGGGTGTGGGCAAGACGGAGCTCGCCAAGGCGCTTGCCGAGTTCCTGTTTGGCAGCGAAGACGCGCTCATCAGCTTCGACATGAGCGAGTTTATGGAGAAGCACGCCGTGAGCAAGCTCGTGGGTGCGCCTCCGGGATACGTTGGCTACGACGAGGGTGGCGAGCTCACCAAGGCGGTGCGCCGTCGTCCCTACTCCGTGGTCCTGTTCGACGAGATCGAGAAGGCCCATCCCGACGTGTTCAACATCCTGTTGCAGATTTTGGACGAGGGACGCCTCACCGATGGCCAGGGCCGTCACGTGGACTTCTCCAACACCGTGGTGATAATGACCTCCAACATTGGTGCGCGCGACATCGCCCAAACCACGACCATGGGCTTTGGCTCAACTGGCGCGGGCGGACTCTCTGACTCCGAGATCAACTCACGCGTTATGAGCGAGCTCAAGAAGCTGTTCCGCCCCGAGTTCCTCAACCGCGTGGACGAGATCGTGGTGTTCAAGTCGCTCACCACCGAGCAGCTCCGCGGCATCGTTGACCTCATGGTTAGCGACCTGCGCCGCCGCCTGTATTCTCAGGGCATGTCCATTGAGCTGAGCGACGCGGCACGCGACCTGGTGTCCAAGCGAGGGACCGACAAGATCTATGGCGCCCGCCCGCTTCGTCGTGCCATACAAACCCTCATCGAGGATCCGCTTGCCGAGGAGATGCTCATGGGCAAGTGGGGCGAGGGAGACATTATCTATGTGGACGTTACGGAGGACGGCGAAGGTCTGACCTTTACCAAGGGCGCGGGCCAAATTGTGGCACCGGAAGAGCGTGTGCACATGGAGTTGGCTCCGGCACGCAACCGCTGGACGGGGCCGCGTACGCAGGCGCCAGACGGCGTGTCTGCCGGAGAATAAACCATAGTTGAAAATGGCCGCCTTGTCTTGCGGTGTTGTGAGACGGGGCGGCCTTTTGTGCGTATAAATCGCGTATACTAAAAAATGCGTGATCGCGCAGACTGAGGGGAGGCACTATGGCCATGCAGCATGACAAGGGAAAGAACGACGCGAGGCTGCGTTTGGAAGAGGCCATGCGCATTACGGCTCCGGGTTCCGCTCTGCGTCACGCGCTCGACATGATTATTGCTGGTCACATGGGTGCGCTCATTTGCGTGGGCGACGTGGACCACGTGCTGGCCTCTGGCAACGATGGCTTCCCGCTCAACATCTCCTTTACGGCAAACCGCCTGTTCGAGCTCTCGAAGATGGACGGCGCCATAGTTATTGACGACGCGCTCACCCAGATCCTGCGCGCAAACTACCACCTCAATCCCGATCCGGCGCTTCCCACGAGCGAGACGGGCATGCGGCATCGCACGGCGGCGCGCATGAGCCTACTTACCAAGGCCATGGTCATCTCGGTCTCGGAGCGACGCCAGGTGGTCAACGTCTTCGTGGATGGTCGTGGGTACGAGCTCAAGACCGTGGCCGAGCTCATGGGGTCGGTTAACCAACTCGTGCTCGCCATGCAGTCCACGCGGCAGACGCTCGACCGCAGGCTCATGCGCCTTACCACGCTCGAGCTCGAGAATCAGGTGACCCTTGCGGACCTAACCGAGGTCTTCTACCTGTTTGAGGTGCTAACGACGGCTGGCGAGGAGCTCGACCGCATTATTGTGCAGCTGGGACGCGAGGGACGCACCGTGCAGATGCAGCGCGAGGAGTTCTTGGGCGACTTGGACGACGAGTACACGCTCATGATTCGTGACTATGCGCGAGACAGCTCGGAAGAGAACGCGCAGGCCATTCGCAAGGCGCTCGACGACACGGCGAACTCGCTCGTGCACAAGGCGGCCAACATCGCGAACCTGTTGGGCTATGAGGACAAGCACGAGGACTCGGTTATGACGCCACTCGGCCTGCGTACCCTCAACAACGTCTCGGTGGTGCGCGAGGGCATGGCCGACAAGATCTTGGATGAGTATGGCTCGCTGCAGGAGCTTATCGACGTGATCGATGAGGATCCCGATCGCCTTGAGGAAGCGGGCGTGAGCAATCCCGCCATCCTCGCGGACAGCTTGTATCGCATGTGGGGTAAGCACTAATGGGTGGCATTACAGTGTGCCCGTGTGCCGAGGCGCAACGAACCGAGTCGGCGGTTGGGGGAAAGAACGCCTGTGCGGTAATTGTGGCGGGCGGTTCTGGAGAGCGTTTTGGCGACCCTCGGGGCAAGCAGTTCGTTGAGCTGTTGGGCCTACCCTTGGTGGGCTGGTCCATCCTCGCGTTTGACCGCGCTCCGAGCGTGGGTCATGTGGTTGTGGTGTGTCCCACGGCGCGCGTGGACGAGATGCGCGACTCCGTAATCGCCAAGCTCGATTTGCAGCACGAGGTTACGCTCGCGGCGGCAGGACCAACGCGGCAGGACTCGGTGCTCTCTGGACTCATGGCGGTGCCCGAGGAGTTGGAACTCGTCGCCATTCACGATGGCGCTCGGCCGCTCATTGATACCGACGCCATAGAGGCATGTTTGGCTGCCGTCCGAATGGACAAGCAGGTGAGCGGAGCAATCTGCGCCTCGCGCCAAACCGATACGCTCAAGGTTGTGGATGCGGACGGCAAGATCGTCTCCACGCCCAACCGCTCGGCATTCTGGTGTGCGCAAACGCCGCAGGTCTTCCGGCGCTCGGTGATAGTTGCGGCGCACGAAACGGCCCTGCTCGCAGGCTATGCTGGGACCGATGATGCGAGCCTGGTAGAGCACATGGGCGGGACGGTTCGCGTGGTGGAGACGTCGCGCGACAACATAAAGATTACGATGCCCGAGGACTTGGCCATTGCAGAGGCCATATTGCGTTCCAGGGTGGGCATAGCGTAGACGGGGGAGCGGCCTATGTTGCGCATTGGGCATGGATACGACGTGCATCAGTTTGCCGAGGGAAGGCGTTGCATTTTGGGTGGCGTGGACGTGCCAAGTGAGCGTGGGCTGCTGGGTCATTCCGACGCCGATGTCCTGGCGCACGCCTTGGCGGATGCCGTGCTGGGTGCGGCGCGCTTGGGCGACATCGGGAAGCTCTTCCCCGACACGGATCCCGCCTACGAGGGGGCCGACTCGCTCGTGCTGCTCTCGCATGTGGCCGAGCTCGTGCGAACGCAGGGCTTTCAGATTTTGGACGCGGACTGTACGGTTGCCGCTCAGGCGCCAAAGCTCTCGCCGTATCGTGACCAGATGCGGCAGAACCTCGCCCGCGCGCTTGGCGTGGACGTGGATCAGGTGGGTGTAAAGGCGACGACGACTGAGCGTTTGGGCTTCGTTGGTCGCGAAGAGGGCATCGCCGCGTGGGCGGTCGCGCTTCTCCAGAAGGTGGAGTAGCTCACCTTTTTGAAGGCGCGACATCTAATCGTCGAGATGACAACGGGAGGGGACGGGCCCCTCGCATGCAGGGGGACTGCCTCCCTGATTGCAGGGCGTTGCTCGGTGACCCTTTTTCCCATCGGCTCCTTGCGCTATCATCTTTGTGCGAAACCGTAGGAAGGACTTCCATGCTCGTTTATAACAGCCAGACCCACCGCAAGCAGGAGCTCGAGCCCATCGAGCCGGGCAAAATCCGCATGTATGTGTGCGGCCCAACGGTGTACGACCAAATCCACATTGGCAACGCTCGAACGTTCTTGAGCTTTGACGTTATACGTCGCTACCTCATGTTCAAGGGCTATGAGGTCACCTTTGCGCAAAACCTCACCGACGTGGACGACAAGATCATCAATCGTGCCAACGAGCAGGGACGCACTGCCGCCGAGGTGGCAGAGGAGTTCTCCAACAAGTTCATAGAGCAGATGCATCGCTTTGGCATCCTCGATCCCGACATTCGTCCTCGTGCCACGCGCGAGATCGAGGCCATGCAGGAGATGATCCAGCTCCTCATAGACAATGGCAACGCCTATCCCGTGCCGAGCGGCGACGTGTACTTCTCGGTGCGAAGCGACCATGCCTACGGCGTGCTCTCTGGCCGAGACCTGGATCAGCTGCGTGCGGGCGAGCGTGTGGAAGTAAACGACGAGAAGCGCGATCCCTTTGACTTCGCCCTTTGGAAAGCGGCCAAGCCGGGTGAGCCCAGCTGGCCGAGCCCTTGGGGAGAGGGGCGTCCCGGCTGGCACACCGAGTGCTGCGCAATGATCCATCGCTACCTGGGTACCCCCATCGACATTCATGGTGGTGGCGCGGATCTCGTGTTCCCGCATCACGAGAACGAGACCGCCCAGGCCATGTGCGCCTGGCATGCGCCGCTGGCAAACGTGTGGATGCACACGGGCATGTTGCAGATCAACGAGGAGAAGATGTCCAAGAGCCTGGGCAACTTCTACACGCTCAAGGAGGTGCTGGACCGGTATCCGGCCAACGCCGTGCGCATCCTCATGCTGCAGACGCACTATCGCGCGCCGCTCGACTTCTCGTTTGATCGCCTGGAGGGTGCTGTCAGCTCGCTTGACCGGCTCTCCAGCTGCGTTAAGAACCTCCGCTGGGCTGCAGAGGCGGCACCGGCAGACGGCAAGCTCACCGAGGCGGATCGCGCGCTCGGGGCATCGATCGACGCAGCCAACGCCGAGTTCACGGCCAGCATGGACGACGATTTCAACACCGCTGGTGGCCTTGCCGCCGTGTTTGGCCTGGTAACCGAGAGCAACAAGTACCTGAGCGAGGCAGCCGGCTCCATAGAGACGGCCGTGACGCTTCGCGCGGCCGATACGCTCGTTGAGCTCTGTGGCGTGCTTGGCATCGACCTCTCTCGCGAGTCTGCGGGCGACGAGCTCCCTGCGGAGCTGGTGACGCTGGCGGCGGAGCGTGCCGGGTATGCGGGCACGAATCCTGCCGAGGCGGCAGAGGCGCTGCTCAACGCTCGCCAAGAGGCGCGCAAGGCACGAGACTGGGGCACGGCAGACGCCATCCGCGACGGCATTGCGGCGCTGGGCCTCATTGTGGAGGACACCGCGGCCGGCGCGCGTTTGCGTCGCAAGAAGGACTAAGCGGGCATGGCAAAGAACCAATCACGCAAGCCCGGCCGAGACGTACGCGGCGGCACGGGAAAGCGCACGCGTACACAAGCGCCAACGGGCGCACGCGGTGGCAAAGGCGGCAGGGAGCGCAACGCGCGGTATGGCAGCGCTGGACAACAGCAGCGTCCGCCGCAGCGCAAGCGTTCGCATCAGGGTAGTCCCCAGGGTCTCATAGAGGGTCGTCGTGCATGTGCCGAGGCTCTGGATGCGCATGTGCCCATACGGCGCGCCCTTGTGGCATCGACGGTGGGGGAGCGCGACCGAACGCTGGACGACTTGGTTGCGCGCCTGGAAGGTGCGGGCGTGCCCGTGGAGTACGTCGCACGCGATCGGCTGGACGGACGCTCCTCTCACGGTGCACACCAAGGCATCATGTTGGAGGTCGAGCCCTTCTCGTATGCGTCGCTGGACGACGTAATAGAAGCGGCGGGCGAGGGAGACGCGCTCGTACTGCTGCTGGACCACGTTACGGACGAGGGCAATTTTGGTGCCATCGTGCGGACGGCCGAGGTCGTGGGTGCCGCAGGTGTTGTGGTGGCAAACGCACGGGCGGCCCGTGTGGGAACGGCCGCGTACAAGACCTCGGCAGGTGCCGTGCTGCACCTGCCCATCGCGCAGGTTCCCAACCTTGCCACCGCGGCAGAGAAGCTCAAGGAGGCAGGCTTTTGGGTGGGGGCCGCCACGGAACACGCCCACGACGACGTGTGGCATGCTCCGTTGGACGGGCGCATTTGCCTGGTCATGGGATCGGAGGGCTCGGGAGTCTCGGCCCTCATGCTGAAGAAGTGCGACTTTGAGTGCAAGCTTCCGCAGCGCGGACGTGTGGAGTCGCTCAATGTGGCACAGGCGACAACGGCCATATGCTACGAGTGGCTGCGCCGTACCATGCTCAAGGGCGAGCAGTCATGAGGGGGCTCCTTCCGCTGCTCTTGGTTGACGGATACAACGTGATAGGCGCCACGCCTCGCTATGCGAGTCTTATCGACGAGCATGCGGGCGGCGGTGCCCTTGCCGACGTTGCGTCGCTCTCGCGTGATCCGTATGGCCACGATCCGTTTGAGTCCGCCCGACGTACGCTCGTCTCCGATGTGGCAACGTATGCGCAACGTCAATACGAGGCGGTGGTAGTGTTCGATGCCGCCCAAAACCTCAGCGACGAGCGGCCTGCGTTTTCGCCCGGAGGGGTGCGTGTGGTGTTCTCGCGCACTGGTGAGTCGGCCGACACGGTAATCGAGCGCTACGCCATGCGTGCGCGAGAGAAGGGCAGGGAAGTGCTGCTCGTAACCTCGGATAACGCCATTCGCGCGACAGTGGGCGGCATACCCATAACCTGCATCTCCAGCACGCTGCTTGCGCACGACATGCAGGTTACCAACGAGGAGGTGGAGGTGGCGCACGACGACCGCGCGCACATGCACCTCACCATGGAGGATCGCCTCTCGCCCGAGACGCGAGAGAAGCTCTGGAAGCTGCTTGGGCGCTAGCCGCAGAGCGGCGTCAGCTCGTCGATAAAGGCCTGCGCAGGCTTGGTGGGCATTACCTTGCGCCAGAGGATCTTGTTGGTCGCCTCCACGCGTGGCCCGAGCGGTATGAAGCAAAGACTGTTTGGGTCGTCGGGATCGCGGGGTTCCTTGAGACCGCTTATCAATCCGTCGAACGAGAACATAACGCCAACGCCGGCATGTACGAGGTACTTGGAGTTGAGTGGTAAGCCGTGGGTGGCCACGATCTGCCGCTCGAGCTGTGGGCGCATTGGTCCGGCCCACTCCCGCAACGCGCGGCTCAAGCCTTGTGGCGGGGCAATGAGCGACCGGTCCAAAAGGTCCGCGGGGGCTACGCTGCTGAGCTTGGCCAGCGAGTCGTCTGGGCGTACAACGATGCCCCAGACATCGCGCAGAGGTAACGTCAGCTGGTTGAACTCGGCGTTCTCCCCGGAGTTGCAGTCCAGCAGGAAGTCGTAAAACCCGCGCGCAAAGTGCTCCTTGAGGTCGGCTGACGTACCATCGTGTACATCGAACGAAACACCCGGATACCGCTCGCGCACGCGGGCACAGGCGGTTGCCACAATGTCAAACGCCCGGGTTTCTCCGGCACCAATGTGTACCGTGCCCACCACGCTGCTTTGGGGTATGGCGACCTCTTCCTCGGCTTTGACTGCGAGCGCCAATATGTCGCGAGCGTATCGGTTGAGCACGGCGCCACGATCAGTGAGCTCAATGCCTCCTCGTCCACGCGTAAAGAGGGGTGTCCCCATCTCGGTTTCCAGCTGTGCGAGTTGGCGCGAGAGGGTGGGCTGCGTAACGTGCAGTACCTTGGCGGCATCCGTTATGGACCCCTCATCCACGACCGTTGCAAAGTATTTGAGGACTCTCAGCTCCATGGCCCCTCCAATGTATGCCTACAAGGCATGCATAAGCACTCAACATAGGTATTTGATATGCAACTTGAACCATACCAGAATGGTAGGGGAGATAAAAGCCCGCATAAGAGACGAGAGGTGGCTCACGTGACAGAACAGGCAGGCAAACGTCCCAATCTACGGTATGTGGTGGTAGCGGTCGCCGTGTGCCTCATGGCTTGCGGCACCATGGGACTTCCTAACGCGTACGGCGTCTTTTACACCCCGATGTCCGATGCCTTGGGGGCAGGCCGGGGTGCCGTTACCATGCACATGTCGATCTCTAACCTCATCATCGGGCTCTTTACCCCCATCGTCGCGCGCTCCCTTGCGCACGGGCACAAGATGCGCAACGTGCTCATGGTGGCCACCGCGCTCGTCCTCGTGTCTGGCGTAGCCATCGCGTTTGCGCCCAACACGCTGATTATGGACGTGGCCGCGGTCGTTCGTGGCGTTGGCTTTGCAGCGGTCGCGATGTTCGTCATCACCCTCTACATTGGCAACTGGTTCCAAAAGGGCCGCGGCACCATCACAGGCATCGCGCTCTCTGGCTCGGGAATTGGCTCGGCTATCGCAAGCCCCATCGTTACCGCGTGCATCGAGCGCTTTGGGTATCAAACCGCGTATCTGGGCTTCGTTGCCTTTACGGTGCTCACGATTCTGCCCGTCATGCTCTTTTGCCCGCTCACGCCCGAGGAGGTTGGTCTCAAGCCCTATGGTGCGGACGAGGTAGACGAAGATGAGAAGGGCGCAAAGCAGGCATCCGATGACCTTGGTCTTAAGCTGGTGCTTCTCTCGCCGACCTTCGTTGTGCTTGTGGTGTTTGTGCTCGCGATCGTGCTCATTACCACGCTCTCGGGTCATATGGCTTCGCTTGCCCAGGACTACGGGTATTCCGCGCAGGTGGGAGCGCTGCTGCTCTCGGCCAGTATGGTGGGCAACGTCGTGAGCAAGTTCGCGCTCGGTGCCATCGCCGACAAGATCGGCGCGTTCCGCGCTTGTGTCTGCTCGCTCGTGACGACGTTCGTGGGCCTCCTGCTCATCCTTCTCAACCTCGGCGGACAAACGTCACTGCTGGTGTCGGGCTTCCTCTATGGAACGAGCTTCTCCATTGGCTCGCTGGGCATCTCGCTGCTCACGCGCTACATCTTCGGCGATGACCAATATGCGGAGGCGTACTCAACCATCTCGCTCGTAACCAGCTTGGCTTCGGCAATGGGCGTTACGGCCGCAGGACTTGCCTACGACCTCACGGGCTCGTATGCGGCGCCCATCATTGCGGGCATTGCCCTCGTAGGCATTGCGGGAGGCTGCCTCGTATACTTGCGCTGGCGTGTGACGACGCGTCCTTGGGAGAAGCGCGCGCAGGCTTAGCGGCAAGCGTGGGGTGATTCGCTACGGCGACATCACCCCACGCGCCTTGTGCCGTTTCCCTTGAGTTAGTCCGTTCGCTGGGCCTTCATGGCCTTTTTGTTTTGGTACATCTCGTTGTCTGCTCGCTTGAGCACGTCTTGCACGCAATCGTCGTCCTTGGGATCATATACGGCCATGCCCGCTGCGGCAGAGACGCGCTCCCATTCATTGAGCGATGAGTTTGCCGCCTGCGCTCGTACGGCTTTTTTGAAGTCGTAGAGCATGTCGGAAGCATGTACCAGCTCGTTGCCCTCCAAGACGACCAGGAACTCATCGCCGCCAAACCGGTACACGCGCTCGGTACCAAAGACGTCGCACATGAGGCTGCAGCAGGTTTTGAGGTACGTGTCGCCCTTCTCGTGTCCGTACGTGTCGTTAACACGCTTGAGGTAGTTGACGTCGATCATGAGGATGGCAAAAACGGCACTGTCGTTCTCGATGCCTTGCGCCAGACGTTCGGCGCGCTCCTCATAGGCAGCCTTGTTCTGCACGCCCGTAAGTGCGTCGCGATACGCCTGGTCTTCCACATGTGCCATGGGTCGCACGATTCGTCGTTCGGTGATAAAGTACCCCGCCACGCAAAAGACCAGCAGGAAGATTGCCGACGCTGCCGCCACGCTCAACACGACCGAGCGGACATACTCGTCGATCTCGCCCATGAGGAAGTCCACCGCCACATAGCATTGGCAGATGCCATCCTCGTCGTAGACAGGGTGGTACACGGTGAGGAGGTAGCCGAACGTGTCGTTTGATATAACTGGCTCAACTTCCTTGCCCGCCAGCAACTCGTCCAGATAATCGGAGAACGACGAGTCAAAGTCGACGACTTCACCGGGTTCGCTGGCAGGCACCTCGTCGGTGTCGAGGTCAAAGACTACGTGGCAGCCGTCTGGCTGGATTTGGTAGACGTAAAGGTACTCCACGTCGGGATATGCGGCCCGCAGGCGATAGAGCTTATCCAGAACTTGGTCGTAGCCGGGAGCGTTGTGGCCTCGCGCTATGTATTCGCTGACCTTGGCGGGGTCTATCTCGTCTGCAGCGAGGTTGCAGATGCCATGGGCATACTCGATGCAGTCCTCGACTTCGTACTGCTTAAACATGGTGCTGCTGGTTACGGCAAACGTTATGATTACCACCACAACACAGGACAACATAGCGACAAAGATTCTTGTTCGCATGGAGAATTGCTTGGTGCGGCGCCTCATGTAACGTGCCTCCTTGGGCCATTCTGAGGAGGTGGTCGTTGGCCCATTCTAGCATGTTGGAAACGGTGGCATGGAGCGAGGGCAGGCGGACGTGTACTCATGTGCTTCGCGTTTATCCGTGGGTTGTATCTGGAGTCGGTTCCAGAGTGCTTCGCTTCGTGCTCACCGGGGCGAAATCTGTGCTATGATATTCGGTCGTGCGCCAGAGTGGCTCAATGGTAGAGCACCGGCCTTGTAATCCGGTGGTTATGGGTTCGATTCCCATCTCTGGCTCCATGTTTATGATGCCTCCCCACAAGGGGAGGCTTTTTTGTTCGTACGGCTGTAGGGAATCGAACCCGCGAGGGCGCCAGGCGCCGGTGGCTGTTTCGCTGGCTTTGCGGTTGCTGAGGGTCGGTCCGCTGGCTTTGCGATCCCCGAGGGTCGCTCCGTTG
The DNA here is from genome assembly GCA_017513965.1 of Atopobiaceae bacterium. Lineage (GTDB taxonomy): Bacteria > Actinomycetota > Coriobacteriia > Coriobacteriales > Atopobiaceae > RUG440. The sequence goes on from JAFWMI010000035.1 coordinate 14,433, forward strand.
GAATCGCGACCACCGAGGCATATTTTCGCTGGGATTGTCATCACCGAGGCCGAATAGGCCCCCGGCGATGCAAATCCCAGCGAATGGACCCCCGGCGGTCGTGATTCCAGCGAATGCGATGCACGGAGCCATCTTTCCCACCTTGGCCATTGTCCGAGTACTTCGCTTGGCCGTCGTCGGCCCGTATCGGGTGCCTTCGGAGTCGCTGACCCCACAATCCGTGTGGGAGACTGCCTCCTGGGCGACGAAGGCGCTTGTGGCACTCGTACGCGCAATCCTTTTCCCTGTCGCCTCAGCGCCAATTGTGTGCCACCGGGCACGGCGGGAGACCCGCCCATACGCATGCGTCGAGCTCAATACAGGTATCCGTGAGCTGCTGCGGTTTGCGGAGGGGGCTTGATACGGCGTCTTGCCTTGGCCGTACGTTGCGGCTTACGGATGTTATAGACCGGCTTGACCAAGCGGCGCGCCTCGGTGTGGATCTGGACGCTACGATTGCCTTGGGCATATCCTTGGCGGAGCAGCTCACGACCGCACACAGCTCCAAGGGGTTCGTGTTCGATCTCGTATACCTGCTGGATGCCGATGATGGCATATGGCACCGTTCGCGGTGGGGAAGCGGCCTCTTTCCCAGCAATCTTCTTTTCGGCGAAGAAGAGAGGTTGGTGCCAAAGTCATATCCAGCGCCGAAGGAAGTTTCGACGGAGCTTTTGAAATCGCGGAGGCAATCCAGACCGACTGGCGCGAATCGTATGCGCTGGACACTCAAGACACGAACGTTATGAGGGTGCGCTACCGATGGCCAGATTATGGTATAAATATCCCATATACCTGTGATTGGAGGACGATATGCAGATGGTTCCCGTGAAGGAGCTCACGGACGCGGCGAGAATCTCGCGTCTCTGCCACGAGTCCGGAGAGCCGGTGCACGTGACGAAGAACGGTTATGCCGACATGGTGATCATGAGCGCGGAGGTTTACGAAGCCATGGAGTCGCAGGCCAGGGTCGGGCGTACGGTTGAACTCGTACAGGAGGGCATAGACGCTGTGTCGCGGGGTGACTGCCGCGACGCACTCGAGGCCGTCGCGTCGCTACGAGGCAAGTATGGCCTATAGCGTGCCCATCGCCGAACCGGCGGAGCGCGACCTCGACTAGGCGCTCAACTATATCGTCAATGTGCTCGCAGCGCCTAGCGCCGCTGCCTCGCTGCTCGACGAGTTCGAGCGACTACTCGTCCTTCTTGCGGATAACCCCAGCCTGTTCGGCGTCGACTTCGACGTGAGCGAGGCGGTTGCCACTCGAGTCCGTCATTGCATGGTAAAGGGCTACGAAATCTATTACCAGGTCGACGAGGCCAATCACCGCGTCCTCATCCTTGCGTTCTTGCATGGCTCCCGTGACGCCGCGCGAATCATGACGCAGCGTGTCTAAGCTACGAGGAGCTCGTCTGCATGCCAGCTCGCTTCGCATGCGGCTTCTGTGATTGCGAGTCATGCCCGCCGCGATAAGGACTACAAAGCATGGAGGTCGTAGACGATTGTTTGCGAGCTTAGGCTTTACGATTACAGTCAGTTCAAGTCAATATATGGGAAGTCCGGTCTTGACGTCCGGTTCCATAGGGGACTAAACGCACTCGTCGGCGAGAACGATTCTGGTAAGACGACAGTCGTTGATGCTTTGAAGCTGGTACTGCTCACCCAAAGCGGGGAGTCCATCGGCCCCACTGAAGATGACTTCCATGTGGAAGGGGGCAAGCCAGCGCGAGAGTCCCGCATTGAGTGCGTGCTCTTGGTCCTGCGTGAATATGACCCCGCGCGTTTTCGAACAGCTGCCTGCGCCATCCCGACACCATGTTTGCGCTTAGGTGGTGCCTCGCCGCGGCCGTCACGGTCTGCGTCGCGCCAATCCTCAAGCGCGGTGGTGATGTTGACCTCGGTCGCCTCAACCTTCTGCTTTGTGCTCTTGCGGTCCTTAGTTACCTTCTTAGCCTCCATGGTCTTTGTGACCTCGTGCCGGTAGTAATGCCGCTTCTGCTGCCGCGTACGAGCGTCCTCATCGGCGGGCTTCTCCACGAACTGGAGGTTGTCCTCACGCGTCCAAAGGATGCCCCTGAACCGGATGAAGGTGTTCTTCTCGCCGTCCATCTCACGCGTTATGTCTCGTTTGGCTTTGGATTGCATCTGAGCGTACTTGTGTGTTGTCAAAGTCTCGCCTCAGCTTTACGCTGGTCGCTGGCTTTGCGGACGCCGAAGTTTTTTCGCTGGGATTGTCATCACCGAGGCGAATGGACCCAGGTGTTGCAAATCCCAGCGGACAGACCCCCGGCGCTGCAGATTTCAGCGCATGTCTCTAGCCCACACACTCACGCGAAGAAGCATGCGGTAGAATGGCGCGATAGTTAACGATGGGACTGATCAGTCATTCAGCAATCCGGAAGTGGGGGGAGTGCCATGAGGCTCAAGAAGGAGTTTGTCTCCAGGAATGTCGGGACCCAGACGGTGCTCGTTCCTACGGGCGACGCCAGCTTCCACGGTGTTGTGCAGGGCAACAAGACGTTTGCGGCCATCGTGGAGCTGCTGCGCGAAGAGACAACCGAGGAGGCTGTGGTGGCTGCCATGTGCGAGCGCTACGACGCACCGGAAGCGACCATACGACGCGATGTCTCCCATGCGATCGGGGAGTTGCGTCGGGTCGACGCCTTGGAGGAGTAGCGCATGGACCAAGGTGCCTACCTTGACTCTCTCCGTTTGGTGTGCGCACTTGCGGGATGTGCCGTAAGGCAGCAGGTACCCGACCCTTCGATGCTCGAGGGCGTGGATTCCCAACAGCTGATTGACACCGCGAAGAGTCATACACTTGCGGCCATAACGGCCATGGCACTGCAGTCAGCGGGAGTAAACTCGTCTCAAGTGAGTCAGGAGGCAGCTCGTGGCCTGTGGAAAGAGACCCAGCTCGAGGAAGACTGGGTTCTCGTGCGCGAAGCACTAGAAAACGCAGGCATATGGTACTGTCCGCTCAAAGGTGCGGTGCTCAAGGACGAGTATCCGCAGCCTGGCATGCGGCAAATGGCGGACTACGATGTGCTCTTTGACGCCGAGCGCACCGATGACGTGCGGAGCATAATGGAGGCCTTGGGCTTTAGGTGCGAAATCTTTGGCGCGGCGCACCACGACGTGTATCACAAGCTGCCCGTTAGCAACTTCGAGATGCACCGTAGTCTTTTTAGCGTGTTGTCCGCTCCAGAGATGGTCGAGCACTTCCAAAACGTGAAAGATCATCTAACGAAGTACCCGGATAACGAATTCGGTTGGCACATGGACGTTACCGAGTGCTATGTGTACCTTATGGCGCACGCCCACAAACACTTCGCGTTGGGTGGCACGGGTCTGCGCACGCCGCTCGATGTGTACGTTTACCTGCGCAATCACGAGGACGAGCTGAACTGGGAGCGAGTGCGCGAAGGTACCCACGAGCTTGGGATCGACGACTTCGAGGAGCGGATGCGCACCTTTGCGCAGCGTGTGTTCGCACCTGGGAAACCCTTGGCACTTCAGGCCGACGACGAGGAGCTGTTCCGCTATCTTGCCACGTCGGGCACGTATGGCACCACCGTCCACCAAGTCCAAAACAAGCTTGCCAAGAAGGGCAGAGGCGTGCCTAAGAAGCTCGCCTACCTCGTCGAGCGCGTGTTCCCGTCTAGGGAGATTTGTCGCGAGGTGTACCCGTTTTACTCTGGGAGCAGATTGCTGTATCCCGCGATGGTCGTCTTTCGGCTGGGCAGGGCGCTTACGGTGAGCCGCAAGAGAGTTCTTACCGAACTTGCGGTCATCTTGCATCGGAACAACAAGGTGGAATCGTGGCGGCGCGCCATGTTCACTTACGCGTTGAGCAGCGTTTGCTCATGCGGCCCGCGTACGAGTTGGGCGTGCGAGGGGAAGGGGTGCTAGCATGACCAAGTTCGTCATGAGACTGGCTGGCGTAAAGGTGGAGGTGCATGCGTTGCATGAGTCCACCAAGGACTTTTGCGCGGGCTGGCTCTGCGACGGGCCGGCTTACGAGCGTGTGGTGCTCCAGCAGGCCAACATCGACGCGGAGCGCGCGCGTGCTGCGCGGAGTGACGAGCGAAGGGGACAAGAGCCCCATACGTATTCCGACGCCTACTTGGAGACATTGGCCCTTTACCGAAAGGTTGCCGAAGCGCTGCTCGCCCACGACGCGGTGGTGTTCCATGGCTGCGTGCTTGCCGTAGACGGACGTGCCTATGCGTTTACCGCACCCTCGGGCACGGGCAAAACCACGCATGCGCGATATTGGCTCAAGATGGTTGAGGGCGCCCATGTGCTCAACGGAGACAAGCCTCTGCTGAGGATGCGCAACGGCGTCGCGTACGCTTGCGGTACCCCGTGGCGGGGCAAGGAAGCCATGGGGGTCAACGAGGATCTCCCTCTGGGGGGTATCTGTGTGCTGGAGCGCGGCGAGCGCCCTCACATCGAGCGCGGTTCTTATCAAGCGGTCCTAGGCATGCTCTTGAAGCAGACGCATGTGCCGGAATTGCCCCAAGCACGCGTACGCTGCGTGGAACTGGTGGGGGAGCTGGTCATGTGCGTACCTCTGTGGCACATGTGGTGCACGCTGGACGAGCGCTGTGCGCTTATGAGCTACCAAGCAATGACGGGACGTGACGGGCGCTAGCTAAAGCGAACATGAGGGTGTTTGCCCAAGCAGATCAGAGATGCACTGGACAACACTCATGCCTTAGAATTGGTGCCTATGATTCGGTTTATTGTGTTATGGAGGAACGTGCAGTGAAGAAGTACCTTTTGCCCATAGCGATGTTCGCGGTCTTCGAGGCTGTTGCCGTTGCACTCTGGCTTACGAAGGACAACCTCTTCTACTTGTTCAATTTCTCCTACATTGGCGCGTCTGTTGCGCTCGGTGTCTTCCTGTATATCCAAGGGAACAAGAATGCCCGAAGAATCACCCAGCTTCTTGTTGGTCTCTACATGCTCGTATACCTCGGCCTGATTTCGAACGAGAACATGCAGATCGAGGGCTTTTGGTACTACCTGTTCACGGGGGTATTCGAAGCCGCAACCATCCACTACGCTGTGGCGAAAATCTTTGGCCCGCTGCTCTTTGGTCGTGGCTGGTGCGGATATGCCTGCTGGACGGCGATGGTGCTCGACTTCCTGCCCTACAAGATTCCGCAGCAGCCAAGAAGGAAGGGGCTTGGCTGGATTCGCTACGTCGTGTTCGTGGCATCGCTCGTTTTCGTGGCCGCACTCTTCTTGATGCATGTGGGTAACATCGAGCGCATCATGTTCTGGGCCTTTATCGTGGGTAACGTCGCCTACTACGCAGTGGGCATCGCCTTGGCATACGCGTTTAAGGACAACCGCGCATTCTGCAAGTACGTGTGTCCCATCACCGTGTTCCTCAAACCAATGAGCTACTTTTCCTTGCTCAGGGTAACGTGCGACCATAGCAAGTGCGTTCAGTGCGGCGCGTGCAAGCGCGTGTGCCCCATGAACGTCGACATGCTCGATGACTCGCGCAAACGAGAGAATGGCACCGAGTGCATCCTGTGCCTTGAGTGCGTGAGGAACTGCCCAAAGAAGGCGCTTTAGGCCAGCAACGTCTTGAGACCCGCCGTGCCCACCACAGCGTGAGATAACCAAAGAGGGACAGTCCCCAAATGGTTAACCAAAGAGGGACTGTCCCTCTTTGGTTGGGTATCCCTCCGTCTCGCCCTTGTCATCCCCCTGAGTTATGATTAAGTCGCTTTGCCATGCGATACAGGGGAGAGGTTCTCATGCGCACCATCACACTCGGTTCCACTGGCATTACGGTGCCGCAAAACGCCTTTGGGGCGCTGCCCATTCAGCGTACAAACAAGCCTGAGGCGGTGCGCATTCTACGCGCTGCGTATGAGGGAGGCATGCGTTACTTCGATACCGCCCGTGCCTACTCAAACAGCGAGGAGAAGCTCGGTGAGGCCTTTGCAACCATGCGCGATCAGGTGTTCATTGCCACCAAGACGCAGGCGAAGACGCCGCAGAAGTTCTGGTCCGACTTGGAGACCTCACTTGCGACGCTGGGTACGGACTACATAGACGTATACCAGTTTCACATGGCAGGGCAGGTGTATCGGCCTGACGACGGAACCGGCATGTATGAGTGCATGTTGCAAGCCAAGGAGCAGGGAAAGATTCGGCACATCGCCATTACGGCGCACAAGATTGGCGTGGCCGAGGAGGCCGTGACGTCCGGACTCTATGAGGTGCTCCAGTACCCGTTCTCATACCTCGCGAGCGACCGTGAGCTCGCTCTTGTTGCCAGCTGCCTTGAACACAACATGGGGTTCGTGTGCATGAAGGGTCTGGCCGGCGGTCTCATTACCAACGCACGCGCAGCGATGGCGTACGTTTCCCAGTACGACGTGCTTCCCATCTGGGGTATCCAGCGCATGAGCGAGCTGGAGGAGTGGCTCTCCTTTATGGAGGCAATGCCCACGATGGACGTTGCGATTAGCGCGTTTATCGAGGCGGAGCGCACCGAGCTTTCCGGTGAGTTCTGTCGTGGCTGTGGGTACTGCATGCCTTGTCCGGTGGGAATACAGATAAACAACTGCGCGCGGATGTCGCTTATGCTGCGGCGTGCGCCGTCAGCTGCCTGGCTCAACGAAACATGGCAAGCCAACATGGCACAAATCCAAGCGTGCCTGCATTGCAACAGCTGTGCGAGCAAGTGCCCGTACGAGTTGGACACTCCTGCGCTCTTGCAAAAGAACTACGAGGACTACCAGCGCGTCCTTGCGGGAGAGGTTAGCGTGTAGTTATTCCAGCGGCAATGCCTTGCGATGTATACTTGGTCCCATAACGGAGGAGCTATAATGACGAGGAAGCTCTTTATGCTCATAGCTACGACCTTGTTTGCATCTTGCCTGTTAGGCCTTGTGGGATGCGGAGAGGCGCCTACCATGGAGCCAACCAAAGGATCGGTTGCCAACGAATCGGCCCAGTCGTTACCCTTGCGCGTAACGTTTGTGGACGTGGGCAAGGGCGATTGCACGCTCATTAAGTCGGGCGGCGAAGCGGTCCTCATCGACACGGGCTACCAGAACACTGCCGACGATGTTCTTGCCCACCTCAAAAAGGCGGGTGTCAGTCGCCTCGACGCCATGATCATCACGCATTACGACCGAGACCACATTGGTGGCATCCGCACGATTGGGGAGGGCGTGGACGTTGGCGCCATCTACCTTCCCGGATACGAGGGCGGTGACAAGAACTATCGCTCCTGCATCAAGACTGTCAAGGAGCTAGGGGTGCCAACACAGCTGGTTACGGAGGAGCTTTCCCTCAAC
>JAFWMI010000036.1 GCA_017513965.1 Atopobiaceae bacterium
AAAGCTGGCAAACGAGTCCATCAACGAGGAGCTCGTTCACTTCCTCATGCTTCCCATGATGCTCGAGCTTACCAAGGCGGTTGGCACGGAGGCACAGTCGTACACGCACCCCACCTCGCATCACGCCATCACGTACGTGCGAAGCCACCTCAACGAGCCGCTCGACGGGGACTCGGTTGCAGAGGCATGTGGAGTGAGCAGAAAGACGCTTTGCACGAGGTTTAAGCAGGAGACTGGCGAGACGTTTGCATCGTATGTCCGCCGCGTTCGCATTGAGCGCGCACGACGCCTGCTCGACACGACGGACCTCGAGATATCGCAGATTGCCTACCAAACGGGCTTCTCTTCGCAAAGCCACCTACAAACCATGTTCAAGCGTGAGACGGGATTCACGCCTCGCGAGTGGCGCATGCGCGAAATCAACGAGATCTAGCACCCCACCTTGTGCGCGCGAACCGCGAGCATGGTGGGAATGCCAAGCTCAGACAAGCGCCCCTCGCCGTTGATGTCGTCATATACGTCGTCGATGACAAGACCCGCGCGCAGCATCGCGCCCAAGAGCTCGCCCGTGGTATGGGAGAACTGAACGCCCACCTCTTCAACGTCGTCTTCCTCCAAGAGCGCGGGATTCTGGATGGGGTCGTAGGGCAACCCACGCACGATTTTGTCCTCGTCCTCGTCAACCACATAGTTAAAGCCAATGTCGAGCCCGGTGAGCAACACCCCGCCAGGCCGCAACACACGCGCCACCTCGCGGAAGATTGGCTCAACCTCACGCACGTAGCAAAGGCTTACGGGATTGACCACCACGTCAAAGCTCTGGCTGCAAAACGAAAGAGGCTGGGTCATGTCGGCTTGCACAATGTTGATGCGGTATCCTTCTCGCTCCGCCATCATACGCTCGCTCTGGAGCTGAGCAGGGGTGTAGTCAAGTACCGTGCATGTAGCTCCAGCGGCCGTAAGTATGGGCATCTGCTGCCCACCTCCGCTCGCCAGGCCCAAAACCAGCGCGCCTTCAAGCGGCGGCCACCAATGCTCGGGCACGGGAATTGTAGGCGTGAGCAACACCTGCCAGTCCCCACGCAACGCACGGCAATACGTATCGTGGTCGATGGGCTTTCCCCATTCCCATCCATCCGCAACCCATTCGCCAATTACCTTGGCGTTTATGTCTTGGTAGCGCTTTTGCGACATATGCCCGCACCCTCCAAATCGCGCTCGCTCATACGCGCCCTCCAGATTACTCCCATGCGGAGGAACTCGCCACCCATACCCTAAGCCCTCCTTGCTTACAATGGAATCCACGAGACACAAAGGAGGGCTGCGCCATGCTTGCCGACTATCACGTACACTGCATGTTCTCTGACGACTCTTGGTATCCGCCCGAACAGGTATGCGAGGACGCCTGGAAGAACAACCTAGACGAGATTTGCTTTACCGACCACGTGGACTACGGCATAAAGCCCGATTGGAACGACGCGCTCAGCGCCAAAGTGATGATGGGCCAGCGCGCACTTAACGTGGACTACGATGCGTACTTTCCATACATCGACAACCTGCGCAAGAAGTGGGCAGGACGTCTTGCGGTAAAGACCGGCCTTGAGCTTGGCGTACAAATGCACACGATTCCGCAGTTCAACGCCTTGTGGAATCGCTGGAGCGATCAGCTGGACTTTGTCCTACTCTCCATCCACCAGGTGGGCGACCTTGAGTTTTGGACCGGCGAGTTCCAAGAAGGGCGCTCGCAGGAGGAATACAACCGCGCCTACTACCAGGAGCTCTATGATGTGGCAACCTCGTTTGAGCACTGGAGCGTGTTGGCACACGTCGACCTCATCAAACGATACGATCCGGCGGGAGCGCTCAACTTCCCGGCTAATCGCGATTTGGTGGCAGCCACGCTCGAGCATACGATTGCGCAGGGAAAGGGCATTGAGCTCAATACCTCGAGCGTGCGCTATGGACTTGAGGATTCCCAGCCCGCGCAACAGATCCTCGAGCTGTATCGCGACTTGGGCGGCACCATTCTTACGCTCGGTTCAGACTCCCACGCGCCGGAGCACCTGGGAGCCTACCTACGCCACTTCCAGCACTACCTCGCCTCACTGGGATTCGAGGGCTTCTGCACCTACGACAAGATGCAGCCCACGTTCCACCCATTTGAGGCGTAAGGCACTACTCCGCCTCATCGAGCTTCTGGGTGGTCTCTATCTGGGCAAGCATGTCGATGCGTACCTGATGACGACCGCCCTCGTACTCAGCACCGAGCCATGCGTCCACAATATCCTTGGCAGTCTCGATGCCCACTACGCGCGCGCCAAAGGCAACGCAGTTGGTGTTGTTGTGCTGACGGCTGAGTCGTGCGGAGTACGGCTCAGAGCAGGTGACGCAGCGAATGCCGTGGACCTTATTGGCCGAGAGGCTAATGCCCACGCCCGTACCACAGATGAGGATGCCGCCGTCCACCTCGCCGTTGGCCACCATGCGAGCCACCTTGTAGCCCGAGACGGGATAGTTGAAGCGCTCAGTGGAGTCAGTGCCTACATTGATTACTTCGTAGCCCTTCTCTTGCAGATAGGCCATGATCTCGTTCTTCATGTCCACTGCAACGTGATCGTTGCCAATCGCGAGTTTCTTGAATGCCATGGTAGTTCTTCCTCTCTTCTTGTTGTTTGCCTACAGCGCACGAAGCGCATCCATGCTCGTCTTGTAGTCGCCGTGCCCAAAGAGCCCCGCCGTACCCAGCACAAAACCCGCAACCCCCATGGCGCTCGCCTGGGCGATGCGCTCCGGACTGCAATTGCCATCCACCACGACCTCGTAGCTGTTGGACCCCTCATGGCTCGCCGCCACCAACTGTTCGAGCTTGGGGTTAACGAAGTCAAGCCACGCCTGTCCCGCAAAGCCCGGATTAACGGTCATGGCAAGCACGTAGTCGCAGAGCGAAAGGACGGGTTCCACGGCAGCAAAGCTCGTACCGGGATTTATGGCTATGCCCGCCTTTGCCCCCAGCTCACGAATGGTTGCCAGCGTACGTGCCACGTGCGGATCGGCCTCGGGGTGTACGTAGATGACCCGCGCGCCAAGAGCCACGAACTTGTCCACGTACCGACCGGGATTCTCCACCATCATGTGCACGTCGCAAGGGATGTTCGCGTTCTTGCAAATCCACGCAATGTCTTGCAGCCCCATGCCATAGTTGGGCACGAAGGTACCGTCCATCAGGTCCAAATGGAAGCCGTCTGCACCTGCCGCCTCGAGGGACGAGACCTCGTTGGCCAAGCAACCAAAGTCGGCGCACATCATGGAGGGGAGCAGGATCTTGCTTGCGGAGCTCATGGCTTTTCCTTTCTTGTTAATCGTTTAACTGGTGAAAGGATAGCATGTCTTCGAGCGTTACTTAATCGTTTAACTTCGCTTCACATCTACTGCATAAACGGTTAACCAGCACTTGAGGTAGAATGATGCCGTGGCAAATAACGAAGGAGCATCCATGGCAAAGCGCACGGTATCCATCTACGACATAGCCAAGCTTGCAGGCGTGAGCACGGCGACCGTTTCCAACGTGCTCAACGAGAAGGGCAGCTATTCCGCAAAAACACGCGACGTTGTGCTCAAGATTGCACGCGAGCAGGGCTACGTGGCGAATTTTGCCGCCAAGAGCCTGCGCGAATCCAGCACAAAGACCATCGCCCTCATTACACCCGACGTGAGCAATGACTTCTTTTCTACGCTCGTGCTCAAAGTGGAAGGCCTTTTGCGCGCCGCTGGTTACACCTCATACATATGCAATACCGCGGGCGATCAAGAACGAGAGGCGCACTACGTGCGCGATCTTGTGTCTAAGCAGGTGGACGGGTTCGTGTACATTGGCGGACGCACGCACGTGCCACATGAGGTGGCGTCCGACCTCCCCGTGGTACACATAGACCATCGCGGTAGCTCGGGCATGAGCCGTGAGGCGTTTGTTGACAACGACCTCCCGCGCATGGGTTACGACATGACCAAGACGCTCGTTGACCACGGCTGCAAACGGGTGGCGCTCGTGAGCGTTTCGGCATCCGCTTATCATGGCGATGAGCAGGACCAAAAGACCGGTTATGTTCAGTGTCTGTATGATACCGACATTCAATTGGACAAGAACCTCATTTTGGAGGGGCCACACGAACAGCCAAGCCTGCTGGAGGCTGCCCAGCTCGTGGATGAGTGTTTGGATATGGGGTACTCGTTCGACGGCGTCGTCGCATTGGGAGACCGAGTGGCCTTAGGCGTGGTAAACGCACTCAAGCATCGCGGGATTGGCGTTGGGCAAGACGTGCTGGTGATTGGCATGGACGACTCCATCTACTCTCGCGTGTCCACCCCAGCCATCTCCACGATACGCCGCCACACGAGCCAGATGGCACAGCGCGGCGTCGATGCGCTGCTTGCCATGCTCCACGACAAGGAGCTCCCGGAACCCAGAATCGTCGTTTCCCACGAGGTTATTGAGCGTGCCACGACGCTTGGCGCCTAGAGCAGAGCTAACGAGATTGCAGCCTGCGCCTCCTCGCGCCCAATAGAGAGGCGCAGGAGTCGCTACGCTTCGGGCGTAATCTCGATGCCAAACTCGGCGGGCAAAAAGCGCGGACACACATTCTCGTCGGTCGAAACAACCGAGGAGGCCAAGCGCGTGCCTATTACACAGGCCTCCGCAAGGCTCTTGCCGTAGGTAAGGCCAATGGCAACGCCCGCAAAGAACGAGTCGCCGGCGCCGGTGGTATCTATCACGCCCACCTTCGTGGCAGGGCACATGCCGCTCGGGCCGTCCAGCTCGGCATAGACCGAACCTTCACCGCCAAGCGTCACGACCATGCTACGAATGCGCGCCTGCCTAATCTTCTCTGTGAGGGCCGCCCGCATCTGCTCTGGCGTGGCGTCGTCGTAGTCTTCCGAGAACAGGAGCCCTGCCTCCTGCTTGTTGCAAACAAAGCAATCAACCCGCTGGAGCAGGTCGCGTCGCTCGCTCGCAATGGACATGTTGGTGACGGGACAATACACCCGCTTGTCGTACTTCTCCGCAAGGGCAAAAATGCGCTTGAGAATGGATGCCTCAAGGTCTATTTCTACGGCGATGCTGTCTGCCATAGAAAAGATCTCGTCGCCGTCCTGTTCCAGGATGGACTCGAGCTCACTGAGGTTCGGGCGGCGGGAAACGGAGGCAACCAGGTCTCCTTTGTGATCGAAGACGGCAAGCCACGTGCCCAAGCCATCGTCGGTCCTGCGGATGTAGTCGGTGTTGCAGCGGTGTCGCTTGAGCTTCTCGATAACGTCGGTACTCGTTCCGCTCCGATCAACCACGCTCAGGAAGGTGGGTCGCAGCTCCACGTTGGCAATGTCCTCGGCAATGTTGCGGCTTACCCCGCCATGAACCTCAATGACCCTACCCGCATTCCTACCGGCGGGAATGTAATGGCCATACGGATACCCCTTAATGTCCACGAAGGTTGCCCCAATAACGACGATCCCATTGCCCATGATTCCCCGCTTTCGATTTGCTTCCCAACATCAACAGCATAGCGCGTCTGGTGCCCTACGAGACGAACGAGACGTTGCCCTTTTTATCCACCGCGAACTCCACCGTATCCGAGAGGTAGTAGTCGCCAAACACGTCATCTATGCAAAAGCCGTATGTGTACGTACCTTTGTCCAGCGGGCCATAGTCGATGAACAGCTTGCCTTTTACCACGTACGTCTCTCCCTCGTAGACAGTCTCCTCGTCGCTGTCCACACCGTACGCATCATAGAGCGGCACGATCTTGTCACCAGAAACGATCTTGGTTATGCCTCGAGCGGATGCGCCATCCTCGCCAATGCCATCCCACGCTCCCTCCACCACGCAGGATCCATCGTCGTCGTTCTGGCGAATGCGCAGGTTGGTGTCCTTGCCATTGAGCATTACGGGAGACGCGTACACCACGTAGTCATCGGCCGACTCCGCAACATAGACGCAGAGATTCTGCCCATCGGGCAACGAGAGCCACTGACCGTCGAATGCGTCCTCAAATACGCCCTTGTCCCAGTCGGCATTCACGTCGTAGGTCTCGCCCAAGGACAGGTCGTATGCATCGTCCTCCGAGCGCATATACACGAGCGCGCTCACCGACGCCGTGTTGTCCAACGCCTCTTCGGTCAAAGAGAACCAATAGATGCCTTCGTCGTCAACCTGAGGCTCGTCTTCAAACGCAATGACCGAACTCTCGTCGCTGTGGTCGTCCACGTAATCCCAGTAGTCGTCGTCTTGGGCACTCTGCGTCCCCTCCTCGCCGTCTTCGTCACTCCACAACCATTCCCACAGACCATCACCGTCAAACCACGTGCTGTCGTCGTACTCCTCGTACTCGTCGTCCTGTGAACCGCCCGCATAGGTGGCGCCATGGGCCTGGCGGTCCACAAACGAGAGATAGTACGGACTCGTGCACACCTGCTCAAACAGCGCAAGCTCCTGAGCATCCTCAACCTGCAGCGGATAGTACACCGAGAGTCCGCGTGCAGCTGAGTGCGAAGCGCCTTCCACATGGTACAAAACCGCAGCATCGAGCGCCTTCAGTACCTCGTTGGCGGAGGGAGTTGCATCCTTCGCGGCCGTTACCAAACCTCCTAGGTCCACCATGTTGGTGTATCCCTCGGCACGGTTGTTGCCTCCGTAGTTGTCCACCTCGCCCATGGCGCGGGCAACCGTCGCGAGCGTGGGTGCATCCTCGGTCGCCTCATACAGCTCCTCCGAGAAGCGATGGAATGCCTGCAGCAACGGATCGATCTTTGCAAGGTCCACCACCGAGAAGGTCGCGATGTCGCGGTCTTCCTCCTCCACGATGGAGCCCACGTATGCGTCCGCAATGGCGCGACCCAGCTTGGCGCCTCCCGCTTTTGGATGCTTGGCAAGATGCTCTATGATGGAGCTGTATTCCCAGCCCGTTCCCGGCTCCATCTCTTCCGAACCGTACAGGTAGTCCGCGTAGCTCGCCAGCACGTTGGCCGTCTCGAGCGTGCCCATAAGGCAGGCGTCAAACCCCACGAAGTCGAGCTTCTTCCACATGAGCGGAAGCGTTTTTGCCAGTGCGTCATCCAGCTCACGCAACACGAGCGAGTCGTCGTCGTTGCGCTCGTCAAAGCACACGCCCGATATGGAGCCGCCGCCATGGTTCCATAGAATAACGCCCATGTGGTCGGCTGGATAGTTCTGTACGCCCCAAGCAAGGAAGTCCGCGAGCGTGCCCGACTCTCCCATGTCCTGCGCCGCAATGCTGTCTACCTCTTGAATGGAGCCGTCCTGCACAAGAAAGCGCTGCATACGGTCTGGGTCCATTTTGTTATCGTTCCACGATTTGGCGCCACCGGTCTGCACGACAAATTGTACTTGGTCGCTACCAGCAGCTCCCACAAGCTCGGCGAGGTCCTCCGTGGCACTGCCTTGCTCGGACTCCAAGTCGGACCCGCACAGGTACAGGAACACGGTCCACGTGTTATCCTCCACCTCGGCAGGACGCGTGCCACCAGGCTGCGCACGCTCAATCTCCAACGTGGCGGTTCCCTGTTTGGCGCGTATCATCGTTGCAGACTGGCCTGTCGCTCTTGACGCAGAAGTACCAGATTCAGACTCGTCATCCGAGCAGCCCGTAATGCCCAACGCCACCAACGTCACGGTCAACAGCAACGCAAAGAGCCTCTTCACCATGCTCCCCACCCCTCCACGCGTTCGCAACCCACTGGCACCTATTTTACGCGCAAGGCAGAGCTCATCGTAATGAGCATGTCCCTATAGAATCAACAAGCACTGAAGAGCGGTCTCTGTTTGTGGTTTTGGAACAGCTACCGGCTTATCTTCTGGCGGAAACGTCTAACTCAGCCCTTTTGACGAGGACGCACTATTTACGAATCGCGTCAGTTCGAACACTCTTACCTATTGGTTGCACGACAATCCTTACAGGGTACTCCCGGTACTTCCTTATTGGGTATGTTATATGTCTAGTGCAACGATTGATGTACAGGGCGCTACATCAACACCTTGCCGACACCCATGAGCAATAATCAAAAGAACCTTAACAACAAAAGGGCATTCGCGATAAGGGTTGAACTGATTCGTACTCACCCTTTGACCTGACGCACGTCGTTCAACCTGCCACACGAAGCCTCTGCAATCACACGTGCAATATTCCTATCACCCTGCGACAACTCGGACCAAATCTTCTCGCATTGATAAGATTGTCGAAGTTTTATTGAGAAGATTTTCGTACTTTCGTTGATAAGATTGTTGAGCACGTCAACAGGGGACCTCGAACTTGCCGGTGGCAGCTTCGGATATGAGCGAGTGGCGGTATTCGCGTAGCTTTTCGGTCTGATTAGCCACAGGTACAGGCGAACGAGCCCGCAGAATTGGGTTCTGGTAAAAACCGGTGGGCCAGGGTACCAGCCACGAAAACGGGCTTTTGGATGGTGAGTCAGGCGGTCCTCAGTGACATTCCGCTATTCGTGAACTTGGGTATGGGTGCGACTGTCCGTCGCATAAAAAGGCGGCGGTACCGCATCTGGCACCGCCGCCCTTCTGTTCGTTTGCGTGCGCGTTACGTCACTACTTACGCCTGCGCCATCCGGCCAAGACAGCCCCAGCACCCGCCATGGCCGTTACGGCAACGCCCATGAGCGACGTGGGATCACCCGTCTTGGCAAGCGTGGTTGCCCTTGTCAAAGAGGTCGTGGATGTTCTCGTGGTATTGGAAGAGGTGCCCACCCTAAACTTTACGTACTCGACCGTGGAGCTCTTCACGTTGTCCTCGTCGTTGTCAAAAACGGTGCGGGCTCGATACGGCACAGAGGCAATGTTGCCCGCCGCATTTGCATAGGGACTCAGGTTGGCACCACTCTTGACCTTGGCCTTGTAGGAGATTTGAAGCGTCTTGCCATGCAGGGAGGTCGCGTCGCTCACCGTAACGGTGAGTCGCTGGCCATCAATGGTGACCTTGGCAACGTCGGACCCAACCGATTCACCGTCGCTCGTCTTAACGGTTACCTCGTTGGACGAGAACGTCAGGACGTTCTCCAAGTCCACCCACGTACGGAACTTATACGCATAGTCGGGTACTTCCTGCGAAATGGTAAAGGTAATCTCGTCGGAGGTGGAGGTGATGTTGCCTCCACGGCTGTTGCTCATGGTGGGGGCTGGATAGCCGCCCTTCTCCCACTGGGCATAGAGCGTACCGTCGAACGAGGCAATCACGGACTGCTCGTCCTCGTAGTCCTGTCCAGAGCCATCGGCCTTCAAGTTCCACCCAGCAAAGCTGTAGCCCGGGCGCGTGAAGGCGTTCCTTGTGAGTTTGACGGTCTTGCCCTTCTCAACGACCATCGGGTCCATGGTGCCGGTCCCGCCATTTGCGTCGAAGGTAAAGGTGACGGTGTTTGTCACGGCCTCGGCCACGGTAAAGCTCGCAGTCGCGGACCCATCGTCAAAGGTCGCAGTGAGGGTATGCTTGCCCGTGACAAGCGTGTTGAGGTATGAGGGTGTAAGCGTAACAACAACGCTGCCCTCGGCGGCAGTGTAGTCGTCACCCTTTGTAATCTGCGTGCCATCCACGGAGGCGGACACAAAGTGCGAGAAGGTCGTGTCCGTAGTCTCGCCCTCGGCAGTACGCTTGAAGGTGAGGGCAAGACCGCTCTTGCTCCCCTTCGTCCAAGTTGACCCATCACCCTTTATGACGGCATAGGTCGCCTTAACCGGAGTGGGCTGGGCCTTGATGGTCGACGTGACCGTTGCGACCTCAGTGTCGGTGTGGTTGGCGTCGCCCACGACCTTGTAGTGCACGGTGTACTCACCGGGCTCAATGCCCTGGGGAATCGATTCCGAGAAGCTCGTACCGTCGAGGCTGTACTGCATGGTGCCGCCAGTAGCGCTGCCTGCGTTCACGAGGTCTTGGGACGTACCGGTATAGGTTGGGTTCGTAGCCGTGGGATCTGTTGCCGCGGAGGATGCGACCTTGTTGATGGTCACGACGGCGGAACCGGTTTTGTCGTTGTATCCCTCTGCAGTGATCTTGTAGTAGACGATCTTTGGGCTATCTGTCACATCTGTGATGGACGGGCTATCATCAAGGTCATAGGTGCCCTCACAGCGCAGGTGGCGGCCTTCTCGCTGTTGTCGTCACTTTCGACCTTTACGGTTCCGCTACCTGCGGCCATTCCCTTTGCATAGATTGTAAGTGTGCTGGTGGCCTCCGTCGTGAGCTCGATCTTGCAAGCCTCATCGGAGAACAGATTCACCTTGCCACCGTCCTCAGGCACGCTCCACTTCACATTCTTGTTCGTGGCGTTGTTAAACAGGACAGTAGCGGTGAGTGCCACGGAATCACCCGTGGTCAACGTGGCAGAGGTCGGTTCGAGCGTCACGTTCGTAACGGGGACCTTGGTTATGGTGACCAACAAGATCAATGTACCGCTCTGTTTGCCTTTTTCTCCGTAATGATAGGTAACGGTCACTGTTTGAGGTGTACCGCTTGTAACTTGTTTTGCCGTCAGTTCGAAAAAGCCCATTCCGGAGGGACATATAACTTAAAAGTAATCTGCATTTGATGACACGCTGTTGGTTTCAACGAGAGCGCCTCTAGGTACGCCTTGTATATCAGCGAGCGTTATCCGCTTCGTCTCGCCAACGTTCATCTGCAACTCTTCAGTAATGGAATCAACTGCCCATGCCACGCGTGCACCCATGCCAGCAACCAGCCCGAGTACCAACGCAATACCCAGCGTCAGGCTAAAGAGCCACTTGGGCAGCCCTTCCCAAACAATCTGCCCATAACGATCTCCTTCCGCGCATGTTACCCGTCCAACCTCATCGCTGTACTTAACAGCGCTGCATTTCTTTGCACTTGCAATGCTATCACGGAAGATGCGACAAAAGAGCAAAAGAATCATATTTTTGGCAACGGACAACGCCACCCGCCCCGCTCAGAGGTTCTGGGACACGTTGCCGCTGCCAAGGGTTGCGTCGGACGCACCGAGCGGCAGCCAATCGATGACCTTCTTTATCTGGCTGTCCCAAAAGTCCCAGTCGTGACCACGCGGCTCCTCGTCCCACGTAACAGTAAAGCCAGCCTCGCGCACGAGGCTGCGGAACTTGAGGTTCGCCGGCATCAGCGAGTCCTCGGTCCCACAACTCATCCAGAACTCGGGAGCCTCAACCTCCCCCGTCGCGACGCGAGCCTTGAGCTGCTCCAACGCCACGTAGTGGCTCTTGTCGGTCTTGGCAGCCTCGTCTAGGTCGCCAAATACGGTCTCCTCGCCCGCAAGCGACTCAAAAAGGTCCGAATCAAAGAAGTGGATGCCACTGGAGAAGGCAGCTATGCGCGAGAAGTTCTGTGCATACTTCATGCCGTTGCGCAGTGCGCCAAAACCACCCATGGAGAGCCCGGCAATGAAGGTGTCCTCGCGCCGACGCGAAAGCGGGAACATGTCGCGCATGACGCGCGGCAGCTCCTCGCCCACAAACGCACCGTAGTCGCTGTTTGCCGCCTGGCCGGGGATGTAGAAGGCATTGTCGCCGGAGGGCATGACCACGGCGAGTCCCGCGTCCTCCGCCCAACGCTGCACGCGCGTGCCGCTCACCCAATCGGTGTAGTTGCCTAGGAGGCCGTGCAGCAAAAAGAGCGTGGGATAGCCACCGTCAGGAACGCCCTGGTAGTCGAGCGTCTCGAAGCTGATCTTGTCCGACGGCAGAATCACGTTGACGGGAACGGTGCGGAATAGCACCTTAGAGAGATAGTTAACCTGAATGAGTGCCATGGGAAGTCCCTTCTTACGCCACGAACATACCGATGACCATGATATGAAATGTAACCGAAAGTCGTACGATATCGGTAGGAGAACGCGCATCGTCGCAGGTGTAAGGCGCGTCTCGCACGGCGCTTCATCTATGCGACACCCCACGGCAAGCGCCAGCCGATATGCGACAAAGAGGCGCTGGGGCAACAACGAACACCCCCAGCGCCTCCCGTTACAGACGGAACCGTCCTTGTCTCGATCCTATGCCATCATCTCGGCGAAGTCAGCGAGCACGCCCGGGATGTCGATCTGCTGCGGGCACACCGCCGCACAACTGCCACAACCGATGCAGGCGCTGGGCTGCTTGTCGTCGGGAAGCGCCCCCAAGGCCATCGGCGCAATGAAGCCGCCGCCCGTAAACTTGTGCTCGTTGTACAGGGCAATAAGGTGCGGAATGTCGAGCTCCATGGGGCAGTGGCTCGTGCAGTAGTGGCACGCCGTGCAGGGCACGCCCGTGGCCATGGTGTCGCCTATGGCAAGAATCGCGTCCCACTCCTCGGTTGAGAGGGGCTTGTCCTCGGCCCAGGTCGCGATGTTCTGCTGCAGCTGCTCCATGTTCGACATGCCGGAGAGCACCATGGTTATCTCGGGCACCGTCTGCAGGAAGCGAAAGGCCCAAGCGGGGATGGTCTCGTCGGGGCGCAACGCCTTAAGCTGCGACTCGTATTGCTCCGGAAGTGACGCCAACTTGCCACCGCGGAGCGGCTCCATCACCCACACGGGGATGCCGTACTCGGCGAGCAGCGCCACCTTGTCGGCATCCTTCTGGAAGTGCCAGTCGATGTAGTTGAGCTGCAGCTGACAGAACTCCATGTGCTCGCCGTACGCCTCGAGGAACGCCTTGAGCACGGGAAGAGCGCCATGGCACGAGAAGCCCAAGTGGCGAATGCGTCCGGCCTTCTTTTGCTCGAGCAGATAGCCCACAGTGCCAAAGCGGTCCTCGGCAAGGTAGTCGTCGATGTTGGACTCGGTCACGTTGTGACAGAGATAGAAGTCGAAGTAGTCAACGCCACACTTCTCGAGCTGTCTCTCAAAAATCTCCTCGACCTTGCCAAAGTTGCTGTTGGCATAGCCGGGGAACTTGGTAGCCACGTAGAAGCTTTCGCGCGGATACTTGGCAAGCGCCCGTCCGAGCACCTCCTCGGAATGGCCGCCGTGGTAGCCCCACGCAGTGTCGTAGTAGTTGATGCCCTGTCCCATGGCGTAGTCAACCATGGCCGCAGCAGCAGGCTCGTCGATGACGTTGTCGTCACCGCCAATCGTAGGCAGGCGCATGGCACCGAGACCAAGGCCAGACAGCTTGAGGTCCTGGAAGTCGCGATAAATCATGTGTGTCTCCCCCCACATCTACCTGTACGTGCTTTGGTTTAATCTTCGCAGCACGAAGCCATCGAGTCCAATACCCGCATCCTCTTTCTTGCTATGCAAAGCAGGCATGTCATACCAGCGTCGTTCAACGCATTCAATCTTATTGGTCTAGCTTCTGTCTGCAACGGGCCAGCATGCCAACCAAAATGCACTCGTCGTAGTCGTCCACGTGAGCGAGCTTGGGCTGGTATTCGCGTGGCACGTACTTTGCAAGCTCGGTCGCCACTTCCTCCATGTTGGGGAGCAGGTCGCAGCGCAACGCCACTACCTGCGGATCAAAGGTTGCGCAGTCCATCGCAAGAACCTGCCCCACCGTCTCCAAGACGTCCGCCGGGTCGAACGCGTTGTAGTGCATGGGGTGCGAGTAGGAGAACCTGTTGACCACGAGCCGTATCTCGCCGGCGTTGCCGTGGGCCCCCTCCACGAGCCTGCCGCCAACAACGTGGCCCTGGCCGCCCATGGCCCAACCGGTCGCCTGGGAGTAGAACGTCACGTTGTCGTACTCAGGATGCGCCTCGCGCCATCCCAAGGCGGCCGCATTCGCGTTGTTGCACAGGATGACGGGGACGGAGTAGCGCGCGGAGAAGTAGTCCCCCATAACGAACTCGTCCGACCCGTCGGTGAGGTCAACCTCTCTGTTCACCTTGATGTGGACGTACCCGTTGCGAATCGCCCCGGGAAGCGCAACGCCTACGGCATCAATGAGTCCGCCCGCCTTGCACGTGCACAGCTTGGTGTCGATCACGTCGGTGATATCTGCAAGCGTCAGCCGCCGCTTTATTACGCGACCCTCGGCTATCACATTGCCGCAGTCGTACACCCGGTGGTGGATAATGGCCTCACCAGACGCCGCATGGGCCGCCACCACGAGGACTCTGCCGTCCCCGCATTCCACGCAAGATGCGTTCTTGTTGGACTGCGCGCTTGCCGCCTGTGTGCGCGCAGCAAGCTCTTCCCGCACCCACTCCAAGCAGCCCGCAGCATCGTATGCCGCAAAGATGGCCGTGGGAATCTGGAGCACGGGCACGTCACCCATAACCTGTTGGACCCGTTCGGCCTGGTAGGCGATTTGCGGAGCAATGAGAATCGCCGCCTTGTCGCGGCCATGCTCGTACGCCTCGGTTACGCTCACGGCCGAGAAGTCCCAGTCGAGCCCCATGGTCTCCGCCACCTGGTTGAGTCGCTCCGCAAAGAACGACGTCGTCATGCCCGCCGTGCAGCACAGCAGCACCTCGGTCCTCCGTCGCTCCCCAACGGCGAGAAGCGCCTGGACCATCTCGCGGAAGAGCTGGATGGCATGGCCGCGCTCAACGGGGTGGAAGTGAAGGAAGAACCTCGTCTCGCCGTTTGCCCGCTCCTCAATGCGCAACTCCACGATCTCTGGGTCGGGAGCCATGTCGTAAAAGCTCACCTCCGCCGTGGCGTGATCAGTCTCGAGCACAAAATGATTGTCGTCATCGAGGTTGGCCACGTATCCCTTGTGCGGCTGCTCGCGAATCCAACTGCGCAGATCGAAGGTCTTCTCGGCCATGGTATCGCCCCTCTCAAACGTCATTTTTGTCTATTGTAAACGACGCCGTCGGTCTGGATAATCGCACATCCGCCACGATGCACCGTTCAAGGCGCACGGCAGTCCATTGGAATGAGGCCTATCGAGAAACAGCTCCGGCGAGTATTTATATGTGATAATCGATGCACGTTCAAAGAAAGGAGCCTCATGGACAAGGAACTGTTTGACTACACCGCACAGAAGGTCGACGAGCTGCTGGCGGCAGCATCGAGCTCGCAGGAAACACGCGATGCCGCCCAAGGCTGGAAGGACGCGATTGCCGCTGGAGCAGACGCAGACGTGGCAACAGTAGAGCTGCTGGACATCATCGATCGGCATCACACCACCATCGACGAGGTGCTTGCCTTTGCACGCGGCGCCGCCAAGCAAGTGCTCGGTGTCGAGGCGGCAGAAGCCATGCTCGCCCACGAGCTCAAGCGCAAGGAAGAGGGCGCCAAGTACTGCGACTGCGCGGCCTGCGTTGCCGCACAAAAGCTGCTCGCCAAGCACGGTCGTCCCGTTTTGTAGCGTTCTTCATACGAAAAGACGGACATGCGTCCTGCGAAAACAGGCGCGCATGTCCGTCCCTGTACCAGTCAAGCGAGAGGCCTTGCCAGACAACACCCCATAAGGGACGGTAAAACTCGCTAGTCGATGGCTCCGCTGCCAAAGCCTTGGTCGGCAACATCAAGCGGAAGCCAGTCGATGACCTTTTTGATTTGGGAATCCCAAAAATCCCACTCATGTCCTCCCGGCTGCTCGTCGTACGTCACGTCCACCCCATCAGCCAGCAGCTGGTCCCGGAAGGCGCGCGTGCTGGGCAAAAAGTCGTCCTCGGTCCCGCAGGCAAGGTAAACCGACGGCATCTTCGACTCACCGGCAGCTACGCGCTCCCTCAACTGTGCATATGCTACCTGGTAGTTCTTATTGGTTTGTGCGGCGGCGTCGAGGTCCCCGAACACAGCCTTGTCACCCGCGATTGGCGGGACCTTGGGGTCAAGCACCGTGAGTGCGCTGGAAAGGGCTGCGATGCGGCTAAAGGTATTGGCATATGCAAAGCCATTGCGTACGGCTCCAAAGCCGCCCATGGAAAGGCCAGCAATAAAGGTGTCCTCGCGACTCGAAGACAGTGGGAACATTGCGCGCATAATCTGCGGCAGCTCCTCTCCCACAAAGGCACCGTAGTCGTTAAACGCCAGCAGGCTGTTCACGTAGTACATGTTGTCACCCGACGGCATAACAACCGCAAGGTTGCGCTCTTCGGCCCAGCGCTGAACTCGCGTGTTCGTAATCCAGTCGGTATAGTTGCCAAACATGCCATGTAGCAGATAGAGCGTCTTGAACGGCTTTCTTGGCAAGACATATTGGTGTGTTCCAGAGTCTACCTTGTCCGCAGGCAGCACGACGTTCACCGGAACGGTACGTGCCAACGCATTGGAAAAGTAGTTAACCTGTATGAGTGCCATTAAATCTCTCCCTTCTTTTTGTGATACAACATATCATCTTTTCGAGCGTAGGGGGGCTTGTGAAAGCCACGGGCAGACGGAAAGACAACCGATACAAGATTCGCAGTGACCTGGAGCCCCGCAGCTTCTGGCTCGTTACCACACCGAGCGCAACACAACTCGAGCAACCCTTTGCATGCACCGAAGCTGGCACGCTTTATGGACGCGAGCACTTTCTCACCGAACGCCAAGGCAAGGACAGCTATCTGTTGTTCTATACCTTTGGAGGCGCTGGCTATGTACGTCAGGGTGGTCGAACAGCGACTGTACGCCATGGGCAGGCGTTGCTCATGGATTGTCGGACTCCTCAAGCCTATGGCACCTCTCCGCAAGCTGATCACTGGCATCACTTTTGGGCCCACGTAGAAGGTGCGGGGGTCAATGCCGCAGCAAAACGTCTTGGCCTTCCAACGCTTAGTCCCCACATTGTCTCACGCACACGCATTGTCACGCATTTTCAAACCATCTTCGATCGTCTGGAAACCGAGTCCATAGAAAACGGTGAGCTGATAGGAATCGCCGTACATTCGATTTTGTCCGAACTCCTCATCGCAAAAGCACGCGAGGAAGTCCCTGAGGACAGCCCCGTTGTTGTCGCCCAATCTTTCATCGCCAGTCACTATGCAGAGCATATTGCCATCGAAGACCTTGCACGCGCCGCGAGCGTAAGTCCCAGTTACCTTACCCGTCTGTTCCGACAATCCGTGGGTACGTCTCCGCACGACTACCTGATTCGCTTTCGTATAACACGAGCCAAGCAGCTGCTTGCGGAGACGACCCTTCCCGTAGGAGACGTCGCCATTCAAACAGGATTTGGATCAACCAGCAACTTCTCGTACCGTTTTTCTGCAGTCACCGGCATAAGCCCACGTTCCTATCGGGCTCTCGCAAAGAGCAACCCTATTGTGCCGACATCCTAAGGGCACCACCCACAAGTCCGCTCAGCTGTCCCTGGCGTGAGTACTGCATGCTCAGCGTCTGCGCAGGGAACGGCTTACGCAAATGCACGCGCACTCGCTCCGCGAATGCCTCGCGGTCAAAGCCTTCCATAGCGGGAAGCCCACCACCAACGATCACCTCGGCGGGGTCAAAGACGTTCGCCTCCGTCGCAACCGCAATGGCCATGGCGTCCAGAATCTCCTCTATCTGAGGTGCTGCGCTGTGATACACAAACGCCTTGCCAATGGGTGTTTGGGGGAAGGCGTCCTTCATAACCGCGGCAAGATGGTGTCCGCCGCCAAAGCACTCCAAGCAACCAGGGTTACCGCAGCCACAGATCTCCGTACGGCCAAACTGCGGGACATGGCCAAGTTCGCCGGCAACGCCATTCGCCCCATGCCACACCTTGCCGCCAAAATAGAGTGCATTGCCAATACCCGTGCCAAAGTACACACCCGCTACCGACAAGGTAGGATCGATTCCGAGGTCGTGAATATCGGAGAGAATGAGCAGATTCACGTCCTTCTCTACCACGACCGGCACACCAGCAACGTCTTCCAGCAAATCAGCGAGGTCGAGCCCCGAAAGGCCGTCCACGTTGGGTGCCTGCAGCACTCGGCGACACGCCGCATCCACTGTGGCAGGTACCCCCACGACCACGCCCCCGATTCTTTGATCGTTCTCCGCGCGCGCCACCCACTCGGCCACAAGCTCCTGCAGCCCCTCTGCAATGGAATGCTTTGCAAGGGCTGGGGTACTACGAATCTGGGAGCTCATCACCTCGAGCCTGTCATTTACCACGCCAATGCGCGTATTGGTGCCACCAATATCCAAACAAAGATAATTCCTGCTCATCTTTTTCTCCTCGTCAATCATTGCCTAATGAGCCGGGGCATCCGCAGACGCCCCGGCAAGGAAAGGAAGGCTTATTCGTCTGTGACCATATGGTCCTTAAAGCCAAAGAGGAAGGTGGTGACAAAGCCGACGACAGCCGCTACGCCAATGCCCACCAGATGCCCCACGCCAAGCGTTGCACCAAGCACGGGCAGGGTGAAGACGGACGTGGTAAGGATGCCGGTTTGATGCACGTTCAGGATGGCCGTCACAGCTCCGGAGACACCACAGGAGAGGGCCATGGTGACGAAGGGCCTCTTGTACTTGATGAGCAGGCCGTAGATTGCAGGCTCGGTAATACCGCCCAACCAGGCGGAGGCCAGGCACTCAGTCGCAGTGGTGCGCACGCCAGGCTTCTTGGTCTTTACCAGAATGGCGAGCACGGCAGAGCCAATAACGTAGTTGGTGCCGTTGGTAATGGGGCCAATGACGTCGTAACCCATGGTCATAAGGTTGGAGATCATGATGGGAATAATGCCCCAGTGCAGGCCAAAGATGATAAGGACAGGCCAAAGCGCAGCGATAAGGAAGCCTGCGAGCGCAGGGGCAACACCCAAGATGGCCATGAGTCCGCTTGCAATCCAACCAGACACGGTATTCACCACAGGGCCAACCACGAGCAACGTAATGAGGGAGGTGCACACGAGCACGAGCATGTTGCCCAAAAGATCACGTGCGATCTGCGGCATGAGCTTGACGGGCTTCTCGAGCCAAGACTGCAGGTAAACCGCAAAGATGATGGGGAAGACTGCCTGCAGATAGCCGGAGTCAGGGATTATCACCGGGATACCAAACAGGGTTGGGCCACCCGCCTCGGCAAAGGCGTCCTTAAGACCAACCATCGAAGGTACGACCAAGAATGCCGCCACAGCCATGGCTATCCACTGATTGCACTTGAACTTCTTTGCTGCGGTATTCGCAATGAAGATGGGGAGGAACTGGAATACGCCGTCACCGATGGCGTTGAGAATAACGTAGGTGGAGCTTTCTGCGCTGAGCCACCCTAGGGTAACTGCCATGGTCACAAGAGCACGCGCAAGACCGGCCGCAGTAAAGATGCCAATAAACGGAACGAAAATGCCCGAGACTATGTCGAAGAGTGAGCTGAGGCTAAAGCCGCCCTTCTCTTCCTCCACCTCGTCAGCAGCAACCTCACCTGCAGCGAGGCCAGGCAGTTGCGCCACCACGGCGTCGTAGGCCTCCCCCACCTTGGGGCCGATGACCACCTGATACTGGCCAGAGGCGTGCATCACCTGGATAACGCCATCCAACTTACCAATCTGCTCGTCGTCCGCCTTCGACTCGTCCTTGAGCATGAATCTCAGGCGTGTTACGCAGTGCGTGATGGAGGTAATGTTTTCCTCGCCTCCAACCAGCTCGATAACGTCTGTAGCGAGCTTGTTCCAATCTCTTGCCATGGGAACTCCCTTCTCCTCCTTGTCCATGCGTCACGCTCCCGTAGTGCCGCACGGTTGATTACCAAAGCTTTTTGTGACGATCACGGTCCAAAGAAACCGCGCTAGTCTTTGGGACCTTTCTCCGCAAGATTGCGAAGCTCCCTATCGCATGCGGCAATCGCCTCATCGCTCATGGGCCGCGACCCCCGTGCGAGCTTGTAGGCCAAATCGCGCATAGAAAGGTTCAGTTCGTCTGGGGCGACCCAGTCGGGCTTGCAGTGAGCGCGTACGATGGCATCGGTGTCGGGCGACGCCAAAAGGTCACCCATAGCCCAATCCACTGAGGGGACTCGTCGTAGCGGCACAGTCGTTTGATAGGTGACCTCATACGTGCCAGCGCCGAGCTCATGCCCGCCCAACGCCTCATAGGCACTTTTTGGTGCATACGGCAATTCCACGCTGGCCACGCAGCCAAAGGGGACGGTCAACTCAAAACGCAAGACGCTCTCGTCCACACAACTCCATGCAACGCGCCAGTCGCCGGACGAATCCTTTCGCTCACACACCAAGTGACCAAGACGCCAGCTGGGAATGGGGGCCACTATTGCACGGCGAAAACCCGGCTCGTTGGCAACAGGGCGCAATCCTGCCGCATAGCCAAAGAGCCACTCCACGATTGACCCATAGGAGTAGTGATTCATGGAATTCATGCCAGTGCCCGTAATCACACCGTCATCATCAAGCGAGTTCCAACGCTCCCAGATGGTCGTTGCGCCAAGCTTCACCTCGCGTAACCAACCGGGATACTCCTCGTTGAGCAGCAGATCATAGGCTTTGGAAGGCATGTTCGCTTCGCAGAGAGCGCGCGTAAGGAAATTCGTCCCCACAAAGCCCGTAACGAGTTTGCCTTCGTTGCGCGCAAGAGCGCGATCCAATGCAAAAGCGTTGAAGTCGGACGAGCCAAATCCAAACGCAATGCAAAGCGCGTAGGCCGTTTGGGTTGTTACCGCACAGCGCCCGTTGGGCGAGAAGTACTCGTCGTGTATGTAGTCGGATACGCGCTGAGCCATCTCATCATAGCGACGAGCGTCGTCAGAACGATTGAGCACGCGAGCAGCCTCGGCCACTTCCGTAGCGCTACGCCACCAGTAGAGGTAGGCAATGAAGTCTGGGTCGGTCGCTCCCGTACGGTCACCCTTGGGCGCATCGAGCGCCAACCAATCTCCCAGCTGATGCAGCCCACCCCAAGCATGGTTCTCTCCATCATCGACTTTTTGGATGTGGTCAACCCAGCTTTTCATGTAGTCGAAGTGCTCTTCAAGCACGCTCTTGTCACCCGAGAACACATAGCTTTGCCAAGGAATGAAGCACGTGGCATCGCCCCACACGGCACACGCCGGGCCCTCCAACATAAAAGCCGGCGCAACCAACGGGGCGGCACCTTCGAACTTGTCTGCTTCGCGTGCCATGTCGTAGGCGAATTTGCGATAGAACGGAAGCTGGTCAGCCAAATAGAGTGCCGTGGGAGCAAAGACCTGGGCATCGCCCGTCCAACCCATTCGTTCGTCGCGCTGCGGGCAATCGGTGGGAGCATCCACAAAGTTGCTCTTCATGCCCCAGCGTGTATTGGATACGAGCTTGTTTACCAACGCATGGCCCGTAACAAGAGTGCCAACCTCCTCAAAATCTGAGTAGAGTGCGACGCCCGTAAAGTCGGATGAAGCAAAGTTGCTCAGGCCCTCAATCTTTGCGTACCGATACCCGTAGTAGGTGAAGCGCGGCTCAAGCACATGTTCTTCTCCGTCGCTCACGTACACATATTCCTGCTTGGCGCTTCGTAGGTTTTCGTTGTAGAACTCGCCGTTTTGAAGAAGCTCACCCAGCCAAACGTGAACCTCAGTCCCCACGGGCTCATGGACACGCAGGCGGAACGTTCCCGCAAACTCCTGACCCATGTCGAGCACAAGGTCACCCGAAGGAACCTCTACCACCGTTGGCTCAAAGAGCTCGTGT
Organism: Atopobiaceae bacterium; assembly: GCA_017513965.1. Classification (GTDB taxonomy): domain Bacteria; phylum Actinomycetota; class Coriobacteriia; order Coriobacteriales; family Atopobiaceae; genus RUG440. Next base: position 21,516 of record JAFWMI010000036.1, read on the forward strand.
GCTGTTACGGGAATCGAGATGCGATCGGTGAGCTTTGCGCTTGCGACTTGCGCCTCCCCCTCGCCCAGCAGCGTCGCAGGAACCTTCTCCACCTTTGGCAACGTATCGTCCCTACGTTCACCGTCGTAGATATTGGAGGCGTAGGTATTCGAACGGCCGGTTTGCCAGCCCCTGCCCGTACCAATTACTTGCTCGCTGCCATCAACGTAGGTAATGCGCAGCTCAGCAATAAGGCGCCAGTCGTTGCCGTAGTAACCACGGTCCTCCGGAATAAAGCCAAAGCGTCCTTTCCACCAACCGTTACCCATGTAAAAGGCGAGCTCGGGGGTATTGCCAGATGACGTAATCGCGTCGGTTACATCGTAGGTTTGGACCTGCAGCCACTGATCGTAGGCATTCGTGCCAGGCGCAAGATACTCATTGGTAATGCGCACGCCATCCACACTTGCGTCATACAAACCCAGTCCGCAAGCATACAACCGCGCAGAGGCGACCTCGCCCGTTACCTCCAGGCGTGTCGAAAAGACTGGGTGGCGCGACGATCCATCTCCATCGCACGTAATCCAAGAGGCCTGCCAAGGCTCATCCATCTTGCCCGTTTCGAACCAGGCGGTTTGGGAGGTTGCCTCTTCCCCCGCATTTGTACGAACGGATACATACCACTCGTAACGCGTACGTGGCTCCAGCACCAAGCTCGCAATCTGCGTAGCTAATGAGTCAAGCTGATCCCAGCCGGTGTCGGCTACTATAGCTTCGTTATGAAACACAACGATGCGTGATGCCTCAGCCTTCGTCCCTCTAGCATCCTTCACGCACCAAGAGAATGTTGGTTTTCCATATTTAAAACCGAGCGCATTCTTAAGATGATTCACGCGCAGCCTGTGTACTATCATCACTCAATCCCCTCTATATACTGGCATTAACCGTTTTATACAGAAGGTTTATCCCGCACGATAGACTTGCAGTGTGCACTGTGGCGATTCTCGTATATATTGTGTTGATTTTCGAAAGTATGGACCTTGCAGGCGACATAAGGCTATCTAGTCGAAGCATTCAACCGGCAAACGCATTCCGCTCATATGGGCGCCAAAGGCTAGACACGACCCGAATGTTGACACGCCTGACACCGTGAATCCGCAAATAGTTGACTTCGTAAAACGAGCGGCTGAGTAAGAGCGACAACCGCAGACGCCCTTTGCTATACTGGCCCCATGAATACGACAAACTTTGCGGCGCTTGGCCAGCTCCTTGCCAAGAAGGGCCTGCTCATTAGAACCTGCAACATCCCCGCCGTGGCACCTTTGGTGTGCGGCGCCGATTGCGACTCCCGCGTGGTCGAGCCAGGGCACCTGTTCATTTGCAAAGGCGCCCGCTTCAACGCACGCTTCCTCACTGCGGCGTTGGAGGCCGGTGCCGTTGGCTATTTGTGTGACGAGTCGCTCGCGCCGGAGCTGGCTCACGTTGCGCCAGATACGCCAGCGCTCGTAACAAGCGACATTCGCACCGCCATGGCGCTTGTCTCTGCGGCGGCATGGGACTACCCCAACGAGCGCATGCGCGTGGCAGGCATTACCGGCACCAAGGGCAAGACCACGGTCGCCCACTTTGTGCGCACCATCCTCGATGCGGGAGAACCGGGTTCTCGCGCGGCAACGCTGGGAACGCTGGAGACCTACGACGGCGTGGAACAGTTTGTGTCGCGCAACACCACACCTGAGGCACCAGACCTTTGGCGACATCTTGCCCATGCCGCCGATCATGGGTTGGACATGGTGATGGAGGTCTCCAGTCAGGGGCTCAAGTACCAGCGCGTGGAAGGGCTGTCGTACGACATCGCCGCGTTTCTCAACATTGGTGTGGACCACGTATCGCCCATAGAGCATCCCACGTTTGACGACTATCTGGCCAGCAAGCTCAAGATATTTGAGCGGGCACAGATGGCGCTGGTCAACGCCCGTATGGACCCCACACATGCGCCACGCATCTTCAAAGCAGCTGGCGCCTGCAACACGGTGCTGTACTTCTCGCTAGACGGCAAGAGTACGTGCGGCCAGCAACCGGACTACTGGGCTTCGAACATTGAGCCCTGCGCGGACGGCATGGCATTCGTGGCACACACGCCGCAGTGGAGCTCTCCCGTACGCATCGCCCTCACGGGCATGTTCAACGTCGAGAATGCTCTCGCCGCCATTGCCATAGCGCAAACTCTGGGGTGTGATCAAACCGCAATTGTCTCTGGGCTCGCATCGTGCCGCGTCCCCGGCCGCATGGACGTTGTTACCAGCGCAAACAAACGCGTGGTTGCCGTCGTGGACTACGCGCACAACGGCATGGCCGTTGAGCAGGTAATGTCCTCCGTCCGTCAGAGCTATCCAAACCACTACGTTGTGGCCGTGTTTGGCGCCACCGGCGGTAAGGGTGCCGAGCGTCGATTCGAAATGCCGCCCGCCGCCGCACCATACGCCAACCATCTGGTCTTTACCGAAGACGACGCCGGTCCAGAGCCCGTTGAGCGCATCTGCGCGCAGATGGTAGACGCCACGCCCGTAGGAACAAGCTGCGAGGTGGTGCTCGATCGCGAGCAGGCAATACGGCACGCCTTGGACCTCGCCCGTTCCAGCGAAAAGCCAGCGGTTGTTTGTGTGCTGGGCAAAGGACACGAGGCACGCCAACTTCGCGCAGACGGCCCCGTGCCCATCGTTCCCGATGGCGAGCTCGTCCGCCAGCTCCTCTCGTAACAC
>JAFWMI010000037.1 GCA_017513965.1 Atopobiaceae bacterium
GACTTCAGGTTTTCGCTTTGCACAAAATGTTGCGTAAAGCAAATGGTCCCCTTAAGGTTGACGTCGATGGCCTCATTCTCATCAAGCGTCCCAGCGCAGTTGACAAGGATCTCTGGAGAGGGGCAGTCTGGCGCACCCTCGTCTCGAATGTCCCAGCAATAGTGCGTATATCCGTCATCAATGATGCTTGCAGGGCAGACATCAAAGCCAAAGACCCGATGCTCCTTCTCAAGAAACTTGCGCGCTATAGCCCGACCAATGCCGCTGCTTGTGCCGCTGACAACAATGTTCATCACAGCCGCGCCTCCGTTGCCACGGCATCTGCCGACTGCCCACGCAAGGCTAGGACATGGCGAGAAATGTGATAGCCAACAGGCGAGAAGAACACCTCAAAGAGCAACTCCAGCAATGCACCGGTAAGCGCGCAGGTCACGCACTGCAGCGTTGTCCAACCAAAGAAGGTTCTGCTCACGAGCAGGGCAAACACGATATTGTCAATAAACTGGCCAATAAAGGTCGAGACGTAGCTACGCAGCGCAAAGCTGCCAAAGTTGTCATTGCTTTTGAGCATCCTGCCAATGCCATAGTTAAGGAAGTTGTTCACCACGGCAGAGGTGGCGAAGGCTATCGAACTCCCTAGAATCACAAACCAGGTGCCACCCACCGTATTGTTGAGGGCGCCATTGATTATGGCCTCGCTCCCCTCAACGTAGCTCTCGCCCCATGTGCCAGGTATGAGGCTGGCAACAAAGAACAGAGCCGCCACCATAAGATTGAGCGCCAAAGCTACCAGCGAACCAGCCGTAGCCGCTTTTGGACCATAGCAATGGGTCATGACGTCCATTGCCAAGAATATGAGCCACGAGAACAGGATGCCGCAGTCAAGGGCAAGCCAGTCAAGGCCTGTGTTGATACTTTTGTTTGCCAGAAGATTCATGCTGACCACTGCCAGCACCATAAGGGTGAAAACGATGGGGTTAACCGTGTCGAGCAGATACGCTAGGCGTTTAAGGGCGTCTTTCATGACTCTATGCTCCTTGTTTTTTAGAGGTGGTTATCAAGTAACACCTGTGTTGCCGTTTTCTTGCACAAGCTTTGAGACTATAGCACATGCAACAGGTTTTGGAGCGCAACAGCCTTGGGCAAGGATGCAAGCCCTATCGCTAAGTTACAGGCCACGGGTTGGCCAAGACGGGTACCGTCTTAGCCGACCCGTGGCCTGTGACATCGCAAGACGATCCGTTTTAACAAATCTACCAGTTTGTCAAAGGCCAGGCTGTAACAAGAGCTTTGTAAGGTACGCCTTGGTGGGCTCCGCCCATGCATACTGGCTCATATACTCGCCGTTCCAAGAGGCGATGGCACGCGGATCGCCCTCGATGAAATCGTAGTAGTCGCAGAAGACCCGCTTCGCATCAATGCCAATCTCGCCGTAATACTTGCGTATTACATCGCCATGCCCACACGCGTCAAAGGTGTGCCTGAGGTCTGCCACCAACGTTCGCAGATACGACCTGCTCGGACGCTCCTCGCTCTGCTCCCTCCAAAGAACCGCTTCTATCTCGCGTAGGCTCACCACCGACCCGCGCCTATCTATTAGATACGCAAGAAGCTCTTTGGTCTTTGCCCGCTCGAAGACTATGGGTCGCCCGTCCAGAAACACCTCGAAGTTGCCAAAGCAGCGCATAATCACCCGGTCGGGCAGCTCGTTTGCCAATGGATAGCGAAGGTTCTCCAGCTCTTCCACAATGTCTTCCGCCAGAATAGGCTTCATGAGATACCCCGAGCTATGCAGCTCAAACGCGTCAGCCATGTACTCGCCATAGCCGGTAGCAAAGATGATGTTGAGACTCGGATGCACACTCTTAAGCTCGCGAGCAAGCTGTATACCACTTTTGCCCGGCATATCAATGTCCACAAATGCCACGTCATAGGTCTCTATATCAGGAAGTGCTATCACCTCGGATGCGCTGGCACACGCCGTGATCTGCGCATCCGGCACGGCAGCCTGAATGACACGTACAAGCGCCCTTCTGGGCACGGCCTTGTCATCTACCGCAAGTATCCTCACGCTTTCCCACGCTCCTTTGGCAGGCGCATCTCTGCCGTCTTACCCTTACCCGGCTTGCTCTGCATCTCAAGCATTCCCGCACACATTGTCTTAAGCCTAGGCAACTCGGTATCCTCGTCAAACAAGCCAGATGCTCCTTCCTGCTAGAGCGTCAGCTGCATGAAGTTTGGGTTGTGTACAAAGCCCAAGCTTTGGTAGAGGAGCACGCCAGCGTTCGATGCGGTTATATGGGCAGCCCCACACCCCCGTGCTCGTGCATCGTCAAGAGCGCGACAGAGAAGGTCTCGGGCAATACCATGACGCCGATACTCGGGCAGCGTATACATGCCCGAGATGAGGGCAATCCTTCCGGAAGGACAGCTGGCATACGGAGGCTTTTGGGCAAAGGCCACCCCACCTGTGCTCGCAATCGTCTCTCCATGCATGGCAAGCCATATGACAAAGCTGCCGTCCGCAAGATGGCTTGCGTAGTAGTCTGCCAAAGAGGGCCTCAAGTCGCGGGCGTTTGGGTCACCTTCTTCCACAAGCTGATTGATGCGCAGGTCAACCAGCGCAGAAACGTCTGCAGGCTCTGCCCTGCGCATCTCGAGAGATACTGGATTTGCCAGCTTGCAGGTCATAAGCCATTCTGTCTCGTCTGCGCCGTTGCCCACAATACGGAAGCCCACCCGCTCGTACAGGTGTAGCGCAGGGTTCTCCTTCTGCACCGAGAGCGAGGCTCTTTTGTATCCGCTGTCATGCAGCTCGGCAAGCATTGTCCGCATCAAGGCGCCGCCAATGCCATGACCTCGGTAGGGCGCATAAAGCGAGATGGAAAACGAGGGTGTGTTGGCATCGATGTGACCATACTCGTTGGTTGTGCGTACCCAACACGCGCCAACCACCTTGCCCGCAACCTCAGCCATCAGCGCACGGTCATCATCCAGCGTACCAAATGCCTCGAAGGCGGCACGGCACTTTGGGTCGTCATGGACAAGCGAGCGCGGTACTTCACCCTCAAATCCTTCTGGCACATAGATTGCCTGATAGAGGAAGTCTTCGAGCAGAGGCCACTCACATTGGCGCATATGTCGTATCGCGTATTCCATGAGTGCGATTATACGCACCTAGGACCTGTGCTGCATGGTTTGGGAAAAGCCATTCACGCATCCTCCCAGCACCAACGGGCACCAGTCTCGTTGGCAACCTCCTCGAAGTTGCGTTTAACAATACCCAGGTCGATGTAGTTGAGGGCGCCTTTGGGCGCCTCTATGCGCACTGTCTCGCCATCAGGGCGTAGCGTAACGTGGAAGTTTTGATGATTGACGGCTGTGGGTGCAAGCTGAGCGGCTTCCATCGCCACCTTGAACCATGCGGGACTATCGGCACATTCCACCGTGCAAAGCTTATCCATGGTCTTAGTTTTGCGCGGGTGTCCTTGCGTCAAACCATAGCCGACAGCGATAACAAGACGCACCTTTTCACCTGTGGCCAGCCGCGCTTTACTCCTACGACGGGCGCAGAGCGCCACCCAGCATGTATTGAGACCTGCCTCCTGCGCAACAAGAACGATCTTCTGCCCCCAGTAGCCTATGGCCTCATCGTCGGCGGTACCCCTTGCGGTTACGAAGGCGATGCTTGAGACAGCCCCGTGTATAATCCCAAACTTTGCGACTACCTGGAATACCTCGGGGTTGTCCAAGACAAGCTGGATGCTGAGCCCGCTCTGCCGAGCGCACTGTTCCACTACGGCGGTCAGGGCCTCCAACGCCGCACCCTCGGGAGCACGACCATCGTATTCGCGTACTGAGTGACGTGCACGGATTGTATCCATCATTGCCATGCGAGCTCTCCTCTAACCTCGATGCAAGTTCTTGTCTGACATCCATGCTAGCAGGTTTGGTATCTGTGGCAGGGCGTGTGTCAAGGGGACGTTTCTGATGAAACGCAAGAGTGTCGCCAAAAACGTCCCCCTGACACACGAACTCCCCGTGAGAGCTACCCTTACTGGACGGCCTCGATGATGGGATCGAGCGTGGTGAAGTCGATGAAGTCGACCTGCTTGTTGTAGGTCTCTATTAATGCCTTTACGTCGGCAGTCTGCTCATTCTCTGGGATGCTCTTACACTTCCTGTAAAGCAAGGCCATCATCGTCTTGTGCTTGAGGCCCAGCTTGGAATAGTCGATGGCACCTCTAAGATGGAATATGCTCGCCGCATCAAAGATGTCTTCGGGTAGCTGCTTTCGCATCCCGTCCTTGATGTGGTCGGTGTACTCGGCAACCGTGGGGTCAGCTAGGCCGACGGTGGCGATGACGATCGTCTTTCCTGTAGGGTCCGCGAGCTTGGAGAATGTCTTCTTCATGCCCTGGACTCCGCCCGCATATAGAGAGCCGATGTATACGATCGTCTCGTAGTCATTGATGTCAGCAACGTCTGTGTACTCAACCACATCGAAGCCCGTCCTCTTTGCGAGCTCTTTGGCGTATGTGCGCGCCGAACCGTACTGCGTGCCGTAGATGATGATGTTCATGTTGATTCCTTGCGTCATTCTCGTTGGTATCTGGCGCCCCATTATGACAGGTCGAGCTCCATCCAGCTGTCGTTAGCCTTGAATCCCTGGCGCTCGTCGACGAGCTGTCGCTTTCTCGCGTCGCAAAGCGCGGGGATGTCCTCGGCGGTCGCCCTTCTCAGCATGTCTCGTCCTTTGCGTCGGTAGTTCATTTCACCTGCATTGTAGTGCAGATGTGATGGAGGCGAATGCTTTGACACGAACGAGAACCCGATTGTGTCAGGGGAGGTGCTCGACCACTACTACACTTGGTCTGTATGGCCTACCTTTGAACTCGTGAAGCCTACTATCAACAACACCCGCGTTAATATATCGCCTTACGGTCATTCGGTGTTTTCGGGTGTCATTGACGCAACCTCCGCGGTACATAAGTGCTACTTCCAAGTACCGGGGTCCATCTGGGGAAACGCGCATGAGGACCACACTTTTATCCACCTATACACCGTCTTAGACCGCTAGATCGAGAGGAAGGTCTGATATATCTTTAAGCCTTTTCCCAAGCACTAACGTGTGCATCATATCCACCGCCACGTCATTACCAGTCTTCTCGATTGCCTCCATCCACTCAGTCAGCGCAAAGTGGTAAACGCAGTCGATGTCACCAGTTCCAAGTGCAAGGGATGCAAGTCTCGATGGATGTGGCTCTGCGGTCACAACAACGATGTGAGGAAGGTGCCCTTTGCGATTTCTTATAGAATGGTAGGACCTAGCTTTGGCGGCGGGAATTGTGACAGGGGTTAAGGATATGAACGTAGTCCTAGTTTGGACCGTGCCGACAACCCTAGGGTTAGCACCTAAGGGGGTGACCCCGGGGGACCCGAATCGGCAATAGCTTTAGCCTTGCCGATTGACGATAGTCACATCCACTTACGCCTCGCCTGGTTCAGGAAGTTCTTCCTGAACTCTCGCCGCGTGCCGTAGAACCTTGTGTAGGTCTTAGAAACATCGCCCGCTTCGTACCGCATCGCGGCAAGCTCCACCGAGTTGAGATAGTCGGCAGCTTGGGCGAGCCTCCGGTCCTGGTACCTTATGAGACGATACTCCACCGCAATGTTGGAGAGCATGTAGTCGAATGCCCTGTGCAGGGCATTCGTAACCGCCTGCTGGCCCTCGTCGTAGTAGACGACGACCTTGTCGAAGGACTGGAAGGCATCGAGGTTCGCATAGAGGAAATCCACTATGTCTCGGCGCATACGGGCCGACAGCTCCTTCTCATTACCAACGTCGTAGTAGCTGTAGACGAAAGTATGGTACGAGATGGGAAGGGCCTTGACGAACGTCGAAAACCTGAGCAGGAGCTTCCACCGCGCGTCGACGTCCATGCCGTTGTAGCCCTCGTGACCGTGCAGGAGGTCCACCATGTGGAACGGCACATCGGGGAGCCCGCCAAGCCGCAGGCGGCTCTCGTAGCCACGGACCGCCTCCATGATGGCGAGCGACTGGTCATGCACGATGAGGGTGATCAGGTAGTAGCCGTCAGACATGTCCTGCTCTCCCGCCTCGTCGCAGAAGATCGAGACTTGGGGCATATTCCCTCCGGAAAAAAGAAGCCGGGGGTCTACCCCGGCGCTTGGAGCCTCCGCTTTCGCTTCAGCAACTACATTATGCCACATCACAAGCAGTTGCAAAAGGGGAACCGTACCGTCCAAGAGGAAATACAAGCTGAGCCGCTAGGACGTCTTTACCTTCTTGTCGTGGATGCGGGGTTGACGGGTAGACACGCGCTTCTTGAGACGTTTGGTCTGTGCCTTGAACCCCTCAATCGAAATCAGCTGCGCCTGGCATCTGCTATACCTTGAATGGTGCCCAATAGACATTTGGCAAATCGGCAGCAATCACAGCATGCCCGTTGCCACGTTGTCTACGACGTACGTTATCCTGTCGTTTGCGCCTGTCGACCAACAAACGCGATAGCTAATAGTGCGTTGATAGGCGTGGTCCATGTGTTCCAGTGGCTCTTCGAAGATTTCGTATCTTCCATCTGGATCTATGAGGCGAAATGGGTAGTCGTCCGATCCCTCCCTCACGGGCACTCCGTCTATCCAATTGAACACCTCGTCGTTTAGCACGCTTAGGCCAAGCGTATAAGGGACGCCATCGCACTCTTTGACGTACGTCTTGCCGCACACATGCTCGTCGCTACCGTATGAAACCTGTTGGCCAAAATCGAAGCCCGCCACGACAACGTCGCCCTTCCTGAGCGGAAGAACGTCGACGTCGATGTCATAGGTCTTGTCGGGCTTACCCACCGGAATGCCCTTGTCGAGCGTCATGTCCTCGTACCACCAGGCCATGGTAAAAGCTTCGAACGATGTGTCACGAACCGCGAAGGGCCATGGCTCGCCATTTACCAGCACTTTGAACGGCCCAACGGGAGTCTCTACCTCGTAGGCCATGTCACCTAGCAGTACGCGAGCGTCATAGTACTTCTGCACGCGATTCCGGTCTCGGTCGGTAACGCTCTCAAGCCGAGACAGGTCGCTGTTGTGCCTGAGGTCAGCGATCTTCACGGCCTTGGCAATGCGATTGTCCGCAACACCTCGCACGTATTCCAAATAAGGCACGTTGGGATCATGGGTGAGCAGCCTAACCGCCTCTATAACTTCCTCGCTCATTCCTGCCTCGCGCAGATCATCCTCGCTGATGTCACAATCCTCCATTGTGTCGTGAAGCAGTGCCACGCAAACCTCATTGGCACAGTCGAACTGCTCGGTAAGATGTATGGGATGCAGGGCATAGGGAAGGTCGCTGTGGTCCACTTGACCCTCATGAGCCCTGAGGCACAGACGTAGCGCACGTTTGGTCATGGGCGTATTGAGCATGATGCCTCCTTGTGTTGCTGCCATCTCAATCCTACAGGCAGCGCGCCAGAAATCAGGCGAGAAGCCAAGAAAGGTTCATTCCGCTCGTGGTTGGGGTCTCGGGGCGGATTCGCGTCAACGCTCACTACCTAGCTGTGGGGTGCGCTCCCTGGTACGAGGAGCGAGCCGGGCTGCAGCTGTGCACGTTCAGGCGGACCTAGCCTCCAGGGGGACGTATTGGCGACAACGAGTGATAATAAAACGTAGTTACGACGGGAAGACCGAACAGCCAAGTCCGTGAAAGGCCACGCGAAAGGAGCATGCATGTCGCAGCAATCGGCAAAGGAGCGCGCCCGCAGGCAGCTTGTAGACGCGGTTGTAGAGCTGGGCTACCCCGAGGAGTTTGGCGAGGTGCTCGCGTCTGAGCTGGGCGGCGAGAAGAGCATGCTGCGCATGACCTCTTACCTGCGGCAGGCGCGCCCCACTAGCCCCGAGCAAATTGCTGACGAGCTGCTGACGATCCTGTCCGAACGGCGCCGCTGGGTGGAGCAGAAGATGAGTGAGCGCGCCAATGCCAGCGTCACTGCCTTCTACAACCGGCCGCGGGACGATTAGCTCCTTTTTGCCTGCCAACCAGCCTTGTCTATGTGATACGACATGTGATATCCGATGACATGTTGCGGAGGTGATTAGACCATTCTCTTCTCGAAGCGGAACATGCCGTCGGGGAACTGGTCGTCGACCTCCTGCGGGTCGTAGTCGGGGTCGCTTGGGTCCGGGTGGTGGCTGTTGAAGAACTCAACGATATGGAAGCCGCAACGGTTCACATAGAAATGGATGTTGCGCGTCTCGAAGTAAGGCGTGACCAGTTCCCATACCTTCACCTGAGGATACATCCTCTCGATTTCGCACCACGCGGCGTAGCCGATACCTTTACTGTGGACATGGGGGCTTACGAACAGGATCTCGAGCTCGCCGTGCTCGCCGTCGACCTTGACGATGGCTCCGCCGACCTTCTCGCCGTCCCGGATGATGCGGTACGCCTCCGCCTCGTCGATGCATTGCTCGATGGTCTCGCGAGAAATGATCTGGCTGTCCTCCTCGAAGTGGTCGTCCCTTCTCCCAAACTCCTCCAGGGCGCCGTAGTTGAATGCCTCCTGGTTGTCGATGATGAACTGATCACGGTCGCCGTCTTGCAGCGGCTCCAGCCAGACACTTTTGTCCACGTCTACACCTTCCGGATGGTTACAACTTCTCGCCACTATTCTATGCGGTAGTGTAGCAGGGCGGATGTGTCAACAGACAGACCTCTCGGCACATGACTAGTCCGTCAGATCTACAGGTCATCCCCGCTGATGTCACAATCTTCCATCGTGTCGTACTGCTTCGCGGGGTAGGGCTAGGTGTCCGTGCGGACCAGCTCCACGATTGCTCTGTCGCGGTAGATGAGATCCGTTCTCACATGAAAGCCTGGGTGCTCCCAGCAGGCGTTGCCAACCTCGTTGCGCGCGAAGACGACTAGGGAGAGCTTCGAGACTCCCATAGCCGTGAGGGCAGTATTGGTCTCGTCCACAACGGGGGTGTTTCCCCTTACAACTCAAGTGTGCTGACGCTCGCTTCTTCCATGCGACGAGCGAGCTCCTCGATGATGGCGACGCCCGAGGAGGTGCCGATACGTCGTGCGCCGGCTCGGATCATAGCCAGGAAGGTATCGGCATCGCGAATGCCTCCAGCAGCCTTGACCAGCACGCCGTCGCCTACGTGCGCACACATGAGCTCGACGTCAGCGACGGTAGCGCCGCCTGTGCCAAAGCCCGTCGAGGTCTTTACGAAGGTCGGTCGCACCTCACGAGCTATTTTGCAAAGGTGCAGCTTCTCGTCCTGCGTGAGGTAACAGTTCTCGAAGATGACCTTGGAAGGCACGCCAGCACGGTCGCACGCGTCAACGATCTCACTCATCTCTTCGCTCACATACTTCCAATTGTGCTCCTTGACCTGCGTAAGATTGACGACATAGTCAATCTCGTTGGCACCGTTTTTCAAGGCATCACAGGTCTCGAAGACCTTTGCGGCAATGGTTGTCTGACCTAGCGGGAAGGCGATTGCTGCGCCGACGTGAATATCAGTCCCCGCAAGCTGTTCTGAACAGAAGCACGCCTGAGTCTGGTTAATGGCGACCATCTTGAAGTGATGGCGCTTTGCCTCGTCACACAGGCGCCGTATGTCGTCTTCGGTGGCGTCAGGATGCAGGTTGGTATGGTCAATAAGCTGGGCAAAATCATCAAGGGTCCAGGTGCTCATAGCGTCTCCCGTCAGTTGGTGTTCCGACATCCTGAGTGTACGACGTTGAGGACGTGCATCCCTTTCAAGCGTGTTACCGTTTCGACAATCTATACGAGATGAGATAGAAGCGGCCCTCGGCGGTGTTGCCCTCATGGACGACGTCTACCGGGGGTGATCTGCTCTATTTACAGACCCACTTCATCGGGTGGTACTTGGACCTGTCGTCCGTAAATCCGACCGAGAGGTAAAGCGGATACCCGTCTTCGGTGGCCTTGAGTTCCACCACCGAGAGATCCATCTCCTGTGCGTCCCTTAGAAGCGACTCCATCAGCTGCCTAGCGCAGCCCTTTCTCCTTGATTCCGGCCTCGTATATACGTTGAGCACGGTGCCCGTCTTCCCCGTGATGAAGGCGGGGCTCATGGGCTTCTCTGTGACGAGGAGGAGCGCGCAGGATACGATGGACCCTCCTTCGCGAATCACATAGGCGTGGAGGTCGCGGCCCAGATGCGCAATGTAGTAGCCAGGTAGCCCCCGCTCGATCCGCTCCACCACGCTGTGGTCGAGAGGACCGTCGTCCTCGGACAGGTACGCAATCCTCAGCTCCACAAGCTCGTCCACGTCGCCCTTGTCGGCCTTTTCGACAACCATGCCAAACCTCCTTGCGTCTCGTACTCGTCATTCTAAGCGAGTTGTAACACGGGTGGAAGCCCTTCTCACCTGTCACGGCGGTGCTGATACTCATCGGCGTCCTCGTGTCCAGCTCAAGGAGCCAGGTGGTCATCGAGGTTAAGCTAGATGCGCATGGGAATCGTGGTGGGGCTGGTCGCCTAGGGCTGATTGGCTTTCGTGTGGAGTGTGTCAGCCTATGGCACTGGGTATTGCGGCAACAGACTTGGCTGTGGTAAAGTAAGCGACTGTGACATGCGCGGGTGTAGTTCAATGGTAGAACTTCAGCCTTCCAAGCTGACCACGCGGGTTCGATTCCCGTCACCCGCTCCATAGAATCGCAGGTAGAGGCCCTAGTCGAAAGACGGGGCCTCTACTCATTTTGAAGTAGAAGATTTGTTAGAAGATTTCTGTCAAAACAGCGTACCCAAGAGTTTTTCGGATTCGCGATGAGGACGGGACTAACTTGCAATAACCTGCACCAACAGTCCTTCAACTGTTGATTAAGGACGTTTCTGTGAAGACCCAGATTTATCACATGGGATGGAAACCCACGGCCATGGCCCGAGAGCGAGCGTGGAGACTCGCGACGAGCCATTGACTGGGAGACGGACACGTGGGTATACTGAAGCCGACGACCAGCCTAGTCACACTTAACTTCCGCTAGGCAGCGCCGTCAAGAACTTGCAAGGGGCTATGGCGCGGCAACGCCTGGCCCCCTTTTCATGCTCATTCCCTCAGATGCTTTGGCCTATGCTCCTGTGCATCGGGATGGTCGCTCTCCTCTTCGCACCCGGACCCTCGAAGGTCCAGATATGCCTTGATAGCCTCTAAGGCCCTCGTCAGCAGCTTGATAGCCTCAAGAATCACTTCCATGGCAACCCCTCTCTCTAGTGGCGAAAAAGGCGCTGCCTAGCACTCGCGTAGGCCGGTCGACGGCCGGACGTCTATCTTACACCTACAGCAGGCGCTACTCGACGTCTATCTCGATGCGGTCGGTGTCGCTCTCTAGGACGAGCTGGTAGCCGCATGCCTGGGCTACCTTCGCGAGCGTGTCAACGCGGGGCATGGTGCCGCGTGTGAGCGCAGACGACAGGAAGGCCCTGGACCTCCCTATGGCACCACTCACCTCCACAGGGCCCCTGCCGGACTGGACGCACATGCGCCTGATGGACTCGGTCACGTTCATAGACTTCTCCTCTCCTCCTCACACAGTATATCCCATGGTTTGAGAATATGTAAACTCTATGAATATGGGTTTAGGTATTCTTAAACCATACGAACAGTTGTACTATATAAGTCTGATAACCCATACCCCTAGGAGGGCCCCATGACCACCACGACCGCAACCACCACCGCTTGGACGATGCACGTGCCCGACACCATCTACTACAAGGAGGGAGGCGGCACCACCATGCTGGCGGCCATGCTGAAGGACGTGCCGCTGGACCTGTGCCCGACGGACCAGGAGATGCTGGAGGACCTGCTGTTCGCCCATGCGGCCTGGGAGGACGGGGACGAGATGCTGGCGGCGCTGGCCATGCGCCACAGCGACGATTACATGCGCAATGCCGAGCACGAGCCGGGGCTGAAGCGCATATGACCAGCCGGGGCGGCCGCAAGGCCGCCCCATTGCCCTGTATGGGCGGCGCATGACGCGCATTGCCGATGACCACGCAGTCGGCCTCTGGGACCACGGGAGATCTGCCATCACGGCACCCCGCACGCCCCACGCCGGCACGCGACAGTAAAGGAAACGCAGCGAGGGGCGGGAGGCGGGCCGTGGTGGCAGAATAGTCTGATAACGATGCTGCTGGCATCACGCCTGGTGCCGAGGTTGCACGCTCTTCTCACCATCGGCGTGCTCGTCATCGTCGCTGCTTTCCAATGGCAGATTACTGTCGTGACGCTCGTCTACCATGCTTGTCGTGTTCCGGAGCCGAGGTCCTTCCCGAGGGCTGCTGACAAGCTCGGACGCTCGGCGTGAGAGTGGCCGCCGTCCTAGGTGCGGGGACGGCGGCCTTCTCGCCCTTTGTGACACATCCATACCCTTGAACTCGCCTCAGGTATGTCTGGCCATGTGACCTTTCCCGACCGCCAACGGGAGATGAGCGCAGTGGGCCGCCTTCCTGCTGAGGGGAAGGTGGCCCACTACTAAAATTTCTACGTTAATGACCATATCAGACACTAATTCTCTTTAGCACACCCGTGTGTCTTCTGAACGTCTATTAGCGCCTACTCGCTTGATTGTCGAGCTGAGCGTTCTTGGTTGCAGCTATCCTTTTGTTATTACCGTAACAACGCCATGAGAGTGAATACGGCTTATTGCACACGCCAGAGGACTCGAGATGAACGAATCAGACACAAGGCTCAAGCTCATCGACCCCGTGTTGATCAAGAAGTGGACGCTCAAGCGGATGACCACGGAGTACGCCTTCACCGACGGCGAGATCATCGTGCGCGGCCACATGGTGGCGCGCGGAAGCAAGAAGAAGGCTGACTACTTGCTCACCTACGCTCCCGACCTGCCCATCGCGATCGTCGAGGCGAAGGACACTGAGCACAGCGTGGGAGCGGGGATGCAGCAGGCCATGGGGTATGCGCTGGCGCTGGACATCCCGTTCGCGTACAGCACCAACGGGCACGGCTTCCTCGAGCACGACTTCTTCACCGGCCAAGAGCGCAACCTCAAGATGGACGAGTTCCCTACGCCTGACCAACTCTGGGTACGGTACCGCAAGGGCAAGGGCATAACGGACGCCCAGACCGAGGCCGCCATCACCGTACCGTACCACTACGAACAGGGCGGCAACCGGCCGCGCTACTACCAGCGCGTGGCAGTCAACCGCACCATCGAGCGCGTAGCGAAGGGCGAGAGGCGCATCCTGCTGGTGATGGCCACGGGCACAGGTAAGACCTACACCGCCTTCCAGATCGTGCACCGTCTGCGCGAGATGGGAAAGGCCCGCAAGGTGCTCTACCTGGCGGACCGCAACGTACTCGTAGACCAGACCAAGGACGGGGACTTCAAGCCGCTGCAGAAGGTTACAACCAAGGTCGAGCACCGAAAGCTCGACCCCTCCTACGAGGTCTACTTCGCCCTGTACCAGCAGCTCGTCGGCGAGGACGGCGAGGAGATCTTCCGCGAGTTCGACCACAGCTTCTTCGACCTGATCATTGTGGACGAGTGCCACAGAGGGAGCGCCGCCGATGACTCCGCGTGGCGCAAGGTGCTGGAGTACTTCGACTCGGCCGTACAAATCGGCATGACCGCCACGCCCAAGGAGACCAAGGACGTCTCAAACATAGACTACTTCGGCGAGCCAGCCTACACCTACTCGCTCAAACAGGGCATCGCCGACGGCTTCCTCGCCCCGTACAAAGTGGTGCGCCCCCAGCTCAACGTGGACGTGTACGGCTATCGCCCGGGCGAGGGCGCCATTGACGACAAGGGGCAGGTCATCGAGGACCGCGTCTACGAGCGCAACGACTTCGACCGCACCATGGTCATAGACGAGCGCACCAAGGAGGTGGCTGCCAAGGTCACGCGCTTCCTCATGGAGACCGATCGGCTCTCCAAGACCATCGTGTTCTGCGTGGACATCGACCACGCGGAGCGCATGCGGCAAGCACTCGTGAACGCCAACAACGACATCGTGGCCGAGCATCCCAACTATGTCATGCGTATCACGGGCGACTCCAAGGAGGGAAAGGCGCAGCTCGACACCTTCATGGACGTGGACGAGCCCTACCCGGCGATCGTCACGACCTCAAAGCTCCTCACGACAGGCGTCAACTGCAAGACGTGCAGGGTCGTCGTGCTCGACAACATTTTCGGCGAGCAGGGCATGACCGAGTTCAAGCAGATTATTGGGCGCGGCACGCGCATATACGAGCCGTACGGCAAGCTCTACTTCACCATCCTAGACTTCCGCAATGCCTCGCGCCTGTTCGCCGACCCCGCCTTCGACGGCGAGCCCGTCCAGATCTACGAGCCCGGGCCAGACGAGCCCATCGACCCGCCGGACGACCCGCCCATGCCAGGTCCGGACGACCCGCCCGTGGCGCCGCCACCTGGACCCGGTCCTGACGATCCTCCCACCTGGCCGCCCGACGACCCCGTGAGCGGGCGCGTCAAGTACTACGTCTCTGGCGTGGAGGTGCGCATCGTATCGGAGCGCGTCGAGTACTACTCGAGCAGCGGGCAGCTCGTGACCGAGAGTCTGACCGACTACACGCGCAAGAACATCCTCGGAGAGTACGACACGCTCGACCACTTCCTCAAGGCGTGGAAGGGACAGCGCCGCAAGCAGGCCATCGTGGACGCGCTACGCGAGCATGGCGTGTTCCTGGACGAGCTGCGCAAGGAGGCGGGGCAGGCCGAGATGAGCGACTTCGACCTCATCTGCCACGTGGCCTACGACGCAAAGCCCCTCACCCGCAGCGAACGGGCGCGCAACGCCAAGCGGGCAGCGCTCTTCGAGCGCTACGAGGGTGTGGCCAGGCAGGTGCTGGAGACGCTGCTCGACAAGTACTCGACCGCCAACCTCGTGGACCTCGACGACCCGCGCGTGCTGGGAATGGAGGAGTTCAGGCAGTTCGGCAGCCCGATGGTGATAGTGGAGTATTTCGGCGGCAGGCAGGAGTACCTCGCCGCAGCTCAGGAGCTCGAGGACGTTCTATACGCCGCATAGACGAAGCGAAAGGTGACCCATGGCACTCGGATCCCTCGTGAAGACCCTGCAGAACATCATGCGCAACGACGCCGGAGTCAACGGCGACGCGCAGCGCATCGAGCAGATGACGTGGCTCTTCTTCCTGAAGATCTACGACGCCAAGGAGCAGGAGTGGGAGTTCTACGACGACTCGTACGAGTCGGTAATACCCGACGAGCTACGCTGGCACAGCTGGGCACACGACCGCAAGGACGGCAAGGCCCTCACTGGCGCGGAGCTCCTTGACTTCGTGAACAACAGGCTCTTCCCGACCCTCAGCGGGCTTGAGCTGGGTCCTGACGCACCACTGCGTCAGGCCGTAGTGAAGGCAGCCTTCACCGACGCGAACAACTACATGAAGGACGGCATCCTACTGCGCCAGGTGGTCAACGAGATCGACCAGGCTGTCGACTTCACCGAGTACAGGGAGCGCCACGCCTTCGGCGAGATCTACGAGACCATCCTCAAGGACCTGCAGTCAGCTGGCAACGCAGGCGAGTTCTACACGCCACGCGCGGTGACCGACTTCATGGCCGAGATGCTGGCACCGAAGCTGGGAGAGACCGTGGCGGACTTCGCGTGTGGCACGGGCGGCTTCCTGACGAGCGCACTCAAGCTACTGGCACCGCAGGTAAAGACTCCTGCCGACAAGGACACTTACTCCCAGTCCATCTACGGCATCGAGAAGAAGCAGCTGCCATACCTCCTCTGCGTGACGAACATGCTGCTGCACGACATCGACTCGCCGCAGGTCTACCACGACAACTCGCTTGACAGTGACATCCGAGAGTATCGCCACAAGAAGGGCGGGCAGTTCAACGTGGTACTCATGAACCCGCCCTACGGCGGCTCGGAGAAGGCAACCATACAGGGCAACTTCCCGACAGCCCTGCGCAGCTCGGAAACGGCGGACCTGTTCCTGGCGCTCATCCTCTACCGCCTGAAGAAGGGCGGGCGCGCCGCCGTCATCATCCCCGACGGATTCCTCTTCGGCCAGGACTCGGCCAAGGTGGAGATCAAGCGCCGACTGCTCGAGGACTTCAACCTGCACACGGTCGTCCGTATGCCGCAGAGCGTATTCGCCCCGTACACCTCTATCACCACCAACATCCTGTTCTTCGACAACACGGGCAAGAGCGACGGCGTGTGGTTCTACCGCATGGACATGCCCGAGGGCTACAAGCACTTCTCCAAGACCAAGCCCATGCGTGGCGAGCACTTTGATCACGTGCGCGAATGGTGGGTCAACCGCAAGGAGATTGAGCTGCCCGACGGTCCGAAGGCCAAGCGCTACACCATCGACGAGCTCGTGGCCGGAGGCTTCAATTTCGACCTGTGCGGCTACCCGCACGAGGAAGAGGTCATCCTGCCGCCCGACGAGCTCATCCGCAACTACCGTGCCGAGCGCGCGAAGCTCGATGCCGCGATAGACGAGAAGCTTGCCAAAATCTGCGAGATTCTCGGAATCGAGGTCGAGGATGAAGGCTAAGGACCTGCGCAACTCGATTCTTCAGCTGGCCGTGCAGGGCAAGCTCGTCCCACAGGATCCGAACGACGAGCCGGCATCCGTACTGCTCGATCGCATCCGTGCGGAACGGGCCAAACTCATCAAGGAGAAGAAGATTCGCGCCCCCAAGGGCGGCGAATCGATTATCTACCGAGCTTCCGATGGGTCGCACTATGAGAAGCGCGGCAAGGGCGAACCCGTCTGCATCGACGATGAAATCCCGTTCGAGATACCGGAAAGTTGGGAGTGGGTCC